>NZ_QSDM01000001.1:0-311314 GCF_003464045.1 Dorea sp. AM58-8 | reverse complement strand
ATCCAAATCAAAACTTTGAAGAAAAATATTTTCTTTTTCTAATTTTTCTTTTCCTAATGTAATATTTTCTTTTATTGTTGCATGATATTTAATAAAATTTTGAAATACGCATACTATTTTATCCATACACTTTTTATCTATATCTTTTATATCTATACCATCTATTTTTATCTTTCCCTCACTTACTGGATACATTCCCATTAAAAGATTTATAAACGTAGATTTTCCACTTCCGTTTTCGCCAACAATCACTACCTTCTCACCTGATTTAATATTCACCGATACATCATTTAAAGAGTTTTTTTTAGAATTTGGATACTTATACTTTACATTTTCAAACTGTATTGTATATGTACTACTCCTCTTATTTCCCCACTTTTTTTCTTTCAAATTTTTGAACTCATCCCATTCTTCCATAAGCCATGAAACGTCACTAAATCCTTTTATCAAATCTACAAAACATTCAACATTTTGAGTTAACAGCTGAAAAATATTAACCAGCAACATGACACTTCCAACCGTTACCATCTGATATGCAGCCAAATGACAAGTTATATAAATAAGGCTTCCAAGTATTCCATATTTTAGTATATTTACGCATAATTCGTACAAAAAATATTTTACTGACAACTCTCTATTTTTTTCGATAACCTTATCATTAGTTATTTGTGCCTTCTCTAAAAAAAAAGGTTCCAAATTTAACAATTTAATATCTTTAACATATTGTCTTTGGAATACAGCATTAAGAAAATAATTTTTTTTCCTTTCCTCTGGAAACAAATCTCTTGCGAGACAAAATTTTTCTTTATTTTTCTTCTGTTTTAAAGCTATTGACGGAACTAAACTTATAATAATTAGTATTGGGAAATACCATCTTATATCAAAAAGCATAACACAATATATGAGTATTGATATCACAATTGTCACAACCTGAAATCCTGTCGTTAAAATATCTAATACATCATCTGCCATTTTTGAATTTATTCTCTCCATTAAGTCATATACTTTTCGGTTTTCAAATTCTTCCATATCAATATTTTTAATTTTTTGATGTATACTTTTCATAATATTTTTACTAAACTGATAATTGATTCTTAAAAAAAAATGTTCCTTAACATAATTGAGAATTTGTATCAAGCACTGAAGAATTTCGTATGCAAATATCACAAACACTATTATTTGTAAATCTATTTCTGAGAAGTCACTAATACAGTCAATAATCACCTTATATATCCACGTTATAAAAGGTTCTATCATTCCTGCTGAAAGCAGCAAAACAATCATTATCACAATTCTTTGTAACAATCTTTTGTCTATTATTTCTTTTATCATTTTGATACATATTTTCATCTTATTCATCTCACTTATACCATTTACTTTGTTCCATGTAATATTTTTGAAAAATACTAGTATTATTCAAAAGTTCTTTATACGTACCTTCTTCTACAATTTGTCCATTTTGCAAAGTTACTATTTTATCTGCGAATTTAGTCAATCCTATTCTATGAGTTATTATAATCACTGTCTTATCTTTTAATAATTCTTCTATCTCTTTAAAGCATTCTCTCTCTGCGACAGGATCCATAGCAGATGTTGGCTCATCAAATAAAATAATCTCAGCATTTCTAATTAGCGCACGAAGTAAAGCTATCTTTTGCCATTGCCCACCTGATAATTCAAGTCCATTTTCATAAATTTCAGGTCCCAAAAGACTATCAAGTCCATTTGGCAGATTTTCGATAAATTGAAATTCTTTTTTGTTTTTATAAAAGTCTTCAAATTCATCAATATCGGCGCTTAAATTTCCTATAAAAATATTCTCTTTTACTTTCAAATAAAATCTACCAAAATCTTGAAAAATAGCAGCTTTTTCCCATTTTCCTATACTTATTTCTCCCTTCGTAGGTAATAATAAACCCATTATAATTTTTGCCAGCGTACTCTTGCCCGAACCATTTTCTCCTACTAAAGCTACTTTTTCCCCTTTTTTTATACATAGATTGATATTTTTTAAAACAAGATTTTTTTCATCATATCCAAAAAATATATTCTTTAGCTCAAGTTTATCAGTTATATGCTCCGGTGCATCTACATTTACTTTTTGCTCTTTTGTATTCATAATTTTTATAAATGAATCTATATAAGAAAAATCTTCTTTCGCATTCATTACATATTCTACACAAGCAAATACTGTAGTACAAAAAAGTATCTGCGCCTGAATTAACATTATTGCAACATCTGATGTTATATTTCCTTTTTTCAAATATATAAACACAAATAGAAACATGCCTCCCTCTAATAAATACATCAAAATTCCTGTAATAATATTAATTGCTGACCATCTTTTACTAAACCCTAAATGCTCCTTTGCAATTTGATCATAATTTTCCATTCTTTTTTCCACAATCCAGTCATATCCGTTATAATTTCTTATTTCCTTAGCATATTCTCTATTTTCCAATAGGTCTTTATAATAATATTCCTTATGCCACTTTTTATCTTGTTTCTTTAAAAATCGAATTGTATCTTTTGAGTTAAAAATTAGAACTATATTTTGAAATATACTCATAATTAGAAAATATGCAAAAAATTTTTTGTCTATTTTGACAAGTATAGCACATAAACTAATCATGGTGGATATAATTGCTATCAAAGAAAATATCTGACCAATAAAATCTGCGATTTTATTGTCTACTGCTTTCCTTGAGCGCTCAACATCAACTAAAAATTGTGCTGAATCAAATTTTAAAATTGATATATTATGTATTTTTCCACATAATTCATGATAAAAAACTCTAAACACTTTCTTTTGGATAAATAATTCCCAATTTTCACTGATAAAATGTTCAAAACTTCTCAATAATTGTATTACGATAAAAGCAATTATTAGTATTATTACTAATGCCTCTTTAGGGCTATTGATCTGTCTCATTATTTTTTGTACTATCAAAATGCTCCCTGATTGCAAAATTCCAATAGCAAAAAATATAAATATCATTCCCAAAAACGCCAAAATATTTCCTTTAATAATTTTTTTTATTATCCATTTATATCCTATTTCCATTGCTTTTTCCTTTTATTTCTTACAATTATTCTGTTTATCATTTCCCTATATGTATTATATTGTATATTTTTTTAATGAATATTCTTGCGACTCGAAAAATCACAAATTCAGAAATTTAGAAATCAGAGTTCTGACACCAGAAATTGCCTTTTTGTGCTTGATTACGGTTTCATTTCTATGGGAATATTTTTCAAGGTCTTGTCACATCTACAGTGAGTAGTAGCCTTTACAAATATTTCTGTAGAAATTATGCATTCAATATGCACAAAAGTGAATCTAAGAAGTGATTTCCATATATATCACCGGACAGCTAATATAAACTTATCCAGAACATTCATTTAAAAATTATTTTATGCAAAAGAATTATATACTTTTTTTCTAAAATGCGTTAAAATTATAGATAAGATAAAATAAAATGGAACTTTTACCATAAAAGTTCCATTTTAAGTTAGCTATTAAAGAATTTGTAATAAGGTAACCTCTTTATATCATTTTTTTGTCAAAGACTTTTCGCAGTAAAATGTCTATATGCTTTATTAACTTATTTTACCAAGATTTACATGTAAAGTTCTTTTTACATGTGTATTTAGAGCAGTTAAAGCTTGATGTACAAGTAAAGTTTGATGTACAAGCTCTTGGTTCGATAGTTGCTACTGTTGCTTTTGTTGCTACTGGTTTTGTATAGTTCATACTAAATACCTCCTATAATTAAATCTAAATCATTTATCAAAAACAAATTCTTTAATAGCCGGTTACCTTATTGTTGTTTTAAAAAATCTTCAAGAAATTGTTCTTTTCGAAGTTCACACTCTCCATCAGTTTCTTGATAGAACCGTTGTTCAAAGCTAGTGCTAAACACCCTTTTCCGCATGATGATTGCCATACACATTTTTCACACTCATGCATATATTTCATTCCATATCTCAGGAACCATACTAAATGAGAAAGTCTATCACCTTTACATATTTCACTTAATGTTTCGTCATAAACATTTCCTATAGAATAGTTTTCTCCTGAAAATATTTGACATAAATATACATTACCGCTTGAATCAATACGTGGTGTCAGTGGAATCTTCTTTCCATCTATACTATCCATAATTAGTGGACAAACCCCTGTAAATTCATCTGGAAAAGAAATATTTATCCCATTTTCAATATACCTCAATATTTCTTCATCTGAAGATATATTTCTAATAAACGCCTTTTTATCTTTTGGCAACAAATACATTTTATCGATATTTTTCTTTCCTCTACCAAGTAGCGTTAACGTAGCCAAGTCGATATGTTTAATTCCCTGCTCTGCTAACATTTTTATCATCTTTTTTACATCTGTAATATTAAACGCAGAAACCATGCACCTTATTAAAACTCTCTCTGCAAGCCCCGCATCAAGTAAATATTTCAAACCTTTTATAGTTTTATCAAAATTACCCTTTCCACATAATTTATCATGTGTATCTGGACATGAACCATTCAAGCTTACTTGTATAGATAAATTATGAGCTTTTAACGCTTTAGCAATTTCTGGTGTAATCAATGTTGCATTAGTTATCATTAATTTTCTTCCAAATTCTTTCTCATCTAGCTTTTTAACAAACTCCCAAATCAAAGGGTGTAATAATGGTTCCCCACCTGATAATGTAACGGTTGTATCTTCTCCATTTGGAAGACTATTAAGAATATTTTCATATTCTTTCATGTTGATTAAATTGCGCAACACGCCTGATTCATTATAACAATGTAAGCACCGTAAATTACATTCAGATGTAAGCTCTATGTACGCTCCTTGCAGACTGTAATTATCTACTAAACTTTCATTTATCATATTATTCACCTTCTATCCTTCTTTAATTAAACCGTTTTCTCCTAAGTATTCTAGAATTTCAATACAGTCATTCTTTACCGTATCATAAAACTCTGCCACATCTAATTTATACATGTGTAATACACATTGCACTACTTCTTCTAACTCCCTTCCCTCACAGTTTTGCCATATAGCAAATGCAGTATTATTCAACGTAATTATTGATTTTCCATCATTAGTAAGAACAAGTACATTCTCTTTTACATTTTCATACGGTCTATTCCTCTTTTGATATTTCATACGCAAAATTCCTCCTATTGATATGAAGTTATTTTTCTACTTTTTCCCATCCCTCTTTTTCTGAAATCACATCCAACGAA
Organism: Dorea sp. AM58-8; assembly: GCF_003464045.1. Lineage (NCBI taxonomy): Bacteria > Bacillati > Bacillota > Clostridia > Lachnospirales > Lachnospiraceae > Dorea > Dorea sp. AM58-8. The sequence continues at coordinate 306,064 of NZ_QSDM01000001.1, read as the reverse complement.
CTAATTTGTCCATTTTTATTCCTTGAAACATAAATCCAAACACTACTCTTAGCACCTTCATCCACATAAATACAATACCCTACATCTACAAGCCCTCCTATTTCACTTCCTTTAAAAAACCATTTGCCATTAACATATTCAATTCCATTTTCTTCATATACATACAGCGGATGTTCTCTTTCCTCAAGTTCATTCAGCTCCACTACTTGTGATTTTCCTATACTTTCTGAGATGCTTTCAATCGAATCCATTTTAAAAAATATCAGTAAAATAATAAATGTCGTTGAAACAAGTAATGAACATGTGTATTTCTTTTTCTCTTTATCAAAATTCATTATAGAAACAATTCTTTTTTTTACTATAGAATCTCCAAATCCATTTAATAAATAAACTGGATTTTTAGAATTTCTTGCAAACTTCAAAAGTAACTCTGCATATTCCACTTTTCCTCCCAGTTTAGAAACCACATTATAATCGCATCTGAGTTCCAAATCCTGATCAAAAAACTTAACCAAAATCCACACAAAGGGATTAAACCAATATATCGTTGCTATAATTACTGCTAAAATCTTCCATAAAGAATCCCTATGTTTCGCATGTACCAATTCATGATACAATAAATATTTTTGTTCCTCCTCTGTCATACCTAAAACTGATTGCGGCAACAAAATCGTCGACTTAAAAATACCAAATGTTAATGGGGATTGAATACTCGTACACATTTTTGTGTGGATATGTTTCTTATTATGAGATATATGGAATAGACCATTAAATCTATCTGCACTGGTCGTTTTATAAATTCTTTTTAAAAATCTACAATAATTTAGAACAAACATACATAGTAGACAAATACTAATAAATATCCATATGCACATTATCCATACATTAAGATTTTCAAAAATTCCAAATTTAATTTTCTCATTTGCATTACTTTCATTTTTCAATACCCAGCTTGCTACCATCATTTTGATTATCGGCACAAAAAAAGATAACAGTAATTTGATAATAATTGCTTCCCATAACACACTATAAAAATATGATGCAATTCTTTTTCCCCCGTATTTTCTTATGAAAATCACAAAAATTATAAAAATACTAACTAAGATATTTAGCCTTAATAAATTCACTACTTTTCCTCTTTATATCTTTTAATAAGATTCTCCATTTCATCTAATTCTGAATCACTAACGTCATCTTGAGATAAGAAACAGGATAAAAACTTCGTCCGTGAACCCGAAAACATCTTTCCTATCAATTCTTGTGTTTCCTTTTTTTGAACATCAATTTTATCTATTATCGGGACACACAAAAACCCCGGTTCTCTACGTTCTATGGCTCCTTTGTCTACACATTTTTTAATCACAGTATATGTTGTATTTTTATTCCAATCTGTAAGATTTTGCATTATTTTTACAATTTCAGATGCTTTTAAACTCCCTCTTTCCCACAAAACATTCATTACTTTAATTTCTGAGTCATACAACTTCATTAAAACGGTACCTCCTTTATACTATTGCAATAGTCTTTTGTCGTTGTATAAATACTATCACAATAGTCTTATTATGTCAATATATTTTTCATTTTCATTGCAGAGCAAGTTTCGCCTGAGTAACTCAAAACTCACTTCGTGACTTTTTCCTACTCGGCAAACTTGATGAGGATTTCGCTCCCCATACCCTCGACATCATCATATTTTTCAAATATATATTGGCTCCTATCTTGATAGTCGCAGCATGATTGTTTCATCACGGTAATAAAAAAGATGTCTACTGCTACACTTTTCATAGCAATAAACATCTTTTTTCTAAATTACGGTTCTTCCCTCTGATCTTGGGCTTTTAATATTGCAAGAACATCTTCTACGGTTCTTCCCGAAGCAACTACCGCCCGGAACAATGTTTCCTTTTCCTGCTCCTCAATTTTCTCCTGAATTTCTTTTCTTTGAGAACGAAGCTGCTTCAAATCACTCTCTACTTCCTGAATTCTTTCGTTTACTGTTACAAGCTGCTCCTCTAAAGTAAGCACATTCTGTTTTTTTCTTCCTCTTGGCATAGTAGACCTCCATACAATTATTTTTTCTATTGTACCATGTTTCTGAAATATTTTCACAGTTATTTTTCATTTACCAATGCAGTTCCCTCTATCGGCTTATATGTAAATAGAATTTTTATAAAAGGAGATTTTATACTATGGCAAGACCCAAAAAAGAAAAATCATTACGGCATACACACCAGATTATGCTCCGCCTTACCGATACGGAATACGAAATTATATCATCTCAAGCAAAAGCTGCAAGTCTGCCTTTGGCAGAATTTGCCCGTAGACAAATTATGAACAAAAGAACAATTATAAAATATGAACTAGTGGCTGATCTGCCGGAATTAAAAAAATTGATTGCCGAGTTTGGAAAAATAGGAAGCAATCTAAATCAGATTGCCCGGTATTTCAATAGCGGCGGTATTCATTCACAGGAAATACAAAAATCGCTCCAGCAGAGTCTTTCTAAAATCTATGAAATGAAATACGAAGTCTTAAAACTTGCCGGGAACTTTTCTTCCCAAAATATATCTGCCCCCAAGCATGCAAGAGGTAGTGAATATGGCAATTCTTAAGCACATTGCAAGTAAAAATGCTAACTATGGAGAAGCACAACGCTATCTTCTGTTTCAATATGATGAACATACGAAAAAACCAATCCTTGATAAAAATGGAGAACTCATTCCAAGGAAGGAATACTACATTGACGGCATTAACTGCGATCCCTTTTCTTTTGATTTGGAATGTAAAGAGTTAAATGCACAATATCATAAAAACCAGAATTTTGATGAAATCAAATCTCATCACTATATTCTTAGCTTTGATCCAAAAGATGCCGAAGAACATGGATTAACCGGAGAAAAGGCACAACAACTCGGATTAGAGTATGCTCAAAAAACTTTTCCGGGACATCAGGCTCTTGTATGTACCCATACAGACGGAAATAATGAAAGTGGAAACATTCATGTACATATTGTAATCAACAGTTTAAGAAAATATGATGTGGAACACCAGACATTTATGGAACGCCCCTGCGATGCCCGTGCCGGATACAAGCATCATCTGACACCGTCTTATCTCATTTATTTAAAACGCTCACTTATGCATATTTGCCACAGGGAACACTTACATCAGGTAGATTTACTTTCTCCGGTGGAGAAAAAAATTACAGACAGAGAGTATCGTGCAAAGCACACCGGACAGAAAAAATTAGACACGCTGAATAAAGAAATGTTGTCCAAAGGAATTGCTCCACGCCAAACAGTTTTCCAGACACAAAAGGAATATCTGCGAACCGCTATTGAATACGCTGCCGCTTCTTCCTGCAATATAGAAGAATTTCAAGCGACACTTTTGAAAAACTATCAGATTACTTTAAAAGTAAGCCGAGGACGTTTCAGCTATCTGCACCCGGAGCGAAATAAGTTCATTACCGGAAGATCGCTAGGTTCCCATTACACAGAAGATTATCTGTTTTCAATTTGGGAAAAGAAGAAAGAACCCCAACATCAATCTCACACAAGATCAGATATTTTCACTCCTCATTCTAACTCTACTACTTCTGCATTTATGGAACAAAAAGAAACGGAAGCCTTCTGTTTTATAAAGTCAGACCTGCGACTTGTCATAGATCTGCAGCAACGTGCCAAAGCACAGAGCAATCCGGTTTATGACAGAAAAGTAAAACTTTCCAATTTACAACAAATGGCAAAAACCATTGCGTATGTACAAGAACGTGGCTATTCCACAGAAGATGATTTGATAACTGCATTGACTACATCACAATCGGAAACTGCCAACTGTCGAAAAAACCTCCGTTCCACACAGCAGGAATTGAAAAGAATCAATGAACAAATTCATTACACCGGGCAATATCTTGCAAATAAATCTGTTTACAGGGAATTTTTACACGCAAAAAATAAAAAACAATTCCGACAGGAACATCTGTCAGAAATCACGCTTTATGAAACTGCACGAAATTTCTTGAAACAACAAGCAGCAAGTGAAAAACTGCCTTCTATGAAGCTATTGAAATCTGAAAAAGAAAAACTGCTATCCATTAAAAATATGCAGCATCAGGAATATCAAAAAAGAAAACAATACGAAAAAGAATTGCAAACTGTATGTAAAAATGTAGAGATGATTCTTCATGGAAGGTCTGATTTTGAAAAAAGTTCTGAAAAGAATCTGCCACCACGCTAAATCTTATATTCCAAAAATTTCTTCCTTTTTTTGTTGTATTCTTTTGTTATCTGCTTTATACTAAAGGCAAGATAGAAAAGGTGGTGATTTAGTGGAACTGGAAACAACGCTATCGCAAACAATTCGTACCGCAGGAAGCAACTCAGATTATGACTCTGCTTGTAAACGGCTGCTTTCTGAAAAAATCATTCTTGCTTGGATTATGAAAAATTGTTTGGAAGAATATCGAGAATGTAGCATTTCAGAAATCATTGAAAAATATATTGAAGGCGAACCGCAAGTCGCAGAAGTTCCGGTTCTGCCTGATCAGACCAATCCCTCTTTAATCAAGGGAGAACGCACAGAAGATAAAACCATTACGGAGGGAACGATTACCTACGATATTCGTTTCACGGCAACTGCACCGAAATCCGGTGAGTTAATCCGTTTAATTATCAATGTAGAAGCACAAAACAATTTTTATCCTGGTTATCCGTTGCTTAAACGCAGCATATACTATTGCAGCCGTATGATTTCTGCTCAATATGGTACTGTATTTTCATCTGCACAGTACGATAAGATTCGCAAAGTCTACTCCATCTGGATTTGTATGAACCCACCAAAATCCAGAGAAAATACTATTACTCAATATTACATTGCAGAAAAATCGCTTGTGGGACATGTTACCGAAAAAGTAGAAAATTATGATTTGATGTCTGCTGTTATGATTTGCCTCGGCAAACCGGACAGTGAGAATTATCACGGAGTTTTAAAATTGTTAAATGTTCTGCTTTCTTCAGAAACAACACCGAAGGAAAAAGAAAGAATTCTCCATGATGATTTTGATATTGAAATGACGCAGAATTTGGAAAGAGAGGTGTCGCTGATGTGTAATTTAAGCCAAGATGTTGTAGATCGTACTCTTTTAAGTGCCATCCAACATTTAATGGAAACTTTAAACTTAACTGCCGAGCAGGCTATGGCGGCTCTGAAAATCCCGGAAACAGAGCGCCCAAAATATATCTCTTGGTTAGAGGAACAGTAAGATGTGTAACTTAAGTCAGGGAATTGTTGAAAGCACTACTGAACGAAATACTTTAGACAGTATCCGCAATCTAATGGAAACACTAAACTTGACTACCGAAGAGGCTATGGTAGCTCTGAAAATCCCAGAAGCAGAACGCCCAAAATATTTCGCTATGTTAAAAGAACTATAAAGGGAACGAGGGAAATCCGAATACACAAATTCCGATTTCCCTTTCTTTTTATTTCCTTTTCCTCTCCATCTCATTCTCCATAACCGGCTGTGGCAAATTCTTCATATTTAAAGCCGCCTGTTTTAAATGCAGACGGTCTAACACAGAAATTCGTGTTCCTATCTTACGGGGCTTTACTGGCAGATTATTCATTCTTCCATCAATCATATTATAATTTTGTTCTTCTGTGATCTCTGCACTTCTTAAATATTCTCCATTTTCATAGGCTTTCTGCCAGTTTTCCCAAACAGGTTTCCCTCTTTTTTCCCGTATTTCTTGTGGGTGCAGATAGGAAACAATCTGTTCTTTGACTGTTTCGTCAAATCCCGCCGTAACCTGATCCACGATTAACTTTCCAGTTCCATCTACCACCACCCAAGCGGCATTTTTTCCGTATGTCGTATGCTCCATCAGGAAAAATTCTTTTCCTTCCACCACCAGATTATCGAAGGCAAGCCAGCTTCCTTCTTTCCCTTCAATATGAAAATTGGTAGTGGCAAGAGAAATCAATGTACTGGACGAACCATTCCGAATAAAACCTGCTAAAACAGTAAATCCCTCTTTTTCCAAATAATAGGCTGCCGCTTCCCCATTTTTATCTAAAATCAGTACGTCCCCGATGCTTAGGGCATGTCCAGAAAATTTTTTCGGTAACTGCTTTGCCAAACAGTTTCGGATATTATCCGGTGTTTCATCATACCGCATCCAACTTCTATATACTTGCTTATAATCTGTATAGCGTATCTGAATATGTTCTTTTTTTAATTCTGCATAAGAACGAAAACGCTTTTTTCTGTTTTCCGGAATTTCTCTAAGCTGATACACTGCAAATTGATTATCTGCCATAACCGCTTCTCCTGTATTTCCATTTTTTCATTACAATTCCGCTTCTTTCTTACGGGTATGGGACGTTTCTTCTTTTTTCTCCTGTTTCTTTAACAGTTCCTTCCGCTCTTTTAAGGCTTTTAGCACAGAAACTTTTCTTCCCATTGTTCCCTCTGGTTTTGCCTGCTCCACTGTATTTTCCCGTTGTTTTTCTACCAATATTCTCTCTAAATCTCTCATTGCCTTTTGTACCAACGGACTTTCTTTATAATGGGGAACTAAATCAATCAAGTCTTTGGAGATTTTCCCTCCAGACATCAATTCGTATTCCCCGTCATAAATGCTGCCATCTTTAAGGCAAAATCCAATTCCTTTTATCCCATGAATGCGATCCTCTGGAATCGTTTTATATTTTTCTACAGCTTCTTCCAATGTCAGATTTTCATAATATTCTCCCATAGAAGGAAATTCCATACATTCTGCAGCATAAAAAGAAATTTTGGATTCTTGTACCGTTTCCTGTGGTGTCCTTCCCTGCTTTTCTGCTTCTCTTTCGTCAAGATACTGTTCTGCACGCTTTATGTATTCCTGCAGTGTCCCTGTTTTTTCCAACGAAATCGGATTTATATCAATCTTTAATCCAGCAATCTGCATTCCATTTTCCTGAAGCAGATTAAAAAAGGCATCTTCCCTGATGTCCCCGGTATAAGAAAGCACCACGTCAAGATCAGAGTCTTCCCTATATAAAGTTTCTCTTGTACGGCTTCCATATACTCTTGCTGCCAATAAAGTAATTTCTTCATATCCAGCCTCTTCCAATTCCGCCTGTGCGTAGCAAAGTACCGATTCTTCAATGTTCTGACGGCTCTCCCCATGTAACAGTTCTTCTTCCCGAATATCAATCTGTGAAGTTGGTGTCAGTTTCCCTTCATATAATCTCTTTTTCTCCCCTTCTATTACAGATTTTTTAAGTTCTTCATAGGAAAATGGCTCACAAGGTAATTCACCCATTCCTTCCTCTTGAAATATCCAAGAAACAACTTCTTCTTTAGAGGCAGTTATATTCTCATAAAACTGTCCACCAACCTCACGAAACGCTTGGTCATAAATAATATATTCATAGCCTTCTGGAATTTTCTGTAACATCACATACCCATATCCGGATCGGAAAGCTATGTTATTTTCTTCACTCTCCATCAGGGGTTTTAATGCCTCATACGACTTCTGCGGAAAATATTCTGCCCGTTCAACCTGTTCCTGAAGCATTTCACTGTCTATCTTCCTACATACAGTCAAATCTGCCCCTTCCTCTAATAGCAGTGTTTTTGCTGCTTCTTGAAGTGTAACATCAAAGGTATCGTATACCCCTCCATCTAATTCTTGAAACTCTTGATCGTAAAAGGTATAATCATACCCTTCCTCTGTTTCCTGAATAAAGAAAAACTGTCCCGTTGTTTCTATCTGATAAGCCGCTTCTCTTTCTGCTTCTTCGAATAAACTTGCGTTTGAAGTTTCCACCTTCTCCTGCTTTTTGGTAATCTCTTTTTCTTCCAAATACTCTCTGATTGCTCTCATAGCCTCCTGATCCAGACCATTTTCCAAATCCTGTGCAACCACTTTACCATCTCCATTTACCAGAACCGGCGCAACCGAAGCTCCATATTCGTTATGCTCCATGAGATAGAAATGTTCCTTCTCAATTTCCACTTCTTCTACCGTATGCCATAAGCCTTCATGCTGTTCCAGTTCCACCGCTTTGGTATCCATACCAATTTTTATTTCTTTTTCGTTTTGAATACGATCTCTTTCATTTCTGTCTATTTCCAATACTTTCATTTTTCCTTCCAATTCCTTAATAAACTCTCCTGCTGTTTTTCGTATTGCGTCCATGAAAGACCTCAATTCCCACATCTTCAGATTTTCACTCCACCCCGCAATATAAGGAAAAGAATAGTCAGAAGTATCCAGTCCAAAATATTGACACACCGTATAGGCAATGCTTTCCGCCTCTATCTCCTTTGTTCTCTGATCTTTTTCTTCTCCTGCCTGTTCCAATACTTCCCTGTCATGCAGCTTTGCATGGGCAATTTCGTGAATAAGTGTTTTTATCGTCTGGCTTTCACTCATATCTTCTTTCACAACAATCTCTTTCTTTTTATTGCTGTAATACCCCTTTGCTTCTCCTTCTGTTTCACCAAAGCGGATAGGAACAGGGGATAATTCTCTGACTGCCTGTAAAAACAAGGAAAAATTTTGTACCTGCCCCTCTAAATCCGGTATTGCAATTTCCGGTAACGGCTCTCCATACGTTTGTGATATATCAAATACACGGACTACCCGAAAATCAGAAACGACATGCTCCACCACTTCTGTTTCTGGCTGCCCGTCCGGTCCCAAAATCGGCTCATTTGTTTCCGGATCAAATTTTTCTACCAGTTTCTTTTCTTTCCTCTGTGAAGGGGCAATAATCTGAATTCCTTTCTCTCCCTTTTTCACCTGACGATGAAAATTTTTCTGCCATGCAGAATACCCCGCTACCAAAGTTGCTTCTGGTCTTTGCAATGCAATCAAAACCGTATTATTAAAGCTGTAATTATAAAATTTTGACATGGTTTTTAAATATTCTGTATACCGTTCTGAGGTAAATAACGCTTTTACACCTTCTTCCAACTGCTTCGTAATTTCATACATTTGCTGCTCTCTATTTCCTGCCATAGATAAATCCTCCATCGTAAAAATGTCCCGCCAGTTTCCTGACGGGACTTCCTCTTTATAACTGCTGTTCCGGCTTTTTCTTCTGCATATTTCTGTTTTTCCAGCCTTTTTCCATATTTCTTTGTGTGGTTTTCAATCTGCCAAGCACTGAAGATTTTTCTATTTTCCATTTTCGACCTTCTGACACTCTGCCTGTATAATTGACTGACCTTCTCGGCAAATCTGCCACCTGATCTACTTCTTTCTCCTGATCTTGCGGCATTTCCTTTTCATCCATATTCAAAAGGGAGTTCAGTTCTGCAAGCCTTTCCATCTTCTCCTGCAATTCCTTTTCTTTTGGAAAAGGCTTCGCAGCTTCCTCCTGTGCTGTTTCCAACTGCTTCTGCAGTGTTTCCAATTTTTGCTCTGTTTCTTCCATTTTCTTCTCAATTCCACTTAACGCATTACTGATACGCTGTAAATTTCCAAAAATATCCTTTCCCATCTCAATCAGATAACTGCATTTTCTCTTAATGGTCATAATGTACCGTTGATTAAACGCATCAAATTTTGCGTATAAAGAAAAGTCATGAAACGTTCCTATTTTTCCCTCTGTATGAATAGCTTTTAGTCCTTCACATGCTGCCAAAAGTGCGGTTCCTGCTTCTTTTTTATCCGTAAAGGTTTTATTGGAAACAATCATGGAAAAATCTTCGTTCTCAAAAATAGGACGGACGGCTTCTGCATCGGAACGAAGCCCCGCAAGGCGTTCTTTCTGTGCTGCAATCTGCATTGGATAATTCTTTGCAATATCCGTTTCCAGTTTATATTTCTGGCTGGTATGGTTTGCTTTTAATAATTTCAATTTACTTACCTGTATATCCAGATCCATTTTTTCTTTGATATAAGGGTTTCCTGTTGCCAGTGCCTTAATTTCTGCATACGACAATGCTGTGTCATCGACATCTTCACAGGCACGAACAGGGGATTTGCTTGTCATAATCTGGGAAATAAATTTCTGTTTATTCTCCAAAATCTGCCACATATACGCATCAAAGGTATTCTCTGTCACATACCGGAAAATCTTTACTTTTTTATTTTGATTGCCTTGCCGCAAGATTCTTCCCTCCTGTTGTTCCAAATCTGCGGGCTTCCAGGGGCAATCTAAATGATGAAGGGCAATCAGGCGATCTTGAATGTTCGTACCTGCCCCTAATTTCGGGGTAGAACCCAGTAAAACCCTGACCTGACCGGAACGCACTTTTGCAAAAAGTTCTGCTTTTTTTGTTTCCGTTCCTGCTTCATGAATAAACACAATTTCCTCTTTTGGTATCCCTTTTGTTACCAGTTTTTCCCGAATATCATCATATACATTAAAAGAACCGTCACTTTTTGGTGTTGATAAATCACAGAAAATAAGCTGTGTGGAAAGCTGCCCCTTTGTTTCTTCCCAAATAGAAAAGGTATTTTCCACACAACGGTTAATCTTGCTGTCTTCATAATCTGGAAGCATATCATTGATAAGACGCTGATCCAACGCACATTTTCGTCCATCATTAGTGATTTTAAGCATATTATCAACGGAAGCGTCCACACCTCCACTTCTTACAATTTCCGCACGTTCCCCAAATGCTGCCACTAATTCCTGCTGTTCTTCACTTGGCTTTAACACTTCATTGATATATTCTGCTTCCGGCACAGGCAAATGCAGCATATCTGCAGTCTGAATATCCGCACTTTCTTTAAAAAGAGAGATCAATTCCGGAAGATTGAAAAAACGGGCAAACCGTGTTTTTGCACGATAGCCCGTTCCTTCCGGTGACAACTCCACTGCTGTCACCGTTTCTCCAAAAGTTGCTGCCCAAGAATCAAAATGTCCCAACTGCAACTTTTGCAAAGTATCATATTGTAAATACCGCATAATGGTATATAGTTCCGTCATACTATTCGAAACGGGAGTTCCTGTGGCAAAAGTAACACCCTTTCCTCCCGTCAGTTCGTCCATATATCTGCATTTCATAAACATATCTGAACTTTTCTGTGCGTCAGTCTGTGCAATCCCTGCAGTATTTCGCATTTTTGTATAAAGGAACAAATTTTTGTAAAAGTGACTCTCGTCTACAAACAGTCTGTCTACCCCTAACTGCTCAAAAGTCACCACATCATCTTTTCGGGTATCATCGTTTAATTTTTCCAGTCTTTTCTCTAGACCTTTTCTCGTTTTTTCCATCTGTTTTATGGTGTAACGTGGACTGTCATCACTTTGTGCTTCTTCGATTGCCAGCATGATTTCTTCTATCTGCTGTTCAATCATTGCCATCTGACGTTCTTTTGACAGTGGAATACGCTCAAACTGGCTGTGTCCAATGATAATTGCATCGTAATCTCCTGTGGCAATCCGAGAACAAAACTTCTTTCGGTTCGCTGGCTCAAAATCCTTCTTGGTAGATACCAACACATTGGCTCCCGGATATAACCGTAGGAAATCACTTCCCCATTGTTCTGTCAGATGATTCGGTACAACATAAAGATTTTTCTGAGAAATACCAAGCCTCTTACTCTCCATTCCCGCTGCGATCATTTGAAAGGTTTTTCCAGCCCCTACGCAGTGTGCCAGCAATGTATTTCCTCCATACAATATATGGGCGACTGCATTTTTCTGATGTGGCATCAGTGTGATTTCCGGTGTCATTCCTACAAATTGAATATGACTTCCATCATATTCTCTGGGACGGATACTGTTAAAAATCTCATTATATTTCTTACACAAGGCTTCCCTTCGGTCTATATCACGAAAAATCCACTCCTTAAATGCTTCTTTAATCATATCCTGCTTTTGCTGTGCCAGCATAGTTTCTTTCTTATTCAATACTCTGTGTTCTCCGTCAGCGTCCTGTATGGTATCATAAATCTTTGTATCCCGCAGATTTAACGCATCTTCCAGCAAACGATAGGCATTTGCACGGGCTGTTCCATAAGTAGCAGTTACCCTTGTATTTCCAAACGTATCCAGCGATTTCCCTGAAATATTCCACTGTCCGTTTACCGGGGCATATTTTACCTCAATCCGGCTTCCAAGATAATAGTCTGGTGTCTGAAATAGTTCTCCCATAAACTCGGTGATATACTCTGCGTCCACCCACGTTGCACCAAGTCGGATTTCAATTTCTGATGCTTCCAATTCTTTTGGCTGCACTTTTTCAAGTGCCTGCACATTCACCTGATAGCGATCCTGATTTTCAGCAAATTGTTTTGCTACTTCCAGCTTTACCCGGACATTCCCTGATAAATATTCATCTGAAGTTTCCCACTTTTCCGTCAATGGATTTTGGAAAATAACTCCGGTTAATTCTTCAATAATCTCTGCCTCCGGCTTTCCTGTCAACTCTGTCATAAAGGACAAATCTATTTTTGCACGTTCTGCCAAAGACAAAGCAAGCGCTTCGCTTGCAGTGTCCACACGTTCTATCGGTTCTGCTTTTCGGATTGTACGCTTATGAAAAATATCTGCTTTTCTTTTTAACTTCCCCTCTTCGTCTAAAAATTCCAGAGAAGCAAGCAGACAATAGCTGCTGTCCTGTGAAAATGCCCGACGGTTTGCAGTGCTGTTGAGCAGTCCATATTTCTCTGTAAAAGTATCATAGGTTTGGTTTAATTCCTTTTGAAGATTCTTGATTTTCTCCTCACTGGCATCTTCCATCTGGCTGTCAATCAACTTTCTGGTAATATCCCGAATCTCTATCATGCCTATGACACGTTCTGTTGTTACAGCAGGTAAATCCATACGGTTCATTCTGGAATTTTCCCGATAATACACCTGTTCTCCAACCTTTGCAAAACTGAAATTCTTCACAGACGGATCAGCCAAAATGGAGTCTTCTGTTTCATTTAAGTCCAATTCGTCAAATTCTCTGACTGTAATCTGCCCTTGAATAAAAGGAATAACCGCTTTTAACTGTTCTTCCAAAGAATTTTCTTTTTTCGGCTTTACTGTAACTTCCATTCTTCCATACTGATTGCTCTCAAGCGCAAAGTCCCCCAGCACCATTTCCGGATGTTCTACAAAATAAGAATTGATTTTATATCCCTCTTCTGTTTCTCCCACTTCCACCCAAGAAGGCTTCTGCAGCACTGCCCGATCCAGTTTTTGGAAAAATAAAATATCGGATACTACATCTGTTCCGGCATTTTTGCGAAACGCATTTTCCGGCAAGCGGATTGCACCTAATAAGTCTGCTTTCTCTGCAAACTGCAATCGCACTTTTTCACTCTCTTTATCCATCGTCCTGCTGGAAGTGATCACTGCTACTACACCTCCAGGACGTATCAAATCTAAGGACTTTACAATAAAATAGTCATGAATCATCAGAGAATACTTATCATATTTTCGGTCTGATACCTGATAATTTCCAAATGGCACATTGCCAATCACGCAATCAAAAAAACTTTCCGGATATTCTGTTTTTTCAAATCCTTTTACCTCTATCCGGTTCTTTTGATAGAGCTGACCTGCAATCTTTCCAGAAATCGGATCTAATTCTACACCATACATCTGGATATTCTGCATACTCTCCGGCACAAGCCCCATAAAGTTTCCCACACCACAGGAAGGCTCCAGTACATTTCCCGTAGATAAGCCCATATTTTCTAAAATCTGATACATGGCTTTGATCACCGTAGGCGGTGTATAAAAAGCATTTAACGTAGAAGAACGTGCCTCTTTATATTCATTTTCACTCAACAAACCTTTTAGTTCCTGATATTCCTGACTCCACTCTTCTTTTCGGTCATCAAATGCCGCTGAAAGACCACCCCAGCCAACATATCTGGATAAAATTTTCTGCTCTTCCGGTGTTGCCAAACGATTTTCTGCTTCCAGCTTTTTTAATAAAGAAATTGCCTCTATATTTCCACGAAACTTTTTTTTTGGACTTCCAACTCCCAACGCATCGTCTGTAATCTGAAAGTTATTCTGTTGTTCTGCACTTTTTTTCTGCTGTGGGGCAACATCTTCCTCTGTCTGATTTCGTTTTTGTGGAACAGCCGTTATGATTTCTCCATCTGCACCTATCACATCTATCGTATCTCCAACCTCCGTATTAGACTGCGATAGGATTGGTTCTTTCGATTTTTCTGTATCAATTGGTTCTGCCTGCATAAAATCAAACAGTGACAATTGTTGCTCTCCATACGCAACAGATATTTCTTTTTGCCGCTCTGGAAACAGCGTATACGTCCCTTCTATATACTGATGAAGAATTACAAGGGTTTCCACACGCTTTTCATAGTTCTCAAATTCTAACGGCAAGGCTGCAATGGCTTCATCCATTTTTTTGACCAGTTCTTCCGCTGTTTCTTCCTGCTCCAACAGAAGCGGTAACTCCCGTCTTGCTTCTTCCCCCAAAAAACTATCTGGAAACGGGCGTTCAATTTCCTCTGGCAACCGATAATAAAAGGAAACAATACGCTTTGCCAGTTGTTCTCTCTCATAAGAGGGCATTCTTGTATAATCTTCCGCCTTTAAATAAAAATCCTGATCAATCAAAAACTCAATACGCTTTGCCACCTGTGTCCATTTCAAAAATACCGTAGACTCCGGGTGACTATAAGAGCCTCTTTCCAGCTTTAATCCTTTGCCATCGTAATCCGCATGAGAGTAATCTGCACCGGAAAGGGCATGACTTCTTCCACCAATTCCATAACTTTCCTTTACAAAATCCGCTTTCTCTCTTTCACTTTTGTCCTGAATAAAAAAAGCATAGGTACTAAGCCTTCCATCACAATAAGAGCCGCCACCAGCTAAAAACGCATCAATCTCATCTTGTGTGATAAAAATGGGATGTTCCTCCCAAGCAAACCCTTCTCTTGCCTGATAAGGAACTGCCTCTTTTGCAAATTTCTGAAACTGTTCTAACACTTTGTCCGGACGGTAAAAATGAAAGCGCATGATTTCTTTATCCTCTTGGTAATACTCTGCCAGTGCTTCCAATCGCTCATTCAAATCTGCCAAATACCCCGGCTGCTCCAGTAATGCACAGACCTTTTCTGTAACCGTCGGAAAGGTATTGTGGAATACTTCTGTATCTTCAAATACCAGTTCTGCAACGCCCTCTGCCATATCCCGTTCCATATAGATTAAAGCGTCTGCATGTTCTTTCAGCGCATTTTCTCTCGCAGCATCTAAGACAACCTGTGGTGCATACTCTCCCTGTCTGAGCAACTGGTGTATTCTTCCACTGACTTCCTCCCAAGATAAGAATACTTTATCTAATACGGTATCATGTACCGTATGTCCCACTGCAAGCTGCATACCTAATTCATCATACCAGACCGCATACTCCCTGCCTGAAATCTGTAACCCAATACCGCCTTTTCCATATTCTTTTTGGACAAATTCTGTATACGCTTCTTCTGGCTGCTCAATCATAAAATTATAGATGATCCGTAAATGGCTTCCAGTCCGGTTTCCTCCATAGCGCAATACTTCATCTACGATTTTTGCTGGAATTGTCACTTCTTTTGCATAAAGAGCAACCTGCCTTTCTTCAATTTCACGAATCTGTTTTTCTACGGGAGGTAATAGGGGCAAAGAAAGAGCAGAGGCAATTTCTTCCTCTGCTCCATCGAAATCCTGTTCTGTTTGTTCCTCGCTTAATTGTATACCAATTCCGTCAAAACGCTCTCCTCTGCCATCTGCTGGAGATTGTTCATGTGTGCCACCCACTTCATCTGATCTGCCTCCTTGTCCGGAGCCGGATATTGAATAAGAAGTCCATTCATCAGAACTTCCATTCTCTCCTGTGCTGCTTTCTCGATTTCCATCAGATGTTTCTCCAATTTTCCTGTCAGCAGCATGCTCTGATACCAGTTCTTCCGGTTTTCCTTCAGGAATGTCTTCCGAAGCATTCCGTACTTCCCGATGTTCACTGGTTCGTTTTCTATTGTCAAGTTCGGAAACAGGTAATCCCCTTTGCGGTAGTATGTCAGTTCCATTCTCATTTCCTCCATTTTCTTCACTTTCTTGCATTAACGTGTTAAATTCATTATAATGTGTCCGAGAAGAATTTTCAACCCTTTTTTGAGATTTTTCCTTTTGTTCTTCCCAGTCCATTCTCCATACTGTCCGCCCAATATCCCGAAGAATCGGCTCTACAATCTGATTGGTTGCATTTCCTAAAAATGGAAGGACTGACATCGAACGAAAATCTGTAATTGCAATAAAATCTCCTTCTTCTAAAACGTCCATAGGATCAAGACCGCAGCGGCGTGACAAAGAATAAAAGATACTGTTTTGCAGCAACTCCCGAAACTCTGTCTGTATGGTCTGTTCATCCAAATCTTCTAAAAAAGTGCCTTCTACTTCATATTCCAGACCTTCCATTGCTTCTTCCAGATTTTCCTCTGTCATATCTCGTGCAATTTTCCAAAGTGCCGACGTAAGGGCAACGGTATCTTCTCCTGCCAGACCATATACCTCAGACAAATGATCCAAAAGCGGCTCCTTTTGATGTTCCTTCAACTGCCATAAATACGGTGTTTTTCCACCCTGCACTTTATGTGTATCAGAAACATCAAATACATACCGTAGTCTTTTTTTCGGGTATCTGTCATCAATTAAAGCAATCCCTTTTGCTCCCCGGTTTACCCACCGTTTCATTTTGTGATTCCAAATTTCCAGCTCTGCACAGGCAGTTGCCCCCGGACGCTGTGCATGAATTAAAAGTGTATCAGAAAAAGAGTAACGGTACAGTTGTGATGCAGTATCCAGATAATGCAGCCAATCTCTTGGAGAACTGCTGATTTTTTCCGCTTCATATTGGGCAAGCCCCAAAATCTCATAGAGTTTTCCCATGAACAATCCCTCCTCTTCTTTCTATTTTCTTTTTGGAAATTCCATTTTAAAGCTTGCCCTGTCCCCTTGCAGTTCCAGCAATAAGTCTGCTGTAAATTTCTTTCCCGTCCTCTGGGAATAAAAATCAGTCACACGGGCTTTCCCATGCTCTAAAAGTTCCTTTGCCATTTTCTGATCCAACGTCTTTTTCATTCCAACGAGATAACGGCTCTCTTTCCAGAGGGCAAAATTGCAATCATGGGAAGAACAATAAAAATTCTTTTTCCCTTCATACACAGGACTTCCACATACCGGACATTTCCCGATACTTTCTTTTTCGTAAAAACGGTATCGTTCCTCTTTTGGAATTTCCCTGCAACCTGCAATCAATTTCTGGACAAATTCCGTAATGTCCTCCATAAATGTTTCACTGGTAACTTCCCCTCTCTCCATACGAAGTAATTCATTCTCCCATTCTGCTGTTAAAACCGCTGATTTTAATTCTTCTGGCAATACAGAAATCAATGCAATTCCTTCTTTCGTAGGAAGAAGCTGTTTCCCCTTTCTTACGGCATATCCTGAAGACACTAATTTCTCAATAATGCCCGCTCTTGTTGCAGGAGTTCCTAATCCTTTCTTCTCGGTTTCCACATCAAAAGAATGATTTCCGGCTGTTTCCATTGCAGAAAGCAGAGTATCTTCAGAATACGGTTTTGGCGGTGCTGTAAAACGCTTTCTCTTTTCCGGTGTCCTTCCTGCTATTTCCATTCCATCTGAAATATTTTCCGGAATAGAAACCTTTTCTTCTTTTTCTCCCATTTCTTCTGTTTTTCTCACATTTTCCTGAAACGCTTTCAAAATTTTTTGAAAGCCCGGTTCCACCACCCTCTTCCCTTTTGTTGCAAAAAGGTGATCTGCACATTCTGCTGATACTTCTGTTTCTTCAAAAATTGCCGCTTCTGAAACTGCCTGTGCTAATCTCTGTCCAATCAGATAGAAAATATCCTTCTGTTTTTTCGATAAAGCCCCTATATCCTGTTTCCATGCTTCTTTTGTTGGAAGGAGCGCATGATGATCGGAAACCTTCTGGTTATTGATGATTGCCCCTACATTCCTCCCTACCAGCTCCCTGCTACAAAAAGGAAGCATATCTGAAAGAATATCCAAAAGTTCCAGTACAGACTGTTCCATATCTTCTGTAATATATTGGCTGTCTGTTCTGGGATACGTTACCCATTTTTCTTCATACAGTTTCTGCAGCTCTGTCAATGTTTCCTGTGCCGTATATCCAAAAAATCGGTTTGCTTCTCTTTGCAGCGTAGTAAGATCATATAGCTTTGGTGGATTTGTCTTTTTCTGTTTGCGTTCCACCTTTAAAATATGAATGGGGTTTCCTTCGCACATTTTTACCAGTGTATCTGCCTCTTCTTCTTTTTTCATTTTTTCTGATGTAACAAAAAAATCAAGCACCGGAAGTTCCACCTGATAATAGGCTTCTTTCTCAAAATTTTCCACTTTCTTCTGACGTTCCACTAACATAGTAAGAGTGGGCGTCTGTACTCTTCCTACGACCATTCTCTTATAATAAGTAGTTGTAAATGCTCTGGTGGCATTCATACCAACAAGCCAGTCCGCTTTTGCTCTGCAAACAGCAGCTTCGCACAGTCTTTCATACTCTTTTCCATTTTTCAAATTGGAAAATCCATCACAAATTGCCTGTTCTTCCATAGACTGATCCATAATCTTTTCACCGGAAGGCTACTTTTCGATAAATCATACACTCTTTTAAAGATCAGTTCCCCTTCTCGACCTGCATCACAGGCATTTACGACATATTCCAAATCTTTTCGGTTTAATAATTCTTTTAATACATCAAACTGCTCTTTTTTATCTTTGGCAATCCGTAACTCCCATGCCTTTGGAAGAATTGGAAGGTCTGCAAACTCCCATTTCTTATACCTTTCATCATATACTTCCGGAGCTGCATACTCTGCCAAATGTCCCAGACACCAGCTTACGATACAGTCCTCTCCTTCCAGATAACCGTCCGCTCTTTTCTTTGCCCCTAATACTTCTGCCAATGCCTGTGCAACACTGGGCTTTTCTCCTAATACTAAAAACATATTGTTCCTCTCCTTTTCAAAAAGGACAGCCTTTTCATAAGCTGTCCCTGTTTTGTTCTATTCTTCTGTTTCTTCTGCGTCCTCTGTATCTTCATCTTCATTGATATACGGACCGTTATAAAATTCTAAATCTTCATCTTCGGCATCTGTTTCTGCCTTTTTCGGTTTTGCCACCTTAAAATAGTAATAGGCTCCAGCGCCGCCTGCCGCAAGTAAACCTATTGCAAGCAGTACACCCGTCTGATTTTCTGCCTTATCTGCTTTTTTCTCCGGCTTTTCTGCCTCCGGTTTTTTCTCTGTTTCCGGAATGACCACCGACGGGGTTTCTGTTTGCGGCTTCTTTTCTGGAACAAATTCTGCCAGATCATTTTCATCTACCATAGAAAGCATATATACATTTTCGGTAGAACTGGATCGGTCTAAAACAAGAAAAAAAGTATTCCCGTTCTTTGTCTGAACTGTCAAAAACTGCTTTGTGCTGTCATTATTCTTATCGTCCAGAATCTGCCCATTCCCCGGAACAGAAAACGGTGTTCCTTCTTCCGTCTGCCCCTCCTGTGGCGCTGGTGTCTGCTCTGGTATCGGAGTAGGCGTTTCCGTTCCCTGCCCTGGCGGTGTTCCTTCCCCTGTATATGCAAATGCTGTCGCACCGGTACTACAAACAATTCCCATACTTACGATACAAGCTGCCAGCCATTTTTTAAACTTTACTTTCACGATTTATTTCCTCCTTTGTTTCCTCTTTTTCTGAAAAATCACTTTTACGTGGATTTTCGTAATTATTCCCGGTAAACTGAAACTCTCCTTTCTGCAGTTTTTCCAAAACCTGCAAAAGCTCCCGACTCTCAAGGTTCATGGAACGGATACTCTTTAAAATTTCTGTATCTTCCAACTGTTTCTTCTGGATCAGCAGCATTTTCAAATGTTCCTGCCATTGTGTAATCTTTGTTTCTGTTTTTTCAATTTCATCTAACACTTTTTGTAACTTCTTATTCAATATCCTGCCTCCATCTCTTTTTAAGGAAGTCTGCCAAATGCCATAAAATGTTGCTGCCAGTATGGGGTACTGATATTTGCATACTGAATGGGATCACCACAGTGGATCATCACTTGATTGCCTACATAAATCCCCACATGGCTTGCTCCCGGCGTATCATACGTGCCTTGAAAGAAAATTAAATCTCCCGGCTTTGCCTGTTCCGGCGGAACATAAGCACAACAGGAACGTAACCCGTCAGCAGTCTGTCGTCCCACATTCCAGCCATTGCCACAATTATTGATTACCCATGATACAAATCCGGAACAATCAAAACTGGTGCTTGGAGATGCACCGCCCCATACATAGGGATAACCCAAATATTTTTCTGCTTCCCGGATCATATTGGCAAAGCGTTCATCCGTCAAAGCCTCCGGTGGAATTTCATACCCAAAACCGCCATTTCCTCCACCCATTGGAATGGTATTTTTATCAAAGAGATAGTCCCGATTTCCATAAGTGGTATTATAAATGTCATAGCGTTTTTCTTCATTTTCGTCCATGCGGCTGCGAAGGACAGCGTCCATGCCTTTATTTGTCAAGGTAATGTCCATACGGTTTACTTCCTGTGTTGTTGTAACTTCAATCTCATTTTTTCCATTACTGTCCGCAATAAAAGCCTCCCAAGTCTGATGTCCATGTGCAGAAGCCGCCGCATGATTATCATAATAAACATCAAACTGAACTCCATAACGGGCAAATGCTCCCGTATCTTCCACTGTATACTCCACACCATTCATGACAACCTTTGTTCCAATGGGTACAAACGGATTATTGGCATCTACTGCAATGGTATGATTTGCTTTTGGATAGACACCGCTTGCTGTCGGACCGCCTGACCAGCTTCCGCAGCAAATAGAACAGTTACAATATCCACTGGTTACAACCTTTCCAAGAGATTCTCCTACTTTTACTTTCTTTGTTTCTGTTACAACCTCTTTGGTTGCTTCTGTCGTTAAATGGTATTGCTGTTGAAAGATTTCTTCTATTTCTCCTGCCACCTGTTCATAAGTAAAGTCCCCATATAAGGCTGTAAAATAAGAAATCAGGTGATACGGATTGTGTGAAATCTCGTCCACCTGATAGCGGTATTCCTCGTAGCCCTCATGTCGGGCTTCCATACTGTTAATCTGTTGATTCAACTCTGCTTCTAATTTGGAGTAAGCAGCTTCTACGGCATAAATATCTTCATCATCACTGGCATAGGTTGTCCCTACAACTGTCGAAACAGTCCCTTGAAATACCGCACTGCAACTGGACATTCCCACACCTATCATCAGGACAAATAGAAGAATCGCAATCACAATTCCCAGAAATCCCTTATGTGTCTTAAAAAAGGAAGTTACAATGCTCTTCGCTTTTTCTAAAAAAGTCTGCGCTGTCTTTGCTGCCTCCGCAGTTGTCTTTTCTCCCTGCTGTGCTGCCTGCCTTGCTTTTTTATAGCGTTGTTTTTGCCAGAAGCGGTTTAACAGATGTTTTCTCTCCTGTGCCTGTTTCCCTGCTCTCTCTGTTTTTATATTGTCTGCAGTTCCCTGCACAGAATTAAAATGCAAAGAATTTTTTACGGATTCTTCCTCTTTATATCTTCCTTTATGATACTGTGCCTGTCGTCTTGATTTTTTTACAGCATAACGTAAGGCTTTTTCACTTAGTATTCCGGATTGCTTTGCCCCCTCTGTCGCTGCATTTTCATCTGTTTCCTGTGTTTGCAAAGAGTTTTCAATGGTACTGGCTGTTACAGAAATTCCTTTTTTTGCAATTCCCATTCCTGCACCACAAATCATGCCATTTCCCTCATCAGAAAAAGAAAGTTTCTTTTGGGAACGTGCTGTTTCTTCTTGCAATCGCTTCTTCTTTTGTTTCTTCTCCCGAACATGTTCTAAAGAGTTATCCTGAGGTTTCCTTCCCTTTTCCTCTTCTGGATTGACCGAATTTTCTCCCTCTGTTTTTCTCTTACGGGCATGTTCCTGTACCAGCTTTTTCTTACGGCTGTCCCGTTGCGAACTCTCACTCTCTAAAGATTGGTTCTTTGCTTTTCCCCGAAGATTTCCCATGCGGAGAGAATGTTCTGATAATTCTTCCTTTCCATTCTCTCCTTCCACTTTCTTCTCCGGCTCTGAAATGGTAACAGGTTCTCTGGTAAACTTTCCATCTGCGTCTTCTTCTCTGTGACCTGCAAAGTTTCTCAACGTGTTTTGTTTCTTTTTTCTTTGTCCGGCTGAAACTTCCTGCTTTTCTTTCTCTGCAGACACGGTTTCTTTATCCGTTATATGTTTTTCCAATAGTACCTTTTCAATCGGTCTATCCCGTGCCAGCCCCTTTCCTTCCTGTCTGATCTTTGTTTTTTCCTCACGTTCTATCTCCCGGACTGGCTTTTCTCTTGCCTGATATTTATGTTCCTGCATTGTGTATCACTTCCTTTTTCTCTGCTTTATCCTAAGCGCCTTTTCCTGCGTGTTTTTCCAAATCCGAGGTCTGGTTGTCATAAGCGAATATAAGCGCAGATTATGATTAAAACGGTCTTTAAAAGGAATGATGACATTTCCATAAAAAATCAGTCCTTCTCCTTCCCCGCTATTTGTCACATAGGAAAGCTGATGCGGAGAAATGTTCAGTTGCTTTGCTAAAATCTGTCTATCTCCCGCTGCCTGATTCAGCATATAAATGAAATCAGAGTTTTCAAAAATATTCTCAATTTCACGGCTGGCAAGGAGATCTTTAATGTTCTGCGTAATTCCTGTTGGTATCTGTTTGTGATTAACAGACAGTTTTTTATCTGTCCCTCCGGAGTTTTCACTCATTTTCATCGGAATGTCCTTTCATTCCCGGCATAGCATATCTTTTTGTCCTGTGTTTTTACACAAGCCGAAACGACAGCGGAGCCTCGTGGAGCCATTATATTCCCAAACATCACAGATTGGGGTTCAGGCTCTATGCGTTGCGTGTGTTTCAAATATTATTCTGAAACTTCCACTCGGATTAGGGTTGCAACCCCCTTCCCGTTTTCTTCTCCACTTATACTCTTAATTGTTTCCTTCGGCTTCAATTAAGACGGCATACACAATACTCCTTTGCAATATTTTAAGTATTGTGTTTTGTTTACCTCCCCATTTACGGAATCGCTTCCAGATTTCTACGGAATAAGCTGCAGTCTGCTCTTCTTTCAAAAGCAAATGGAACTCATCTATATAGTATCGGGTAGACTTATGGGCTACACGGTTTACGGTCACACGATTCCACACCTGATCCTGCACAATCAGCATTCCTAACTTCTTTAACTGCTTTCCCAAATCTTTAATATCAAAACATACAATGCGATTATTCAGTTCCACGTTCGTATGATGATTGAATACATTCAGGGAGCCATTGACATAAATTTCAAGCGCTGTGGCAATCCTCTGTGCCTGTACTTCTTCCTGTTTTCTCAGGCAGTCATATAAATCTCCAAGTAGCGGCATATTTTCCGGTATTGGATTTTCAAAATACTTCTGATATACCAGTGGCAGACAACGGTCTATCACTGATTTTTCCTCTGCTTCAATTCCATTTCTGGAACCCATAATCAACTCACAAAGAGATAAGATAAAATCACTCTTAAATCCAAGAGGATTGTCATCATCTGAATAATCCAGATTGATGTCCATCGGATTGATATAATCGTGACTTGTCGGGGAAATATGAATTACCTGTCCCCCCAGTGCATGTACCAACGGATAATATTCTCCCTCCGGATCTCCGATAATAATATCGTCCTGTGTTGCAAAAAACACATTGGCAATCTCTCTCTTTGCCGCAAAAGATTTTCCTGAATTATGTACCACTACGCCACAGGATAAAAGAAAATTCTGATAGCCTTCTACGGAAATGTCATAAACAGGAACCGCTTCTTCTAAATTCAGGAAACGGACTGCTTTCACTTCATGTTCCGGTATAAACTTTGCTCCTACTTTCAAGTTACAAGCTTCCACATATCCTGCCGACTGCGTAAGAAACCAGTGATCCGGAGTACAACGTACCGTTTCTCCATTTTCCAGTTCTACCTCTACCAATTCTGTAACCTCTTTCGTGCAGCGCACATCATACCCTCTGGCTTTTACAAGCTCCTGCTTCTGGAAATCAAAACTATTGACAAAAACTTCCTCTTTCTCTGCAAACAATTCTAAGAAGCTGACTTTTCTTCCATCTGGTAACAGCAGTTTTGTTTCCCCGGTAAAGCACCCCGGCGTACCAAGAATCAGACCATTTGGATTTTTCAGTTTCTTTCTGTCTACCATAATCATGTTATTGGATAACGCATTTAAGCCATAATATAGGGATTCTCCTCCCATAAATAACTCCTGCGTGGTAAAAGGCACAAAAATAGCAGTAGATGTGGTGGTCAATGCCCGTTTAATCGGAATCATATTCATTCCCAACGGAACACTGCTCATCAATCCCTGCTCCTGCATATAATCCAAACGCCGTAAAGAACAATTATATTTCTGTGCAATCCCGGCAGTCTGGAATACCGCATTATCCAATTCCTGCTTTGTTTTCGCTGTATTCAGGAAAAGAACTGTCACTAAAAACATTCTTTCATTTCTGGACTGTAAATCTTCCAACAGCCTCTTGGCTTCTCCTCCGTATGTATTTAAGTCAGAAGGTATGATGTCCATGTCATACCCTGCACGTACTGCTTTTTTCTGTTCCTCAATTTTCATACGGTTAATATCTGTCACCTTATTTTTTACCAGTTTAATGGCTTTCATCTGATCTATGGACTGGATATGAAGATTCACGATCAGGTTTCTGTTCATATCCAAAAATTCTGCCAGCATTTTATCTGTCAACTCCGGTGCTAAAATCTGAAGATAAGACGCTGCCCCTATGGTATTTCCCATCTGAAAGGTTTTCCCTTCTTTAAAAACAAAACTGGTAGGCGCTACAAAATCCTTTGTTCCCATGCCGGAACGTAATATCCTGTCATAAGAAAACTGAAATGGCACTTTCTCTTCCGGATTAAAAGTTTCATAGAGGATTTGCAGCCTTTCTTCTCCACTCAATGGATATGCAGACACACCAAGAACCTTAAAATTATTTAAAATATCGGCTTCAATACGCTCCAGTTTTGGTTTTGCCTCCCGGATATTCTCTGCTTCAATTCCAAAAGTAATATACTTTGTCCGTACCAGACCATTGTTCCCTTTTGAAAGCTGATCCCTTAACATTTGTGCATACTCCATACGCACATCATCAAAAGCATCATTCTGCGGCTGAATTTGTATTACGGATTCAAATTCCTTCATATTACTGTGATGATTGATAAAGGAAATCTGAAAATGTATGGTGCTGTCAAAATAATTTAAGAAATCACACCAGTTTTCAAAAATAGCATTCTTATCCTCATTCTGGGCAAGCTGGTAGTTAATATCATAAAAACGGATTGTTTTAGAATAATATTTTTCCTGAACCCTGCAAATTCCGTCTTTTGCCATCTCTCTGTATGGAATGGAGTTCTGTGCTGATATGTTCCGTTCCTGTTTTCTTTTCACATTGGTACATCTCACCTTTCCGGTAGAAGATTTCTTTTCTGAATAGGAATGCTTCTTTTCTGTTCTCTTATTCGGTGTAGGTTTCTTATCCTTTCTCTGCGATCCACTTTTTCTGCTTCCTTTTTTTCTCCTCTTTTCCTCACGGGCAGCTCTTTTTGCTTCCTTTTTCCTGCGGATTTTATCTGCCCTTTCCTGTTCTTTTTCTAATTTTACTGCCAGTTTTTCGGTACGCCTCATGGCTTTTTTCTCACTTCTTGTAAGTTTTACAGGTTTTCTCTTATCCATTCTGTCTACCATCAGGCTTCCCTCCTTTTTTCTTTCTCTCCGTCTGCAAATTTTCCTCCTTCTCATAAAAATTTTCTATTTCATATTTGCGGACTGCCGGACGTTGCAGTTTCACTTGAATAATATGGAACAAAATCTTTTCCAGTGGCATTCCATCTTTCTCATACATTGCAAATAAAAAAGCTGGAACCATAAGAATGACCATACCTGTTGCTGCATTACTCGTCCCAATCCAGTCTTTTGTTAAAAAATAAAACGGTAATCCCATTGCCGCCGCAATCGAAAGGCAAAGAAGCTGCCTTTTTGTCAAATTCAAGACCACTTTATTTTTTACCTTTGTCAAATCCTTTGGTACGGATACAAATGCCATCTTTTTTCCGACCAGAGTGAAAATGGCTGTCACAGGTTCAGCAAATCTCCCATCTTCTTCTCTGATGTTTCCTTTCTTTTATTTTCCTGTAATATTTCTGTTCCCAAAGAACAGGCAACTTCATTTCCCCACACGTCCCATCCCGGTGTTTCTCTACGTGCAAACAGTTCAATACGTGGCACATCTCCCATTAACTGCTCAATCCGTCTTCTTGCCTCCTCTGGTTTCTTACTATGTTCCTCAATATGGCTTACAATAACCTGATGCACACGTTTGGAATAACGTTTTGGACTTCCTTTTGTTGCAAGAATACAAATCTCTGCATTGGCTCTTGTCCAGTACCCCATACCCCAAAACAAAGAATCTGCTTTTTTATTCTGTTTGATCCACACAAATGCTACACTTTTATAGGTAAATCCCCACGCATCAATTACCTTCCATATTTCTTTTAAAAGTGGAAATGTAACCCATAAAAACAATGCACAATTTTCATCTGCCAATTCGTTTACTGGCAAATCTGCTATTTCTTCTATGCTCATGGTTGGGTAGTGGCTTTCCGCTGATCGCCCGTTTCCTTTTTTACTCCAAACCCGATATGCCCACGGAGGATCTGCATAAATCACTTGATATTTTCCCATCTTCATTCCCCCTTTAATGTGCGTTAAAAATTGATTTGCTTAAATTTGCTGTTTTCATCAGACTAAAACATAAAATTACGGTATATGCTGCCACTCCGAACAATGCAGAGTGCATGTTATCTGAAATTTCAATGGTCGCAATCAGCACTGCATAAATACCGACACACACCATCATAAAAAATCCCTGAAATCCAAGGGCAAACAGCCCACGGAAATAATTGTTTCCAATCTGTCCCCATTCCCGATTTGACATCGTGGAAAATGGAATTGGTGCAACCGAGGTGTAAAGATAAATTTCTATCATTCTTCCATATAGAATTACCGTAATTAGTACAGACATGATTTTCATACACAAACTGACCAGCATGGTTTCCAATGCCAATATCACAAGTTCCCCGATTTCCATAGATTCCATTGCTGTTTTCATCTGCTCTAGCATCGTGTCTACATTGATTGCCGTATCCGACTCAATGACACCTCCGGCAGCATTGACGATATGTTGTCCTACATCAAACACCGCCATAGTAATGTCAAATGTATGGCTGACCAGATACACAGCTACCCACATTTTGAAAAAATATTTAAAGAACATCCATGTATCAACCTCGTGCATGTTATTCTTTTCTGTAAACATGGAAATCAGTTCATAACAAAGTACAAATGTAATAATCATGCCTGCAATCGGCACAATGACAGAATCGGACAAATTCTGTATCAGGCTGAAAATACTTCCGTTCCAGCCTTGTGGTGTCTGTCCAACCTGAGCCGCAATCTCTCCGGTTTTCTCATTAACATCTGTAAACATTGTTGTCAGATTGGATTCCACCATTCCCGTCAGAAGTCCCCTCATCCACTCCTCGATTGCTTCAAAAATGCCATCGAACATGGGCGGTTCTCCTTTCGTTTACTTAAAATAATCCGCTCAAAAGAGGAATAAGCTGTGTACCAATCAAAACGACACCTCCGCCAGCCATAAGCTGTTTAATACCCTGTGATTTTGCACCCGATAGCGATAGGTAATCCTTTGAAATTATCTCCGGATTTTCCCCCGCTCCACACCGTGCATGCGACTTTCACCGCACACGGCGCTCCATCGAATTCAGCCGTCCAGGGCTTTTAAACACAACTTACACACTTCGTTACAGCATTAAATTCAAAGAATAATAGGTGGCATTTCTGCCATAGTACGGAGTTTGTTAAGCTTTTCCATTTGTTTATTGTCAAGATTTAAGGATTTCAGGTACTTCTCAATCGTAGGTTCTGAAGAAGCATGGATAAGGATATGAACCGCTTTACTGACAAGAATAAGATTTGCGTATTCATCCGAACCGCCATTGCTTACCGGCACTTTATGGTGACAGTGAATATCATGGGAGTCCATCGGAATTCCCGTCACTGCACATTTACCATACTGTGCCGCATACAAAGAAATACGGTTATCCGCATATTCAATGGTTCTGCCCTTTACAGGATTTCTCATCAGCCATAACATTGTCGCTGTGTCGATTGCAAGATTCTTATGAATCTGTTCCCGACCTTTGACCGTGTATTTATTGATGGATTTCCTTTTATGCTGGGCATTCTTCGGCTGGACATATCCCAGTGGAACCACCGGACGTCCATGAAGGAACCTCATCTGTCTGCTTGCTCCATACTTTTCTTTGATGAACCCATTTCTGAGCTGTCCCTTTTTGGATAAGTCGCCTTTCAGTCTGTTTCTGAGCTGTTTGTTGATACTAAAAGCAAGTCTGCTGAAGTCATGGGATACTTCTGTGGAAATACAATAGTATTCATGAAGTCCAGCAACTACAGAGTTGTATTTCTGAAGCTGCATGAACTGAGCATTATCATCTGACGAATGAGCCAGTTCCTTTACTTCTTCCGAAACTTTATCATGAGCCTTTTTGTATGCTTTATCGCTCATATGAGACCGAACCACATATTTCTTACCCTTTTTACGGACTTTCAGCTTGAACCCGAGAAAATCAGAATACTGTCTTTTGAGATTGACTACTTTGGATTTGTCAGGGCTGATTTCCAGCCCCAGCCTGTCCTTTAGCCATAACTCTGTTGCCTTGTATGCTCTGACAGCATCCTCATGTGATGCGCAGAAAATTTTAAAATCATCTGCGTACCGAACTGCATGCATCTCTTTTAATCTGCTCCGGCGCAGAGCCCTGTAAGCGTGGCTCTTAATCTCTGTTCCCTGCGCATTGTTCCTCGTTTTGAACTTTGTCTTTGTTGGCATCTGTTCCCACTGGGAAGCAATCCACCAATCCAGTTCATTCAATACGATATTTGCAAGCAATGGCGACAAAATACCGCCTTGCGGAGTACCCCGTGTGGGATATGTTTTTTCCCCATTTGGCAGAACAACAGGTGCTTTCAGCATCTCTTTTATAATGCATAGCAGCTTTTTGTCCCGAATTCCCAATGCCCATATCTGGCGCATCAGCTTTGTATGGCTGATATTATCAAAGAAGCCTTTAATATCGAGGTCAACCACATGGTACAGATGCTGTACCTGTATCAGCCTCATGCATTGCGCAATAGCAGTCTCAGTGGAACGGTTCGGGCGGAACCCGTTGGAGTTCTCACTGAATTTTGCTTCACATATCGGCTCCATGACCTGCAAAATACATTGCTGTACGATCCGATCCACGATAGTTGGAATTCCCAGCGGTCTGGTCCTTCCATTGGGCTTTGGTATCTCCACTCGCCTTACGGGTCGTGGATGATAATTACTGAATTGTTTCCGTATGAGACGGACGTATTCTTCCTCGCTTAACTTTGCAAGGTCGGCTATCGTCCTTTTATCCACCCCCGAAGTATCACTTCCTGTATTCTTCTTTATCGTTCTGTATGCAAGCTTGATATTTTCTTCACTCTCAATGATTTCCATCAGATGGTTGAAGGCTTTATCTTTCTTACTTTCTGCATACAGCCTGTCAAAAGTACCTTCCATGTCGTAATACTCTGAGTTGCGGATTTTTCTCTGTTTACTTTTCCTTTCTTGCTGCCCCGAAGTCAACACAGGCATCCTCTCCCTTTGGTTTGGATTTTCTTTGTCATACTCGAAGCTGTGTTTGTTGTGTTTTCATTTTCATTGCTGAATTCGACTTGTGGCTATCCCTCCACCGCTTACTTATTCACGGCTTCATAGGTACTGTGCCACTACTCTCACTGGAATAAAGAATGGTTATTGCCCTCTCGCGAAGGTATTCCCATCCACCACATCACTGGCTTGCAACCGCCTCCGTGTCCCCAGCTTTCCACGTTCCGATATTCCTATCATTGGATATCTTTAGGTTCTTCCTCTAAGCCTGTATCTGGTCATGCATAACCGCACCGCCTGTAACGATGCATGGACTTTCATAACAACCAATTTTACTCGCCCACAGATACCACCATGAAAGGTGTACTGCCTTTCGACAGCATCAACGTTTAGACTCGTACATTCGGAATTTCGTCAGTATTTTCATACATTCTCACCATGATATCCGACCCCCGGCATATAGGCAACACCATCCACCTCTGGACAGCTTTCGTGTCTGGCCTGAAAACCAGTCTTACGATTGCTCTCTGCCGACTTCACCGAGCTCTATAAACTTTTGGAGAGAGCCGTTGCATGCTCCCCGCCATTCGGAGTATTAGGGTGGCGCTTCGGGACGTTACCCCCTCATTTCACCCATCGGAATATCAGTTCTCCAAAGTTTCGGGCTACAATTGCCCTTCGACTTTGTGCGTAAGCTTTTCACTTACGAACGTGTCGCACGATTATCATTTCCATATCCTTCTAAAAGATTGATTACACCCCATACCGCCAGACCTGCTCCGATTGCCACCACAAGCGTCTGTAAAATATCTACCGCTGAGCTAAAAAAATCCATACTTCACTTGAAACAGATAAAAGTTGCTTTTGCACAAATAAAAAACTGCTGAATTTTCATCAACAGTCTGCCCTTTCCCTTTTATCCGTTTTATCCTTTCTCAAAATTTAATTGTGCTGCGGGCATATTCCCTTATGGTTCTGCCCTTATATCGTGGTGGCTGTGCTTTCTTTTTTTGAGCAGCCTCCATCTCTCTAAAAAATTTGCAATAAGCACTCCTTCCTACTTTGCGCCATCATGTCGCAAAGTTTTATTCAATAAAAAAGAGCAATATATTTATACCTGCTCCGAAATTTCTGTATCCACCTGTTTTCCCTCTACTTCAAACAATTCAAACTCCTCTTTTTTCCGGATTTCAAATTGATGCTTTAAATAGGCTTCCACATCAAAAGTATTCTTTTTATCATAATCCGATAATTCCCGGTATCTGCTATGCTTCGTAATATCAAACTTATTACTGTAAAAAGGACGCACTCCACGAAGCTGAAGAATACATTTATCTCCATCCATGACAGCCAACTCGTCCCGACTCATCAGCTCTTTGCCACAAAGTCAAGTGGTGAATTCCCAAAAGGCAAGCGGCATAAAAGAAATCCATCTTTTATATCGCTTGCCTTCTTGTTTTGTTTTGATATTATTTACGGTATTACCTTTAATTTGGGACAAAAAAAGCAGGAAACCTTTTCAGATTTCCCGCTTAGTAAAACTGTGAAGTTCTTTTAATTTAGAACGCTTGTCATACATCCTTAAATAATTCTATCTTTTATGAAATTCAATTATTCTGGACTACCTTATTCTGTTGACGGCATATGAATACCCAGAAAAACCACGCCAAAAGGACTTTCTCTATGACAAATTTCCAGTGGTTCACCATTCATAGCCATCTCATATACTTTTTCAGTAACTACAAGGTCTGTTTCTTCCCCGTTATCCATCACAATAGTCAATTTGTAATCATCATCATCTACATCTGGATCTTCTGCATGGCTATCCACAATAATAGCTGGATAATGTTGGGCTGGTCCAATAAGAGCTGCATTTACACAGTAATGAAGTCCACAAGCAATGGACAGTCCAACCACTCCCATGTACAACCCTGCGGCTACCCGATTCCGCTTCGGTGAACGAAGAACTTGCAGCACAATCAACACTATGGTGATGGAAAGTATCCGAATTAGCCATCCCCAGTTGCCATCTTCCTCCCGAAGCACCAAATCGCCCCAAATGTCACTAACTTGCCAGAAATAAGTATATCCTATTAACAAACAAATAATCAGCGGGACATGGATGTGCATGGCTCTCCACTCTGGGGTGGCGTTCTGAGGCTTGTCTCCAAAGGAGAGTACGGGAGCAAACACCAAACAAAATAAAAGAAATGGAATAGGAGCAAATGCACCAATTTTCATAACAGTAGTAAACTTTGCGTCAGCGAAAAGATATAGTGGAATAGGAATAAGAACGCCAACGGCAAACAATACAATAACAACCCACAATCCAATCCGGATACTTTTGATATGGTCATGCCAGTGGGTGTGGTACTCCTCCCGCCATTGGACGGTGTTCTCTTGCTGTTCCTCTTGTCTGGTTTGTTTTTCCATCGTAGGAGTCAATGTCGCAGCAAGATTGGTACTTTCGAGCCACTCTGCAAACCGTGGAATTCCCAACATATTGGTTTCGATAGAGGCTAATTTTTTTCCCTCACTGTTCAGTAAATGGATGGAGCGGTTGGCCGTCAGCCGTACCGAAGCCACCTGTCCCGGTGCAAATTTTCGTTTCCTGCCCCAACTGCTAATATACAAAATAGAGTTATCCTGGAACACAAACAAAGACCGGTTGCGTCCAGCCAAAAGCATCCATATGCCCAGCAGGAAGAGTAACACACCGGGAATGGCTACAAAGGCGGTGACATCTGGTGCAAAGGGTGGCGTCCCAGCCACGATGACACCCATGATGGTCAGAACAAATCCAAGCACCCAGACAATTACGCCAAGAACCGTGACTACCATCCGCTCTCGCACGATTACCACCGGCTGCTGGGTTTCTTCCCGTTCAGCGTGGCGGCACAGCAGCAGCGCCAAACCGAATCCGAGCAGGTACAGAAGCATCCCCACACCAGTCCACACGCCCACCATGTCCAGAGGCTCATTCCCGTCCGAAACAAAAATCAGCGGCAGCAGAATCAGAGAAAAAGCAATCGTAAAGCTACCACAAATAATGCAAGGCAGCTTACTGCCCTGCACAGGCAGGTCATGGGGCGGTTCCAGAGGCTTTTGAGTAGCATATTCCCTCTGAACGACCTCTAACTCCGGCGGTTGTTCCAGCACATGGGCGCAGTGAGGACATTGGGATACATACTCCATCTCACAACTATGACCTTTCCCGCCCATTGGCAAGGACTGACCGCAGGCAGGGCAGAACCAGCAGCGTTGGAAGATCTTTTTTTGCATTTGTTTTAGTATCAGGAGCGACGCTGCCGGAAGAAGGAAAATCAGCAGGAATAGCCAAGGGCTGTTCGCAGTGATTAGACCAATCATCAAAATAGTAAAGCATATAGCCATTCCCATCAGAAAGCGGCTTCCCATCTTGGCGGCCTGCCTTGTTGCAAAAATGTAGGTTTCGTTTCCCTGCTTCATACCTGCGTGCTGAATATCCAGTAAAAATGCCTCAATCAGTTCATACAGATCGTCCGTATCGTTTACATCTTCACTAGTAAATTGGTCGTACAGTTTTTCATTTACATACAGCTTTACGCCAGATCGGTTTACCTCAATCTTGCAGTAGAGCCGATTCAGAGTCAGACTGTCTCCTGAAAGTTCCAACTGATACTGAGGATATTGCGCTTTTAGACGCTCATACAATTTTTTAAGTTCGTTTTCTTGATACATAGGTAATCTCCTTCAAGTAAGGGGTTAAGATTTTAATCAGCATTTCTGCTGTTAATGTTTCTGGTTATATATAAGTTTTCATTTTGTTCAGGAAGATGTCCAGATTTTCTTCCTGTGTAGTAAATCCATAGACTTTTTTAGATATTCGGAACTTTATCATATCTCCATCTGTTAAATAGATTTTGAGAATATATTGAAGCGGAAACAGACTTTTTCGCACTTTTGTTTTCTGGATATTGCTGAAAGGGATACGGCTGCTTCCCTTTAATTTTTTCGAATCGCCTTGAAGTAGGGATACCAATAGCGCACTTTCGCTCAATCCTAAATATCCAAATGTGTAATTTCGTTTTTTTTGCAATAGTGTGCCGTAAATCGGTGCTTTTAAGGTCTCGCCTATTTCCAGCAATATGGAAAGTGCAGGAACCATCTGTTCATAAAATGTCATTTCAGTACCTCCGTTAATAAGAAAAAGACAGATACCAATAAGAAAAAGTAATTGTCAAATTGCCATATCTATATGCGAACATTATAGCATCTGTAGGGGGAGTCGTCATCATTTTTCTACTGTCTGACTAAGAATTTAATTGTAAAAAAATTGTGAATATATCTATCGCAATTTTACAAAAAGAAAAGCCTCATCCCTCGCTGATTGAGAGATGAGGCGAAATGATTATGCTGTAATCTCCGGGATTTCTCCGACAAAGTTATAGACGATTCTGACTTCCTGCACCTTCTGTCCGTCAATCTTCTTGACTTCGCCCACCAAAATTTTGCTGATGAGCCGGTTCAGCACCGCTTCATCCAGTTCTTCAATGGCTGCATAACGCCGGATTTCTTTGATAAAGGTGCGGACTTCATTTTCCTGTTCGTCAGAGTGGCGCATCATCAACAGCAGGTCTCGCAGGCGCTTCTGGTTGGCTTCCTGCTCCTGCTCCAGTGTTGCTGTCAGCTTCATAAAACGCTGCTCAGTCAAGATTCCTTTTGCCTTATCGGTATATAGGCTCAGAAACATCTCATCAATTTCACAATTCCTGCTTTCCAGTCGTTGACATTCCTTCTGTGTCTGGGAAGCGTCCAGAAGATACCGGCGCTCCATCCGGCTGCTCAGCCGCTGATAAAAAGCATCGGCATCTTTGAGCGCAGTCTTTGCCAGCTCCTGAATATCTTTCAGCACAAGATTGTATAAATCTCTGGCTTCGATCTTGTGGCTGGTACAGGCGTTCTTGCCCAGCCTGTTATAGGTCTGGCAGATATAATACGCCTTATCAATCGGTTCCCGCTGTTCGCCGGTAAAACGGTTCTTTCCGGTTCTGCCAACCTTTTCATACCGCACCTGCATGGACTTTCCGCAAGTCGCACAATAAATGATACCGTGGAACAGGTTATAAAAGGGGCAGGAGTTGCCCTTCATAATGGTTGGTCTGCGGTCAATGATTTCCTGCACCTGCTCCCATTCTTCCGGGGAGATGATTGCTTCATGGCAATCCTCGATAATTTCCCAGTCCTCACGAGGGATAATATCATAGGTGTTGGAGCGAATCCCTTTCTGATGTGTCCGGCAGACCAGATGTGCGCCTTATAAAAGGGATTCCGCAGGATATGGCTGATTCTTGCACTTCCCCATGAATAGTAATTTACATCACATTCTGTGTTACTTTTTACTCTGGTGATTGGGACTTTATCATCCATGAGCTGCTTTGCAATCCGCATACATCCCCAGCCATCCAGCGCCATATCATAGATTTTTCGGATTACCGGTGCTGTCTCAGGGTCACGGATCAAATGCCCCTTATCCTCCGGGTCACGCATCAAACCGAGGGGCGGCTGCCCACCACAAAACTTCCCCTGCCGGGAACGGGTCATACGCCCTGCCAGCACCTTTTTGGAAATATCCCGGCTGTACATATCGTTCAGGATATTCTTAAACGGCGTAATGTCCATTTCCTGACGGGTCAGGCTGTCCACTCCGTCTGTAATGGCGATATAGCGTACATTGTGTTTTGGGAAAAAGATTTCGATATAGCTGCCAGCTTCGATATAATTCCTGCCCAGTCTGGACAGGTCTTTGGTGATAACGCAGCCGATCTTTCCCGCCTCAATATCGGCAATCATGCGCTGAAAAGAAGGGCGGTTGAAATTGCGGCCTGTATAACCGTCATCCACATAATACTCATACTGGAACATTCCGTTTTTTTCGGCAAAGTCCCGGAGCATAAGTTTCTGGTTGCTGATGCTCATGCTCTCATTATCGCCGCCATCCTCCAGAGAGATACGGCAATAAAGGGCTGTGATTTTCTGATTCACTTGTTTTTTCCTGCTCATAGTGTTCTCCTTCTATGAACAGGGACACGATACCATTATAATACCATGCCCCTGTCCATGATTCAACTGCTTTACGCCGCTTTTCGTGCCATTTCCTGATGCTCTAACCATTCCTCGAAGTGTTCGCAGGTCTGACGCTCGATCAGCTGCTCAAAGGCTTCCCGCATGGTTTTGTCCCCAGAAAACTCACGAACCACTACAAACTGGACTTTTTTATTCTGCTTCTTGTTTTTCTCCATAGGCTACCTCCATAGAATAGGGGATCAGACGGTAGCTGTGGCAACGAAGTCCGGCAACGGACATCAAAAAACCTGTAAACTATCGTCTGACCCTGATTTCTTACTTTTCAAATTTTCTTGTAAAATCTCGTTGCTTTCGTTGCCGAAAACATAGATAGATCATAAAAAGCCTTTACTTGCGGGCTTTTTCTATATCAAAACCATAAATTTATCAGCAACGAACCCGGCAACCAACCGGCAACCATCCCGGCAACAGACCGTCCTTGTCAGGCGATCCACTCCTGCGGAAGTTCCAGCTGACGGCATTCTTCTTCACTCAGTTCTACAAATCCACCTTCGTTGCTGGGTAGTTCGTTGCCGGAAGTGTCCCGTTCCCAGCCTTTTGTCTGCCATATCCGGCAAACATCCGGGGATTGGAAAAAGGCTTCCAACCGGTCACGACCGTGTTCATGATCTCATTGATATTGTGGAGCTGCCACCGCTTCGGCTCATCAAAGGTATGTCCCAGCGCCTCCTTGAACAGCTGTTTTGAGCAGACCATGTTTCCGGTGTAGTGTTCCAGAAATCCCTGTATCTGTCCAGCTTCGGTGTCCTCCGGCATGAAGTCTTTCTGCACCTCCACCAGTTGACGCTGGATGGACTTGCTGAATTTCATGGAATACTTGCCGCTGTGGTAAATGCTCATAGCTTCTGCCCATACCTGCAACAGATACGCTCTGGAAGCGTCCTCGTCCTCCAAAATGTGAACCTCTGCCTTCTCCGGGTAAATCATGATTGGGAGAAAGCGCCGGTTCCCGGCTCGATCCAGCGGCAGAAAGTCCAGGGTATTCGAGGAACCACCGAACACGCACTGCCGAAGCCGGTCTTTAGGCTGAGATTCATAAGGTGTCCGGTAGGTTTCCTTCTGTCGGCTAATAAAGGAACGGATTTCTTCAATGCTCTTTGCGCTGCTGGTGGCAAGCATCTCTGACATCTCAATGATCCAGTGACCTTGTAGCTTTTGGAATACCCGGTCGTCATCCAACTTCTTCAGGTCATCAGAGAACCATTCGTCCCGGATCGCCAGCAGTCGGAAGAATGTGGACTTCCCGGCACCCTGACCGCCCACCAAACAAAGCATTTCCTCATATTTGGAACCGGGACGGAATACCCGGCGTATAGCACCCAGCAGGAAATGTTTCAGCATTTCTTCCACATAGTCACTTTCATCAGCACCAAGAAAATGGTGCAGACAGGATCGGATGCGTGGTGTACCGTCCCAGACAAGACTGTTCAGCACATCCTGAATTGGATGGTAACAATTTTCGTTTGCTACGATAGAAAGGGCAGCCGTGATCTTTTTCTCACTGGTCAGCTCATAGTTTCTCTCAAAATAGAGGAGAAGATATTTCACATCAGTATCCGTCAGAGCGCTGGTATTCCTGCGCCACCCCAAGTCCTGTACAATGTCTACCCGGTCAGTCAGGAGATTAAGCCGGATGGCATCCCGCAGGAGTGGATCGCAGCAGAACACAATCCGGCAGTTGTCAATGGTGTTGGCTGTTTTTCCCTTGTCGGTAACAGAAAGGCTCTGCCGCACCTCATCAACGCTCGGTTCCGGCGCTATGGCTTCGGCTGCGCTCATCACAGCCTGCTGGGTGGCTGGCGATAAACTCTGATATTCGCTGTTCAATTTTCCTCACCTCTTTTCCATACTCAGCAACTACAAAAGCTCGTTCTTCTATGCTGTCAGACAGAAGAAGATCCAACAGATATTCGATATATGGCTGCCTGTGCAGAGCCTCCACAAACAAAGGATTCCAGTCATCCTCCGGTTGTTTGGGCGCATATTCTTCTTTCCATCGTTCCAGCAAACGCAGGTAGTCGCACAGCACCCGAAAGCATTTCTGCTCTGCCTGCCGGTATCGCATTTCCTCGCTGATTTTTCTTTTGATTACTCTCTTTTGTGGCGGATCGTGGCCTTTGCGGTCAAAGCTGATTGAGAAGTCCTCTGCCAGCTTTAAGGCAGCTTCTTTACTGCTTAGTCCAAAAAGACGGGAAGTGAAATCAATCACATCTCCATCTGCCTGACAGGCAAAACAATGGAACCGTCTGTCCACCTTCATGCTGGGATGCCTGTCATCGTGAAACGGGCAACAAGCCATCCCGTTGCGTCCTACTGAAATTCCATAAACCAAAGCAGCCTGCCTTGTGGTAACAGACTGTTTTACTGCTTCAAATACATTCGTTTCTTCCACCTCCAAACAATGCAAAAGGCATCCGGTTTCCATAGAAAATCAGATGCCTCACAATTCCATATCCTGTTTTCTTGTTGGAGCAATCCGTCCTTCACGCTCCCAGCGCTCCCGGTTCTCCCGATCAGCGTCCAGTTTGCCTTGTGCCAGCTTCTCCTTAATGGATTTTCTGGCTTTATTTTTGATCTGCTCTTTGCCAGCCTGTTTGACCTCCGGTTTTAACAGCACCGCCTG
The DNA here is from genome assembly GCF_003464045.1 of Dorea sp. AM58-8. Lineage (NCBI taxonomy): Bacteria > Bacillati > Bacillota > Clostridia > Lachnospirales > Lachnospiraceae > Dorea > Dorea sp. AM58-8. The sequence goes on along the minus strand of NZ_QSDM01000001.1, from coordinate 267,453 downwards.
TACCTTTTTGAGAACTTTTTCAGCAGACTGCTGTAATTTTTCTCGCACCCTACTCAGCAGAGTGTTCGCTATCTTCACAACTTCTGGCGAATTTTTGGCATTGGGCGATACCACGCTCTTTCGATATTTCTCAATTACTTCCATATCTTCAAGCTGGGTTTGTTCCCGAACCTTGTCGGTCACAACCTCCACCGCCTTGTCATAGGCTGCACCGGAAACATCTTCCAGTAAGGTTTCTACATCCTCAATTTTTAGCGTCAGTTCCTCCAGCTTTTGCTCCTGTGTCGCCAGCTGCTCCTTCTGCTTCATCAGGATATAATCCTGCTTTTCCAAATAGTCACGCCCACCATAAGACGGCTCCTGTTCCAGATGCAGCCCATGCCGTTTGGCAATGTCAAATAAGATTGTCCGACAGACTGCATCAAAAGTCTGTTTCCGGTTATTGTGCTTTCCTTTTGGCTGTTCCGGTTTAGGGAGAGGGATACCCAGTTCCTCCAACGCCTTTTCCTGCTGGGGGCACAGCTCTCCATACCGATTTTCACAGTCAAATACATGGCGCTCATGGATGTGCGGAGTCCCTTCATCCAGATGGAGCGCCCAGTCTAAAATGTGGATATGAGAACCGAAACGGTTTTCAAATTCCTCATAAAATTCACTGACAATGAGCGCTAAAGTCTCCGGCGGAACGGATTCTTCCATAGTGCCGATCTGGTAGATGCTTTCTTCTGGACAGGTCTTGTTATTTTTCAAAAGATCATCACAGTGCGATTGCGCTCAATGTGCCGGGTTTTCTCGTTCCGGGCGTTCTGAGCATTGACATGGTCGGCATAATGCTCGTAGTAATACATCCGTTCAATTTCCTCAAAGCTGAAATCCGGCTGCTCTGGGTTTTCCCGAAAGTCGTGGGTGGTAAAGCCCCGGTAACAGTCCCAGTACACATTTTGTCTGGCACGCTCAGCGTCAATGTGTTCGCTATTTTCTACATCGAACCGACGGTCATTGTGCCGGGGATTGTAAGTGCCATGCTTCCCAGATCGTCCATTGTGTCTTGTTAATTTCAAACCTTTTTCCTCCTTCCTGCAAAGATGTTCTGGGCTGGGGAGGGCGGCAAAGCCGCCAGACCTGCGAAGTTTTGCGTCAGGTAATACCCAGTACAAGTTGACGCAGGCATCAACTTTCCCTGGGCAAGGCGTTTCACCCTTGACCCGATGAGGCTGGCTGCCCTCAACCCGCCAATGGGCGTTGCCCCTTGACCCCAGCAGTGCGCTGCCGCCCCTGCACCCCGGCACAAAGGGCTGGCTGCCCTCTGTACTCCCGCACCGGCGAAGCTGGCCTTCACCGCAGAAGCGGTTTTTGCCAGTTTCACCGGCTCCGTATCCGTACATTTACACCCATAGGCGAGAAGTGGATACAGAATACGCCTGCGGAAATTGCCAATCAAAACAGCGGGTGCAGACCCGATATTTTTTCGTAAATCGCCCTCATTTTAAGCGATTTTTTCTTCTGTCTGTATGACCTGAAAGCCATGCTCTTTTGCGTACTCCCTTGCAGCTGCCAGCCGTTCTTCGCTGTACGGCGGCACCAGCCGGATCGAAAGTCGGGACTTGTCCAGTACATAGGTCACGCTACCTTCCGGCGTACTGCGTTCCAAGCGGCACAGCAGAGGGTACTTCCGGCTGAAATCCTCCAGTCTGCGTTTCAGCTGGCATTGAAGGTGTAGATACTGGCAATCGTCTCGCCCTCATTCCAGTTGATGATGGTTTCTTTTTCATATTTAGACAGCTTCCTCATACAGTTCCTCCTCATAATCGGTGTTTGCTTTCAGCGCACGCAGACTGCGTCTAATCCGGCGGTATTCGTCCATCTCCATACGCAGATGATGGTAAAAGGCTTCGTACCACCTTTCCTCTGTCTCTGTCTCAATTTTACGAGCAAGATGAAGCATCTGGCTTTTCGCCTCCGGGTCAACAGTCAATGCTGTCAGCCATTTCAGCCTTGTCACTGTGTTGTGATGGCTGGGGCAGGCGTAAGCGTAAAGTATTTTCTTTTCCTTCATATTCAGTTTCATAATGATCTACCTCCATTCATTTGATGCGGTATGTCCCGCATCGTTTATTTTTCTGTCTGCCGGTCTGTCTGCAAAATATTCCTGCCCGGATTCTCTCCCAGCGTATTGTCCTCTTTGGTGCGCTCTTATCGTGGCGTCACTTCCCCGGAGGTCATCCCCCTTGCAGTCGGTCATTCATTTTTCAAGGTTCTATGTCTCCTGACAAGAACCAGTTTACCGAAAAAAGAGGGCTTCTCCCGTATGTCCAAGACGCAGGAAAATCACACGAAAACCGCATATTTCCACGCTCTCGGAAATGTGCTATAATGGAAAACAAAAACCGTTGGCAAGGAGGTGCTTTGATGTACACAAAACTGTCGATCCCGGAACGGCTCAAAGACCTGCGGGTGGTGGATAAGCACCTGACGCTGGAACAGCTGGCAGAACAGACCGGCCTGTCTAAGTCGGCACTGGGAAAATATGAGAGCGATGACTACAAAGACATCAGCCCATTTGCGATTGCGACACTGGCAAAGTTTTACGGTGTGTCCACTGATTATCTGATGGGTGTGTCAGAAAATAAAAATCACCCAAACACGGAGCTTCAAGCTCTGCATCTGAGTGACGCTATGGTGGAACTTTTGAGCAGCGGAAAGATCAACAACCGCCTGCTTTGTGAACTGGCGACTCATCCAAATTTTTTGCGGCTGATGGTTGATATGGAAATCTTTATTGACCAGATCGCTGATATGCGAGTGAACCAGATGAATCTGATTCTGGAAGCTACCCGGCAGACCATTCTGAAAGAACACGCACCGGGAGAAAATGATCTGTATATGCGGACGCTGGAATTGGGTCAGGTACAGGAGAACGATTTTTACAGCCATATCCTTCATGATGATCTGGACAGCATTGTCCGGGATATACGGGAAGCCCATTTGAAAGACAAGACCACAGCCGACCCACAGCCAACACTGGATGAGGTCAAAGAGAATTTTGAACAGGCCATACAGATGGGAACCGACACAGAAGCTATGATCCATGAGTTCTGTGATAAAATGCAGATTCCTTTTGAAAAAATTTCATCCGAGGACTTTTCGGCTTTTCTGCGGATACTGAGCCTGTCCAAACTGCTTAAAAACCCAAACAATATGCGGGGAAAAGCCAAGTCACAGCCGTATTATATGCCAAAAAAGAAAAAGCGCAGGTAGCAAAAAGGCCATCCACTATAAAAGTGAATGGCCTCAGTTTTTCCACCTTCTCAGACGAAAATCATCTCAGACCGAATGACTTCCTCTGCCCGGTGGCGTATGCTGTTCATGTGACCGACCCATGCAAGCTGGTCTTTTGCTTTCAATTCCTCCGTGACTCCCTCTGTTTCTTTTATCTGGGCAATGATACAATCCAGACGGTTCTGTGCCTGCTCATCCAGATCGGCAAGATATGTCCACAGCTTTCCAGACAGAAGCAATTCATTGTACCGGTCGGGACAATACTCTTGCAGATATTCCCTGTGCATCCGTCCCCACCGTCCGATTGGGCGGCTTTCCTCCGGCAGCTGTAAGTCTGGAATATAGTATCTCCGACCAGAACATAGTCCAGACCGTTACTGTCATCATGGATATGCTTTTTCAATTTCTCCATAGCGACCTCCTGTTTTCGTTTTATCCGAATCCAGTTGATCGTGTCCCTGTTCATCTGTTACTCAAGGCAACTGAACTCGTCACCATGAATTATGGCATATCTTTTCCAGTCTTCTGATAATTCAATCCATAGGATCGGCTTTGTCCACGGGTATCGGAAGTATTATAAAGGTCTATGGTTTCCTTTCCTAATGTTTCTGATATTTCCTTTAAAGTACTTCCTTCTTTTCCCCCTAAAAACAACATGGTATCGCAATTCCCTAAAATGGTTTCTGCGGCATCTTTATAAATGGTCTTTAACTGACTCTGGGACTGTAAAATAATCGAAGCAGAAATTTCCCTGCTTCGTATCGTTGCAATCAGCTTATCAAATTTGGGAATTTGCCCGATATTGGCAAACTCATCTAATAACAATCTCACATGGTAAGGTAAACGTCCTCCATGTACATCATCTGCTCTGTCACACAGCAAATTAAAAAGCTGCGTATACATAATTGCCACAAGGAAATTAAATGTATCGTCCGTATCAGAAATAATAACAAACATTGCAGTTCTCTGATCTCCCAGCATATCCAATTCCAGCTCATCATAAGAAGTCAGTTCCCGCAGTTCTGCAATATCAAATGGTGCCAGCCTTGCCCCACAGGAAATCAGAATAGATTTCGCAGTCTTTCCAGAGACGAAAAGTCAAGGACTTTTTCATCAAATTCAAGAAGAAGTCACATTTTGCGAACTTCTTCACGAAGCATACGCTTGATTTTGTCCTCCATCGTCTCCTTGGCGGTCTGGCTGAAATGCACACGCACGATATAGGTTGTCTTGCCGATCTGCTTTCTCACAGTCGGGCAAGGGGTACTGTTGGTTGCGGTATTGTTCATTCAAAATCCTCCTGTAAATGAAAAATGCCCGGTGACTGTTCATCATCGGGCGGTGTCGGTATGAGGGAAGAAGGCAAGGCGGCAACATTAAGGTATCTATAAAAACCTTGCCGTCTTTGCCACGCTTGCCTTGTTCCTGTTGTTAGTTTCGGAGATAGCAGACCCATGCTGTGCCCTCTTTCTCGGTCACAAGTCTGTCCCCGATACGGCTTTTCGCCGTTCGCATGGTGCGTGAGGAAATCCCACGCTCATTGACTGCCTTTTCCAGCTCTGCGCTCGGCATACGCTTTCCGTCTGCAAGCAGTTCCAGAATGAGCATTTGCGCCTGTGCGGTCTTGCTCTCGGTCTTAGCGGTGTCCGTCCCGGTAAGAAGCTCGTCAGCGGTAATGTCATAAGCTCCTATCCACTCAAAACCTTTCTCGTCTCCCAGAGAAAATGCAAGGGACTGTCCGGGCGGCGCAAGGGAGCTTTTCTCATGGATAAGCACCCTCGTTGTGGGACTGTCCTTCAGCTTGCCAATAAACAGCAGACTGCGGACTGCCGCCGTAATGTCGATAGACCCCAATCCCCGGTAGGTGCTTTGCGTTCCTGCGGCTTTGTTGAGGTGTCCGATCAGCACGATAGCGCACCCGGTAGCCTGTGCAATGTCTCCCAGACTGCGGAAGATGGGACGGACTTCATTTGCCCGGTTCATGTCCACATCTGCGCCCAGAAACGCCTGCACCGGGTCAATGATAACCAGCCTTGCGTTGTTCTCCCTGATTGCCCTTGCTATGCGTTCATCGGCAAGGGTCAGCGGTGTGTCTCTATCGTCAATGACAAGCACTCGTTCAAGGTCTGCGTCAGCTTCCATCAGCCGGGGCTTAACGGTATCGCCCAAACCGTCCTCTGCGGTCTGGTAGATGATATTGAAAGGCTCAAGTGTCTCCATACCGGGTAAGGGCTTTCGGTTGGTGCAAGCCGCCGCAAGACGCATGGCAAAGTAGGTCTTGCCCTCGCCGGGGTTGCCCTGTATGATCGTCAGCTTTCCAAAGGGGATATACGGAAACCATAGCCAATCCACGCTCGTCAGCTCCACATCTGCCATACGGAGCATTGGGACAGGCTGGGCGGTGGGCAGCTCTCGCAGCGTGATTGTTTCGGCTATGAATTTGCGGCTGGGAATGTCCCCTTGCTGACGGAGAACATCGTTCCAGTCTTTCCTTGCCGGGACAAGGCGAATGACGGCGATCTCGCTGGGAATGTCCTGCGCCAGTCGGAAGCAGGCTTCACTTCCTGCGGTGTCGCTGTCAAGGCAGAGGAATACTTTTCGGGTGTCCTTGCGTTCAGAAAGAAAACGGTCAAGGGCTTTGCCCGAAACGCCGCCCAGGGCAAGATAATTTCTTGTCTGCCAATCCTGCGGATAAAGGCAGATGAATGATAACAGGTCTATTGGCGCTTCAAAGACAAAGAGCTGGTTGCTGTTGCCCTCATAGCGGAACGGATAGGACTTGTCAGACCCGGTAATATCCTGTCTGAATGTGTCTGCCGTTCCTCGCACATGGGCATATCTCGGTGTGCCGTTTCGGTCTCTGCCGACAAACACAACATTGTGCCGCTTTGCGTCCTCGTAAATATCCCCGGAAAGAAGAAAAGCCTCAACCAGTTTCGGGTTGAGACCTCGGCTTTCGCAAAGATATTGAATTGCTCTGTCGGCTGTTCTGTTGTGCAAGGGCAAGTGGAACGCTGTGGGCGGTGCTGTGGTGGCTTCGGCCTGTCCCTCGCCGTTTTCGCCTGTCAACATCTGGACAGCTTCGGGAAAGGACTTGCCGTAAAACTCCATGACAAAATCAATGGGATAGCCGCCCTTGCTCTGGCTGTGGCGAAACCACTTGTTTCCCCGGACGGTCAGGCTGTCATGTTCTTTCCAGCGGTATTCCCGTCCGCTTTTGATAAGCGTCTCTCCCTGTGTGCGGAGAAAATCTTCCAGACTGACGGCGTTTGCCCGGTCGATCTGTGCTTGGGTGTACTGCATGGGCGTCCTCCTTACTTCTTGAAAACAGCGCATCGTCTGCAAATGCCATGCTCACGCTCGTCCAGCGTGTAGGGGCAGTTCGCACATTCCTCGCCGTACTGTCTCATGATAACAGGCAGATAGCCCAGCTCCTGCAACATATCAATCTGGCGGTCGGTGAGGGTGGCTTCAAAGGCAAGGCATTTCCGGGTGTGTTCGTCCAGCTCGATCAGGTCGGAAAGCGGTCTGCCATCGGTCAAAGGTTCTCCGCTCAAAAGGCGTTTTGCCGTTCTGCGGATGGGGTTGTACTCGTTCTTCCAGTCGTATTTTTTCATCGTGTCATATCCTCCTTTTTCTGTCGTGTTTGGGGTCGATTTTGGAGCATTTGTTCCTCTGTACGCTCGTTAAATCGGGCGGCAGTATCTACACATGACTTGACCTTCCAAAGACGGTGTAAATCGTCTCTGACGGTCTTAAACTCGCCATAGGTGGTGTTGTGCGCCTGTTCCAGCTCGTCATACTCTTCGGTCAGCTTTTTCATATCCACCTTGCCGTCCGGGAATTCTCCGGTCAGCTTGCGTCTGGCGGCGTAGAACTGTTTCAGTTCCGTTTCATGCTCTGCCTTGTACTTGGCTCTGGGCTTCTCAAACTTGATTTTCTGCAAGCCGTCATAGACAGGCTTCAAGCTCTGGAAAGCAGCAGAGCTGTCATAGAGCCGCTTAATCGCTTTCATTCGAGCGGTCTGTTCGTCCAGCGTTTTCTTCAAGCTCTCTGTGGCAGCACTGTGTTCGCTGACACGGCGTTCCAAATCCTCAAGGGAGTAAATGCCGTTTGCCCGGAGATAATTGAAAGTCTCGTTCATCTCCTTTAGGTTGCTGACCTTGCCTTTCTGCGAATATGCCCCGGCTCTGCGGCTGGTGTAATAGGCGTTCAGCAGAGAAACAAGGTCGGGTGCCTGCGGCTTGGCAAGCTCCGCTTTTGCTTCGGCAATCCAATCAAACAGGAGAGTGATTTTCTTCTTGATGTCACGGATAACGGCATTGGTGGCTTTGATCCAGCGGTTGAACTCGCCTTTCTCGGTGCGTATGCCTTTCTTCTCCATGGCCCGGACGGTTGCGCCCTCGTGGACGGTGGGAAGAAGCTCCACGCCCTGACGCTCATAGCTCCGGTGGTCGATACGAACATCAATACCTTTTTCCGCAAACTTGGCATTGCATAGCTCCGCCCATGTCTGCCGCCAGTATTCCAGCGTTTCGGGACTGCCCCAGTCGGTAGTGGGAACGGCGTTGAACACAAACTTTCCGTCTGCGTCCCGGATACGGTTGCCGTCCTCGTCCAGCTCATACACCCGGCGTTGCTTTAGTCCCCATTTGCCGTTCTGCTCGATGGGGCGGATGGGGCAAAGCACATGAAAATGCGGGTTTGGTATGCCGCCGTCCTCCCGGTCTGGCTGGTGTACGGCGAAGTCAACCACCATGCCCCGGCTCACAAAGTTCTCCAACAAAAATTGCCTTGCAAGAGCGATGTTTTCCTCAAGGGAAAATTCATTCTGCAAGGCAATGTCAAAGCTGTATGCAAGCTGGGCGTTCTTTCCACGCTCGGCTTTTTCCACGGCGTTCCATAGGGTCTGGCGGTCTGCGTATTCGGGCGGTGCATGGGACGGCAGGAAAATGTCAGAGCAGATCACGCCGCCCTTGCGGGTGTAGTCGCTGTATTCGCCGTAATACTCGCTATACAATCGCTCCCCGGCACGGTAGGCGGCAGAAGCAATAGCGGACTGTCCTGCGCTTCGCTTAGTCTGCGTGACGCTCAGATGAAATAGTGCCATCGGCTTTCAGCTCCTTTTCTCTGTTCGCTTGGTTGGTGTGAGTAATCGCCATGTGCCGGACGGCTCGCTGGACTTCGGACAGAGAAAAGATGTGTTCCATCAGCTCTGTCATTTCGGTGCGTGTGAGATCTTTGACCTCCGGGGCAAGGCTCTCAATCGTGCCGCCCAGATTGCAAAGGCGGTGGGTGCGCTTGGTGCGTTCGCCTTTCTCCAGATACTTCTTTCTGTTCTCCAGACGCTCCAGCTTGTGCTTCTCCTGTGCAAGCTGCGTCTCAGCTCGTTCCTTTTCGGCTCGAAGCTGATCGAGGGTTTTCGGTTTTGTCATTGTGATTGACCTCCTTTTTTGATTTTTGGGATAAAAAAAGACCGTCAACTTTTCGCACATTGCGACCAGTCAACGGTCTGATTTTCGGTATTTATTTTTCCAAACTTGCTGGCGGCGAACAGCATTTCATGCTGTTTGCGGACGGCAAGTCCACAAGGGATAGACGCACAAGCGTCGCAAGGGAGTGTAGCTCCCTTGACGGAACGAAGTGACGAAACATTTTCGGTCAAGCAGTTTTTCTCTGCTGACCGGGAATGAAGCTCCGCAGGACGCACATACTCCCGATAGGAGAGTATAGAAGTGCGCCCTTTAGTTCCTAAAGGGATTTTCTTCTGACCCAAATTACATAAAATGTAGATCAAGACATTTCTAAGAGGTACTCTCAGATTTTCACAACATAAGGTTCATCTTCAATAATACCCTGATCGTGGGTAACAATGATAACCGTTTTACCTTCTTCATTGAGTTCGTGCAATAACCTCATAACAATATCTCTATTTTTCTTGTCAAGTGAGCCAGTAGGTTCATCTGCCAAAACAACAGAACATTTTTTCATCATAAGACGAGCTAAAGCAACTCTCTGTTGTTCACCACCGGAAAGCTGATAAACTTTTTTGTTAACTTCCTTTGATAACCCCACACGATTAAGAGCTTCTTTAAGTGATACTTTAGTTCGGCTTGATTTTTTAATCAAACTTAAATTTTCTTTAACTGTCTTATTTTCAAGCAGTGCAAAATTCTGAAAAAGAAACCCCACTGTATCCGCAAAAAACTGTTTTTATTTTTAAGCCGGGTAATATTCAGCCCTTCGATTATGATACTGCCGCTATCCGGCTTTTCGATACCACCAATCATATTGAGCAAAGTGCTTTTTCCACTGCCGCTATCCCCGCTGATTACTACAAAACTTCCATCCGGAATTTCCAAATTAAAGTTGGAGAAAATTATTTTCTCTCCAAATGCTTTATTTAAGCCACGAATTATAATCATAAACATCCACCTTTCAAGGACTTTGAGATATTTGTTTTTTCAACCCACATAACATTTGTGAAAATGATTGCCATTTCAATAATGGTGAGCAATGCTCCAACCAGTAAAGCAATCCCGACACTTGCGTTAGATATAAAAAGCGAAACAATGCAAATCAATATCACAACGGCTATATTTTCTAAGAGATTAACGGAAATAAATCTTTTGTGCCTTTCATAAAAGCGATAGCCCAAAACCTTTTTGAGGGAGATTTCCATCGCATTAAGTCTAAATTCCATTTTCACTTCAGATATGATGATAGCGATATCTAACAGCAATACTAATACGCAAAGAGAGCTTATAAAGCCAATCAGTTTCACGAGAAAACTATGACTATAAGTATAATCCTCCCCGACATTCGTCAGCATAAAATAGTGTGGACCAAGCTGTTCTGCATATTTTTTCGCAGCATTACGAATTGTGCTTTCATCGCATCCGTAGATCACCTCACCATTATATGTTCCTGTTTCGATATAACTTCCATTCAAAGCAACAGCCTCATTTGCCTGATAAATAACAATCGGATTTGTTGCTCTTGACAATCCGTCAATAGCCTCTTCTCTGTTCGAATTGAGATAATAAAATTGCTCTCTGCCAGAATATTCTTTATAAACAACACGCAGTTCTTCTGCATTTTGGGTAAGAGAGCCAATTTCCTCTTTTGCGATATCTTTGTATGATTCCGCATTTCTTCCCTTTGGCACGAAGACCACGATATCCTCTTTTTCATCATCTTCAGTAAGCATATCAGAAAACCCTTGTAGCATATCTCTGGCATTATGATTTACAAAAATATAATTATCCGTATCGCTTATCCGGCTGCCTATGCAGACCACCGGATTTATCGTGTTGTATTCATTTTCGTAAAGGTCATTCCAAAATTTGCTCTCTTTGGATTCCTCCTCATTTTCTTCAAAAGGAGGTTCAATCTGCATAACTCCAAAATAATAATCATTATAATGATTTTCTAAAAGAGTAGTGTTTGTAAGTAAATTACCTTGAATGCTACTGAGATTTGTAGTTATTGTAAAAATTGTCATGGCAGTAGCAAATACTTTAAGACCGTTCAGAAGATAAAACATACCTTTTTTATCTGAAGCATTGGCAAAGGCTTTTTTTACATCAAAGCGGACAAAAGCAGCATAAGGAATTACGGAAAGAACTGCTCCGGCACAATACACTGCCAAAATGAGATGATCTTCATACGCTCCCGATATAAATTGAGAAACAAGCAACTTTGCTAAGACGAATAATGCAGCATATGAAATCATATCAGCCACTACAGCTTTTAGAGCAATCACAGCAGCATTTTCGCCCAGAGAAGCTCGTACAACTACTTCCTTTTGCCTGCGTATCACCTCAATCATATTAAGTACAATCATCAATATGGCAACCAGGCCCCAAACAATGAACATCATATCAGTTTCGGTTGATTGCCAAAACTCTGGCTGCGATATAGAATATTCTTTTGCCAAATCTTGATATGTGGCAATAATGTCATCATCATCACCGATATAGCTGACCATTATTTCCTGTCCATTGCCTGTGTTTTTTGCTTCTCTAAAATCTTCAAATTCTATTACGGTGATTCCACCTATCAAAGCCGTATATGTTTTTTCCTCAATATCCATTGTGCTTTTAAGACTATCCCGAACAACGGTATCATCACCATAAATATAAAGTCTTGTCTGATAATTAGAAACTCTCTGATTAAAAGTCGAAAAAATATGAACACCATGCTTCTCAGCTGTATCTTCTGCATTGGCTAAAAATGAATCCATATCGTCATTAGTAGTTGTGTATCTGGACGATAAATAATAAGCACCATTAAAGTTCCAGAGCATATTTTGATATACTTCAGCTTGCATAACAAAAGCAAAAATAATCGTAATCAACAGCAATATATTTCTTATATGTTTCATTTAAAATTCTTAAACCTCCTTTGAATAGGTAACAGACACACGATTGCCCAAAATACTAATATGGATTTTTTCATACAACCACATTCTCTTGTTAGATTCTAATTTTCCGTTTTCTTTATTCGCATAAATTATACCATAAAACTCGTGAACAATTCTACCGCAACTTTGGACTACATGAGAAAAGTCCGAACAGTTTTCTGCCCGGACTTCCTCGCTCAATCATAAATCAATTCCACTTTCACAATCTCCTCTGCCTGTGCCTTGCAAGCGTTCATCTGCCGCACCCATTCCATTTGGTTTTCGGCTTTCAGTTGCTCGGTCACGCCGTTTTGCTCTGCCAGTGACCGCACGATCAGCTCCATGCGGTTTCGTGCTGTTTCGTCAATCTCGGCGCAATGCTCAAAGAGCTTGTCGGATAGCACCAGCTCATTGAACAGTATCGGACGGTGCATTTCCAGATACGCCTTGCGAAGTCTGCCGTAGTGTCCGAGGGGCTTGGTCTTGCGGATAATGATGTTTGGGATAAGATAATCGCCGTTCTGTGTGTAAGTGATATTCATGCTGTTTGTACTCCTTTCATCGGCTCTCTCTGCGGTAAACTGCTGACAGGGACGAACACGCCCTTTGCAATGTCCTCCGCACGAATGGCGGCTTTCTTGGCTTCGATTTCTGCCTTTTTCCGCTTCTTGATTTTGTCCTCGTATCGCTTCTGCGCTCCGCTGGCTTTCCGCTTCAAGTAGTTCTGATGAAGCCTGTCCTTGCGTTCCTCACGTTTGCGGATTTCCTCTAATTCCTCCGGGGTAAGCTCCACTTCTCCAAACGCCGGTGGAACGAATCGCCCAACAAAATTGAAGTAAATCTCGACCTCCTGTGTGGTCTGTATACTGCCTTTGCGGTCACGCTCATGCACAAGGATTTTCTCGATAAACTCATTGAGCATGGCAATGGTCAGCTTGTCGAAGTTCTCATATTTGTCGATCAGAGCGATAAAACGGTCAGCGTCCTTTTCGTGCTTCTCATAGCTCTTGACAGCCTTTTCCAGAACAGAGATTTCAGCGGTAAGCTCGGACTGTTCCTTTTCGTATTGAGCGTCCAGAGTGGCGTATCTGCTGTCGGACAGCTTGCCTAAAATGTTGTCCTCATAGATTTTGCAGAGCAGGACTTCCAGCTCGGAAACTCTCTGCTTTGCTGTGGCAAGGCGTATCCGCTGTTTCTTAACCTCTGCCGTCTGCTGGCTGGACTGCGCTTCCTGCACCACACGGACAAACTCGGCTCTGTCATGCTTCGCATAATCGGCAATGGCTTTCAGCATTTCCGAGACAAGGGACAGTACCACATCTTCGTTGATACGGTGCTGGGTCTTGCAGAGCGTTCCGCAAGGAACTTTGGTGTACTGTGAACAGGTATATTGAGAAATACGCTTGCCGTTGTTGGTACGGTGGACATACATCTTGCCGCCGCAATCGGCACAATAAAGCAAGCCTGTGAGGGGAGCTGCTTCGCCCCAGCCGTCCGGGTAGCGTCTGACATTCCCACGGATTTTCTGCACAAGGTCAAAGGTCTGCTGGTCAATGATAGCTTCATGGGTATTCTCGAAAATCGTCCATTCGTCCTCCGGGACATAATGGCTTTTCTTGTCCTTGAAGTGCTTTCGAGTCTTGAAGTTGATGGTGTGTCCCAGATATTCACGCTTTTCAAGAATGTTGCAGATGGTGGAAGAACCCCAGCCGTACACATCTTTGAAAGTCTTGTTTTTATTCACACCCTCGCCGTGCTGGGCAAGGTAAGCGGACGGAATGAGGATTTTTTCTTCTTTCAGCTTGCTGGCGATCTGATACGGACCGTAGCCCTCAATCGTCATGGCAAAGATGCGCTTGACCACATCAGCGGCTTCGGGGTCAACCAACCATTGGTCTCTGGCTTCGTTCCAGAGATAGCCGTAAATGACCGTGCCTGTGAGGTGCTTGCCGGACTTGCCTTTGGACTGGAAAGTGGAACGGATTTTACGGCTGGTGTCTCTGGCGTAATACTCGTTCATAATGTTGCGGAAAGGGGTAAAATCATCGTCACCTCTGGCACTATCCACGCCGTCATTGATGGCGATAAGTCGCACGCCACGCTGACGCAGGATTTCCATAATCTGACCGACTTTCAGATAGTCACGACCCATGCGGCTCATGTCCTTGATACACAGGTACTCCACATTCCCGGCTTCCACCTCTTTCATCATTGCCAGAAATCCGGGACGGTCAAAGCAAGTACCACTAATGCCATCGTCCGTGAAATGGACAATGTTCGTAAACCCCTGCCGTGCGGCGAACTCCTCCAACATAGCCTTTTGATTGGAAATGGAATTGCTCTCACGCTGCTGGTCATCATCTTTGCCAAAGTCATCACGGCTCAGTCGTTCGTACAGAGCTGTGATTTTCTCGTTTTTTCTCATAACTTGCGCTCCTTTCTTCGGTTTTAGGTTGTGTGTTCTAAGAGACTTCCCAACCGCTTGATTAAGAAGTCTTTTAGAGCATACAACACCGGCAGCCAGCTTATATTTCTTGTATTGTCTGACTGCAAAATGCTCTGGTTTTTCCTTTTCCAGTTCCTCAAACAGTTCATCAACTGCATTTTTAAATTCTTCATCATCTTCTCTTGCCTCAGAAGCATTGATAAATTCCAAAAGCGTGGAAAAATTCTGTTCTTCTTCCGGCGCTTCGTAATAGATATACCCAATTAAAGCACAATACAGCAATCGCTCCGCTTTTATCCAGAAATCTTCTCCTGATTTTTCCCCATCACCTTTTGTATTGGCAATGATCGTATTGACCAGTTTCAAAATATCTTTTTCACTGCGTATATAGCGAAACGGGTTATAGTGCATACTCTTTTTGAAGTTGATTGTATTTAAAACCTTAATTTTGTACGGTTCGTAGATTACTTTCCCCTTTTTATCCAGTACCGGCTTTCCATCTTTCATTTTTGGTGTCCCTTTTTGCAGCATCTTTCCACATTCCACCAAGATCGTTCCTTTCGGATCAGTCACTACATAACTGACATTTGGTGTCATCTGCATTAAATTGGGTTTCACATAAAATCTCGTCTTACCTGAACCGGAGCCACCGATAATCATGACATTTTTATTTCTGGCATACTTTGGTTTTTTCGGGCGGCTGTTCATGGTAAGTCTTTCTGTCTGTGTCAGAATAATATTGTTTTCAAATACAGAATCCATAAAAGGTGCAATATCCTTTGCTGTCCCCCAGCGGGCAGAACCATATTCCACTCCCTGACGGAACTTCTTTGCATTCTTACCTTTCACATAGACAATCCCTTTTAATAAAACTGCACCTGCAAGTCCCACTCCTATATCAGAAAATACCAGACTTGGTAACATATTTTCAAATGCCAGTGATATATACAGCACCAAAACACTCAATCGTTCCAGTAAGGAATTTCCCTGACAATACCGATAAAGCCATGCCAGTTTATTTACTGCATAAAATACAATCACATAGGGCAGATTGGTAAGAAACAGCTTCTTTTTATCTACCTCTGACAGTGTTCCACTTATATCCTGCCACAGTTTTTTCCATACTTTTGGGAATGGATTTTCTCTTTTCTGTTTTTTCTTTTTTACCGTGCAGTATCCCTCTCCTTCCTCTTTGTTTTCTGTCTTTCTCGCTGTTGTGCCTGTCGTTCTTTCACTTTGGAAAGTTTTTTCCGTATTGATATTTTTTTACTTTTCTTCATGCTCCAGCCTGTATATTCCTTAAATGCTGCGGTCATAGAATCTACATCTCTGGCTTTAAAAAACACATAATAACGGGGCGGTTCGGAAGAACGGTCTTTTTTCAGGCAATAGTCCACATTATATTTTCTGGCATACTTTTCAAAGGATTTAATATTTCCGTCTGTAATCTCAATGTTGGAAAGTTCACAGTTCTGCTTCTTGAGTTTCTCCATGCTTTGTTTTCCTTTATAAACTGCCAAATTTTTTTCTTCCTTAGATACTCCTTTCTTTTGCTTCCTCTGGGATTTCTGCTGTTCCAGCTTTGTCAAAGTTTTTAATAATGCACTTTTTAAAATCTGTGCAGAAATTTTTCCTCCACGAATACACAGGGACACAACTTTCTCATTGACTTCGTCCTGCATAGGCTGTTTCTTCCTTTCCTCATTTTTTCTTTCTCATGTCCTGTAAAATTTTCTGCAAACAGTATCCAATACAAGGAGAATGTTTTCCATAAGGGCAACCCACACATTGTCCTGCTTTTTTCGTATCTTTCTCTGACTGTTTTGGGAGAAGATAATAGCACTGTTTTCTGGTGCAGCCATTTTTTCGTCTGCTCCAAAAATAACAGTCCTCACACACCAAAGGTTTGTCCTCTGCGTATTTTCTCTTATCCGCTTTCTCCATTTTCCTGATCCTTCCTTTTCTTTTGCAACATTTCTTCCATCTGGCGATCCGCCTGACCACCTACACGGACACAACAATATAAGCCAAATGTCAAAATAACAGCAGCTCCAAAAATTATTTTTCCTACCATGTTTTCTGCTCCTTTAAAAAGAGGCAGCCACAGCTTTTCCGTGACCGCCTTTCCAGTTATGGGAAACTCCCATGTTATTTTTTCCTTTTCTTAATCCAGTAATAAGAAGAACCTGCCAGTAACACTGCCATTGCAGATAACAGCACCCACAATTCTACATGGCTGGTATCTCCTGTTTTGGGGGCATTTCCTGTCGGTTTTGATTCCTGTGGCTGTTCCACATTTTCAGAAGGCTTCCTCTCATCTTTCATCACAACCTTCTGGATTTCCCCTGTATCTTTTACTTCAAAAATAATATCTTCTGCTACCAGATACCCGTCCGGTGCAGACACTTCATGAAGCGTATACTTTCCGATTGGAAGCATCTCAATATAGTGAGGTTTCTCACCAGACGTCCAGCTTTCTACTTCATTTCCTTCCTGATCCAAAATCGTTAATTTTGCACCTGGAAGCTCTTTTCCTGAAATGTCCGTTTTAGAAATTTCGACTTTCGTAATATCATCTTTCATTTCCACTTTCTGGACTTCTCCTGTATCTTCAACAGTAAAAGAAATACTTTCCGCTGTTACATAACCATCTGCCGGAAGTGTTTCTTCCAGCACATACGTATGACCTGCCACCAATTCTTTAATAATATGTGGTTCTTTTACAGAAATCCATTCGTCAATGACCTTTCCCTGCTCATCTTTTACCTGAAGTTTTGCACCTTCTACCTCTTTTCCATCTGTCAGAGAAGTTTTCGTAAATTCTACCACTGTCGGTACATTCTCAAAAGTAAATTCATAAGATACACACGCTTCCTCACTGTTTTCTGGATCAAAAGTAAATTCTTTTCTCTCTCCGGTCATAGAAAATCCCGGTGCCGGAGCTGTTTCTTTGATATAATAAGTATATCCCACTGGTAAATCTGCCTCGAAACGCAGCATTCCCTGTGCATTTGTTGCCTGTTCCTCAATGACGGTATCTGCCTTCATGATTACGTTTCCCTGTGCATTTTTTATGTCTTCCTTGACACACAGGGCAAATACTGCACCTTGTAGCATACGGTCTGCATCTTTTTCTTTCTTCCACACAGTCACTTCTGCTTTCTGGCGTTTATTCTGCCAGTCTGCGGAATATGTAATTTCTGCTGTTTCCTGATCACGATACAACAGGTCAATTTCTCTGGCTTCCTGATCCAGTACAAATCCATGTGCTGTTTCCTTTTCCTTTACATAGTATTTTCCAAGTGGCAAACCGGAAATTCTTGCAACACCTGTATGATCTGTGGTAATCTCCGCTACCAATTCATCTTTTTTATAATAATCCTTGCTTTCCCCATCTGCCGCCGGAATATCTTCCCTCGCATACACTGCAAAAGTAACTTCTTTCAATGAGCCTGACAGGTATTCAAATACATGGGAAATCCAGCCTCCAATCTGCTCAAAGACTGATACCTTTTCTAAAAATTCACCTTTTTTGTTAATCAGAATACTTCCCGTCGGCACATCATCTTTCATTTCCACTTTCTGAATTTCCTCCGTGTCTTTCACAGTAAAGGAAACTTCCTCTGCCCTCAGATAACCATACGGGGCAGTTTCCTCTCTTAAAGTATACGTTTCTCCAACTTGTAGTCCACGAATGACATGCTCTTCCCCTTTGACCGATTTCCAACCGTCTACCATTTCCCCGTTTTTATCAAGCACCACAAGGGTTGCCCCGGAAAGCTCAACTCCTGTTGCAGTATCAACTTTAGTAATGGAAACTTTTGTCGGCTGATTTAAAAATTCTGATGTAAGTTCTACCACATCAATTTCCTGTCCCTGATAGGAAAATTCAACATCCAGTACTTGCTCCGAAGATACATAGCCCGCTGGCGCTTCCAGTTCCTTCACATAATAGTTTCCAAATGGCAGATCAAAAGAAAATGTCGCCTTTCCATCTTCCCCTGTTTCGGCTTTCCCAATCAGTGTATCCGCTTTTACCAAAGTCTGATTTCCCACCTGAATATCTTCTTTCGCATACAATCCAAAGACTGCACCTTTTATTTCTTTTTTTGTTTCTGCATCTCGCTTTACTACGGAAATTTTTGCTTTCTGACGTTCATTTTTTAACAGGACTTCCTGCTCAATTACAGGAGTGTTCTGATCTTCATATTTGAATGTCACTTTTTGCGGCTCTGGATTTTTCACAAATCCTTCGGGTGCTGTGATCTCTACCAGTTCATACGTTCCAAGTGGTAAATTTGACACACTTGCCTTTCCTTCCTGATCTGTTGTCAGGGTAGCAATCTTCGTCCCCTCTGCATACTCCAGTATCCGGTTTCCCTGCTCGTCCTTCTGAGCATCTGCAGTATAAATATCCTCTGCCGCATACAAATCAAAAACTGCACCGGAAAGATTGATTTCCTGATAAGAAAAATCTTTGTCAAAGGATTCTAAGGTTTCTCCTTTTTTTACAATCTGCAGTTCTCCTTTTACCGGGTGATTTTCATATACCACTTCAATCAGGACATCTCCCGAAACACTGTCCATCTGATACGCTGTATCAGAAGCTACCGAAACTTCATAATAATTTTCATTCAGAGTATAGCCGTCTGGTGCTGTGACTTCCTCAATACGATAATGTCCTGCGTCCAAATTCTGCGGAAGAATTAAATACCCGGTTTCATCTGTAAAATAAGACTTATGCACTACCGTTGTGGGATAGGTGGTAACCTGTTCCACATATTTTTTCTGTCCAAATCATATACCTTAAACTCTGTCCCCTTTTTCAGTACAGGCTTTTTACTTTCATCGTCCTTTTTTACGATTTTTAACTTTGCCTCAAACTCTTTATCCAGAAGAACTCTCCAGATCTGTGGTGTATCCGGCTTATGCTCCGTAATTCGGACAATAAAATCTTTTACGGGTTTATAATTGGGCGGTGTTGTTGTTTCCCTGACCACATACGTTCCATACGGAAGCGGAATACTGCAAGCATACCCTCTTTCATCTGTAAATAATTCTGTTGCTCCATTTTCGCCAATTACTACGGGAGTTGCAGAAGCAAAATCATAGCTTCCATCTTCTTTTTTCTTTAAAGAAGATTCCAAATATGCCTGAAAACCTGCTCCTTTTAAGAGTTCTGCATCTGTGTTTCCATTGTTTCCGGCTTTAATTAACTGAAATGGCTGTTTCTTTACCTGTTCCTTTACATTGCAACTTCTCTTCACAATAGCAACGGTATCACCTTCAGCATCGCATACCACATCATGCTCCGTTTCATCTAGCAGATAACCCGCCGGAGGAGTAATCTCTTTGATATAATAATTTCCTAAATACAAGTCCTTTACTTCTGCTTTGCCTGTATCATCGGTTTTTAAAGTCTCTACCTGTTCGTCCTTTTGATACAAAACTCCGGTTTTCCCATCTGGATGCACGATATTTTCACGGGCATACAGTCCATATACAGCCCCTTTTAAAGACGCATCTCCCTGTGGTGTTTTTCCAGTTTCAGCATCTTCTTTTTCCAAAACAATTTCTGCCTTTACCCTCTCATTTTGAAACGTATGAGAAAAAGAACATTGTTCTTCTCCCTCTACATACTGAAAATGAAAAGAAAACTTCTCGGTTTCATTTTTTACATACTGAGCGGGTGCCTGCAATTCTTTGATATAGTAAGTATATCCAATGGGAAGGTCTGCCTGATAACTGGCTGTTCCATTTTCTCCCGTTGTAACTTTTTCAATCAAAGTATCTTTTTCTACCAGCAGTTTTCCAGACTTTCCATAGACGTCTTCTGCCGTATATAATCCGTAAATACCACCTGCCAGTGGGTTTTCCGTGTCCTGATCCTCTTTTCTTACGGACACACTTGCTTTCTGCCTGTCATTTACAAATGTTACGGTTTCAAAAACAACTTCTTCATTCTGTCCTGCATAGGACAAGGTAACTGTCTGGCTTCTCCCTTGCATACAAAATTTTCAGGTGCTTTTACTTCTACTACTTTATAAGTACCAAGAGGAAGTTCTGAAAGTGTAACACTTCCATCTTCTCCTGTTTTTAGTCCTTTTTTCACCACAGCACCTTTTTTATAAGCAACTGTTCCATCTGCCCGGATAATCTCTTTTTCTGCATAAACATCATACACAGCACCTTCTTGTTTCTCTTTTGTATAAGAAAAGGTCACCCCTTCTTCCGTAACCTCTGCGCCTGTCAGAACTTCTCCTTCTTTGTAAACAGTTAAAGATGCAAGCTGCTCCCGATCCGTAACTTCTATCTGTACCGTCTTTCCTACTTCCAATTTCACGCCATAGGATTTTGTATCCAGCACATATCCCTGTGGTGCGGAAATTTCTTTTAAGTAAACGGTATCCTGTGTCTTTTCTATGGTAACACTGGAAGCACCTTTTTTATCCGTTGCAGGCATTTCTACAATCAAATCTGTGCAATCTTCATCACGATATACACCATATACCGCTCCTTCCATTTTCTTCTGACTGCCCTGATCTTTTTTAACAAGTTCTATTTTCGCATTTTTCAGCCACTCTACAGAAAATTCAACGTACTGTTCCTGTTCCACTCCTTCTCCAAATACAAATGCCAAATCCTGCACACTGTCATTTGTTGTCAGTTTATATGCAGAGTAATCCTTTGTAATACTTCCCTGCATGGTTGCTGTCCAAGAACCTTCCACATCTTCTGTCTGTGTAAGCGGCGCACTTAAATAAAACTTCGTTCCGCCCGAAAGTGTTACCTTTGCTCCGGCAGCGCTGTT
Organism: Dorea sp. AM58-8; assembly: GCF_003464045.1. Lineage (NCBI taxonomy): Bacteria > Bacillati > Bacillota > Clostridia > Lachnospirales > Lachnospiraceae > Dorea > Dorea sp. AM58-8. The sequence goes on along the minus strand of NZ_QSDM01000001.1, from coordinate 246,513 downwards.
TTTTCCAGTTGTAAGGTTATGAAATACAACTCCTTTTGGAAGCTGCATGGTAATGGACTGCAAAGAATCTGCAGTAAATGTAATATCCTCTGTCCGCTGTTCCTGCCCTTCCTGAAATGCCTTCACATGATTGTTAGAAAAAGACATGGAAACCTCTGGAATTTCCGGCTTTCCTACACAATAATTGTAGATTTCCATTGCCAAAGATTTTGCTGTTTCATTTGCTCCATAAAAGGCATCTGCACTTCCATAGGCATACGCTGCCGCTATATGCGTAAGGATAAACCGCTTTCCTTCTGAAAAATCACTATGATGTTTTGCAAAATAACTTTCTTTTCCTGCCGCTTCTGTCCCATAATAGCAGACCTTTGCCAGTGCCTGATTATCCTCAATTTTTGTAATTGTATAAGTACCTGTTCCCGGTCCCGGCAAAGACGGCTGGATACAATAAGCAGTGGCATGGACATTTCCATAAGAAATAAAATAAGGCTCTGTCACATAAGTACCTAAATCATAATCCTGATAACGATATAACGGACCTTTTGTGATTGTAACTGTCTGTGTTGCCCTTACTGCCTGATCGGAAGCATTTGCTACAAAAGTAACCGTTTCTCCTTCTTTCATCTGAAAAAGATCAATCTCCTGTTCCCCTGCCTGTGCCATCACATCGTAAAGACCTAACCCGGATTCTTCATCATAAGTATCCTGTTTCTTGCTTTCCTCAAGTGCCTGTGAAAATTCATCTTCTGTTAAAATCTGTTCCTCTTTTTGCGACGCTTCTTCTTCCTCTTCTGAATTTTTCTCCTGTTTTCCATGCTCTTTTGACGGTGACGGATTTTCTTTTTCTTTACACTCAGTAACTGTAATATTTCTAATCACATGATAATTCGGCGCCTCCCGAACCGGCTCTACAAAATATACTGCCTGATAAGTGTCCGCATGGTCTGTATGAAACTCCTGTCCCTTCTGATTCTTCGCTTCATAAAATGTCACTTTGACTTTATCAGAATGAAACTTCATGCCGGAAAAATCAGTCTTTATATCAAAGTCACTACCTTTTTCCACTTCATAATCCTGCACAGTTACAATCTCATCTTCCTGAAGCTGCGTTTTTACCTGTTCCAGCGCAGGATATTCCATTTCATAAGATTTTGGATTTGTTTCTCCTGCATACGCTGTCATCGGCTGCACAACAGAGGTTAAGATTGTAAGTGCCGAAAGTACGCCTGAGAAAATTCTTTTTACTGCTTTTTTCATACTTTTCTCTGCCTCTTTTCTATATTTTACTGATACTGTATCTTTTATTTCTTTTTTCCAACTCACTCCCTTCTCTAAATCCTGCCTGTTCTCTTTCCAAATCCGTTCCTACTCCAACTTTCCTTTCGCAGCGTTTTCTCTGATAAGGCAGGCAGAATGCCCACTCAATATCCGGTATCACTTTGGACAGGCAATTCAATTTTCAAGGTACAAAAAAGGGATTTTTTTAAGATTTGTGTTACCCCTTCACTAATCGCATATTAGAAAAGGGATTTTTTAACCATTCAGAAAAACTTTTTTATTTTCTATTCCGAAATGCCTCGTAATTTCAAGATATGTATTCTATAATAAAATAAAAAAGGAGCTATCATGGGTAAATGCCAACGATCTTGTCCCGCTTGTGGACGAAAAATGAAACAACAATTCATTGGGCTGAAACACTGTTCTTGTGGAGTAAGCTGGAAAAAAGATATTGGATACTTTGAACGTACTCCAGATATGATATTTTCTTTGAAACATCAAATAATCAACGGAAAGCGAAAAACTTTTCCTCACATAAGTTATCAATCTACTGAAAAAGAATGACTTTACGACATCTTGTCGCAAAGTCACCCTTTTTTAAAAAGCACCGCCTACAATTCCTAAATTATGTAGAATAGAACGCAGTTCTGACAAAATACGTTTTCTTCGATTATAAATAGTCTTCCGGCTACACTCCATAATTTGAGCTGCATCTTTGATTGTCACTTCTTCAAAAAATAGCAAATAAATCAAACGGGCATCTTCCTTTGCCAACCGGGCTATTCCTTCCCGTACTTTTGCTTCATACAACTTACAAAGTACCGTTTCCTCTGTATCATATTTTTCTTCTTCCAAATCTCCGTATCCATTCAGTGCCTCTAAACTACACACCCTTTGTTTCTTCTGCCTTTCCATCTGGTATCTTTCTTTTCGTCTGGACTGATACCATTCTAAGTATACTTCTCTGGTCACTTCAATCAGTGAACCGTCGGGCATTCTCAATACATAGCTTTTTCTCTCTTTTGGCTTTTTCCCTCGCATTCAGTTTTTCCTCCTCTTATACAGCCTCTTTCCATTCCATACATTTTTTACGAAGCCGTGTGACTGCTCTTGTCAGGATTTTTGATACGGCGGCATGAGAAACACCGAGTTTTTCTGCAATTTCACTTTGAGATTTCTGCTCCCAAAAATACTCGAAAACTACTTCTTTCTGCCGTTCTGTCAGTAATCCAAGTAATTCCTGTATCATTTCTTTCCTTATCGCTGTTTCCAAAACAGTTGCTTCTAAAGAACCCAAAACTCCCCATTCTTCTGAAACTGCACTATAAGAAATGCTTTTTCTCTGTTGCCTTGTTTCCAGATTTCGATTGATACGATCTTCACCCTCTAAAATTAAGCGAAGATACCAAGCCTCTTTTTCAAACCATTGCTCTGAAATTTCATTTTGTTCCATCTCATAGCGATAATTCTGACAATCCCAAATAGGAAATACCGTTGCAAGACCAGATATTTCATAAAGGGCATATCCATTTTGATAAACGGAAATTTTTACATTCGTAGCAATGCTTTTTGACACAAATATTGTGCCATGTGTTTTTAAATACTTTGCAGTTGGGTAATTTTCTTCCAGAACTGGAACCGGCATGAAATGTTTTAATTCCGCTAATGTAAGCATATTCTGACCACCTTTCAACGGGCAGCCAGAAATACCAGATTGAATGTGTGTTAAGGCAATAGAAAACAGCCCCAGACATACCCGTTTTTTTTAACGGGACTGGAACCTTCCATAGCCCTCTGTTTCTCACTTACTGGATTTCTTACGCTTAGTGTAACAGTTTCGCTTACTATTTTCCTCAACGGGTGTGTAGAACCTGACTACTCTTATCCGTAGAAATTTTTAAACGGTTTTTCTCCATACTTTCGATCAAGGCATTCATGGTATGCTTTAAAATCTCCTGCTCATTTTCCTTCAATTCCTGTACTCTGCTGGAAAATGCAGATACCCATATCTTTGTTTCATTTACCTCTGTGCTTACTCCAAGCAGCGTATTTGCATCTACCCCAAGAGCCTTTACAATTTTTGCAAATTCCCACTGACATTGCCATCTGTCCCCCTTCAATACGGCTGATCGTATTGGTACTGACACCGGATTTCTCAGCAAGAATTTCCTGTGAAAATTCCCTTTCCTTCCGACACTCCCGAATACGATTTCCTAAGATGATTAACTCCTGTGATACTGCCCGGTTCCCCAAAATAGTCCCTCCTTTCTTTTCCAAAATCTTACCTTGCGCCATGATGTCGTAAAGTTCCAAAACGCAAAAAGGCAGCCATTTTCAGGCTGCCAAACATGCTCAACTCTTATCATCTTCTACTTTATCAACTTTTTTATTGCTTTATAAAGTTGTAATACCATAAAAACAAACAATAAAAAAAGTTTCCACACTAATACAACTCCCCCTATTATGCCTCCAATCAGCATTTGAAACACCAACATGGCAATCGTGCTTCCCACATCTCTCTTTCGTGGAACAATCCATATCTGCATCTTACGGATTCCAAAAGGAATCCCTACCAGTATCCATAACTTTAAATAATCACAGTTTCCTCCTTCTACACAAAATGGATAAAAAATCACTGTCCACAATAACACCTCTGTCACAAAAATCATACGGCAAAAAATTTCCTGCCTCATTTTCCCCATCCTCCTCCGTATAAATCATGGTTTACTTCTGCCTGATAGTAATGATTGATTGTCAAAACGGAATTATAAAGTGCTGTTAAAAGATAGGACTTAATGTTCCCGACTTTCGTTGTATTTTTATTCAGGCAAAGACAGACATACTCAATATGGGCATGTGTCAATTTCATAAACTGGCTTTTTACCAGTGATACTAATTTATCTTCTCCGGCAATCCGAATTTTTCCCTGATCCGGCATTACCATAACTTCTACCATCAATTCCACCAACTCATCAACTTCTTCTCTTGCATGTGGGGTATCATTCCGGAAACACTCATACGAAATGTTTTCCCGAATTATTTCCCGGTATGTATTCCTCTGCTCAATCTCATCTATCGTTTTTTCTTTTTCCGGACAGATAAGATTTGATAGGATACTACTACTCTCTGTTTCATTATTCTCTGTCTTGTTAATATCAGTATTATTACATTGTGATTTTGGAAATTCTTGAATTGTGGTTTTCACAACTCCTGAATTGTGATTTTCATCATTCTTGAATTGTGATTTTGGACATTCCTGAATTGTGGTTTTCACAACTCTTGAATTGTGATTTTCACAATTCTGGAAGTTTTCTTCTCCAATTTCTTCATTTTCCTGCATTTTTATCTCCATATTTTCTAAAATTTCCTTCTCACCGTTCAAATATGGCTCCTTTTCCAATTCTTCTGCTCCTATGTCTATGGGTTCCCCATCTTCTGAATTGTGATTTTCATCATTCTTGAATTGTGATTTTGGACATTCCTGAATTGTGGTTTTCACAACTCCTGAATTGTGATTTTCACAATTCTGCAAATCAGGCATATCCCCATTTTCTTCGTCATTTTTCTGAACCAAGAAATTTTTCACATAAATTACATTTGGTCTGCCAAGTCCCAAACGCTTTTTTTCAATCAATCCAATCCCTTTTTCACTGTCCAATTCTTTCAACAATTTTACCGCTTTTTGTGTTCCGCAGTTTAATAATTCTGCAATTTCCTCTACAGTAAAAATAATGTATACCCGTTCTTCTTCGTCCAGCCAATGATTTTTCATGCTGAGGCTCATACGGTCTAATAATAGACCGTAGAGTACCCTTGCTTCACAAGAAAGCTCTTTAAAGCATTCTGCAGTGAACAGAATTTTAGGAACACGGTAAAAACTGTACTGCTCTGCCTCCATTCCCCTATAATAATCAAATTGTATCTTCTCCATGCTCCAATTCCTCCTCTCTGCCATTTTTCCATTCTTCCAGCAAGGTATAAATTACATTCTCTATCTCTTGTTTTGTATACGCAGGTGGAAAGTAACTGCTGATTTTCTTCGCTGAAATCGTTACTCCATTCCCGCTATTTTTCTTTTTTAATAGCAGTCCATATATGGCATTTCCGTCCAGTTTTTTCTCTTCACTAAACATCTTGATTGCTTCTGCCTGTGCTGCTGTTGGAATAATTTCACAATTTCTCATTGCCTCCAAAACAAGCTCCTGTTCTTCTCTTGTAAGATAAGACAGTTTTTCTCCTACAATCATAGGGACTTTCTTCACATCAACAAGGTCTAATAGTCCGCTGATCAAATTTGCCAGACGAATATATCTCTGAACGGTTCTTCCGCTGTCACCTGCTGTTTCTCCTACCATTTCAGCAGTATATTTTTTCCCTTTACTTCCCTGATGTTTCAACGCCTCATACTTCATTTTATAAGCGAATGCTTTTTCACTTGGCAGAATATCCTCTCTTTGGATATTGGTATCCACCATAATCACCGTCGCAGTATCATCATCTATATCCCGAATAATGACAGGCATTTCTTCTAACCCGGCAAGTTCACAGGCTCTCCACCTGCGATGTCCTGCTACTACCTCATATCCGCCATCTGGATAAGGGCGGACAATCCCCGGCATCAAAATCCCGTATTGCTTGACGCTCTCTACGGTTTCTTCCATTTTTTCATCATCCAGCACATGGAACGGGTGATTTTTAAATGGGTGCAGTAAATCAATCGGAACAGAAGTAACTACTTCACCACTTACTGGTTCTTCCTTACCAAACAGATCATCAAAAGAAGAAAGTTTTACTTTTTCTGCGCTCTTACTCCTCATGTGCAAGCACCTCCTCTGTCAGACAAACATATCCTTTTGCTACTATCCCTTTCGGATCATGCAGATAAATACTCTTTCCTTCTGCTGTTGTTTCTGCAGCCCGAACAGACAGAGGAATACAATTCTTAAAAATATGTACTCTTGTCCCGTATACCTGCCGGATTTGTTCAGCTATATCTCTTGCAAAATTTGTTCTTCGGTCAACCTTTGTAAATAAAATTCCCATGATAGAAAGCTGAGGATTTAATTTTCTGTGTACTCTCCCAATCGTTTTAATCAACTGCTGAAGTCCTTTTACCGGAAGATACGCTGCTTCTACTGGGATCAGCACATAATCTGACGCTACCAGTGCATTGATTGTGATCATTCCCAGTGACGGCATACAATCAATCAGAATATAGTCATACTCTGCCTTTACCGTATCAAGATATTGTTTTAATATCATTTCCCTGCTCATAACATTCACCAGTGCAGTTTCCAATCCTGCCAGTTCAATATTCGCTGGAATAAAGGCAATGCCTTCATCATGCCAGATAATCCCCTCATTTGGTTCAACATCTTCATCATTGATTACTTTTTCCATGATTGTTACTAAGGTAACTTCCAACTCGTCCGGCTCCTGTATCCCTAAACTTGCAGCCATACTTCCCTGTGCATCGGCTTCTATTAAAAGAACTCTTTTTCCTTCTCTTGCTAAGCCAATCCCTAAATTGACACAAGTTGTTGTCTTTCCGACTCCACCTTTTTGATTTGCGATTGCGATTACTTTACACATACTTATCTTCCGCCTTTCTTTTCTTCTATCTCTGCGTACATACGAAAATATTTTGTAGTTCCTTTATTGGAAAACAGGTCAGATACCTGCAGCACCGCTATCTGAGGGTGCTGCTCCAACTTTTCCCGAAACCATCGAATATCTGATTTTGTTCCCTGAACTCTGACTTTTAACATGCCCCTTCTCCTCTAAAAGCAATATTCCGGATAACGAATTTTTATTGCCTCCCAAAAGTATCTCGCATACCCACAGCAAAATAACTCCTCCGGTGTATATCCTGCATGCTCCTGTAATTTCGCTTCTTCACTTTCATAGTCATATACGCTCGGTGTACCGTTACAGTATAAATTAAAAGCCATACGGACAATCCTTACGCTGCCACTGGTCTGCCACCCTTCTTGAGGCATTCTGTTTTTACATATCCTGTTCTCAAATCGTAAATACAATCTATATTGACTCTTGTATCTTCACTAATCCCAAGACAATAAATCAAGGCTTTGTGATACACATCTTGGCGGCGGCATTTTTTCATATATGTTTGATAAAAGTCTTTGTGTTTCTCGTTTCTGAAGATAATTGTGTTTGTGATTTCTTTCTCTGCTCTTAACGCTGTGTTATTCATATTTTTCCCTCCTGATAGCTTTAACTTTTAGGGTGCTTTTAAATATTCCAGTAATTTGTGTAAACTTCGCTGAAGATTGTGGATATACATTTTACTCGATTTGCATGTTGTGTAATACTCAATTTGATGTGATTTTAGACGGTTTTAGACGGTCTTTAATGATATATTGCCCTTTTTCCCTTTGGCAATAAAAAAAGCCCTGAAAACCTTATAAACACTTGGAAATAGTGTGTTTACAAGGCTCTCAGAGCCTATAAAACTCTAATTAAATTTCAGATTGAAAACTTTGCTTAATTGCCCATCTGAGCTGCAACTTCAGCTGCGAAGTCTTCGTTCTTCTTCTCAAGACCTTCACCTGTCTCGAAACGAACGAACTTCTTAACTGTCAGGTTAGCACCTGTCTCTTTTGCAACTTTCTCTACATACTTAGCAACTGTAAGATCTCCGTCCTGAACGTATACCTGATCCAGCAGACAAATCTCTTTCATCTCTTTATTAAGACGTCCGATCAGCATCTTCTCGATGATGTTATCTGGCTTGTTAGCATTCTTAGGATCGTTCTTAGCCTGAGCAAGAAGAATCTCTTTCTCTTTGTCAAGGAACTCCTGAGATACTTCATCACGAGATACATACTTCGGAGACATAGCTGCAACCTGCATAGCTACGTTCTTCAGGCATGTCTTAATCTCATCGTTGACAACATCTGTATCAGCCTCTACGAGAACACCGATACGTCCGCCACCGTGAATATAAGCAACGATACATCCGTCAGACTCAAGCTTCTCGAATCTTCTGATGTTAAGGTTCTCACCGATTACAGCGATCTTCTCTGTCAGAGCATCTTTAACTGTCTTAGATGCATCCTCATTCCAAGCCTCAGCCATGAATGAATCCATATCTTTAGAATCAGAACCGATTGCCTGATTAACAACAGCCTTAACAAATCCCTGGAACTCAGCGTTCTTTGCTACGAAGTCTGTCTCAGAGTTAACTTCAACGATTGCTGCTGTCTTGTCATCACGAACTTCAGCCATAACAATACCTTCTGCTGCGATACGGCCAGCTTTTTTAACAGCCTTAGCTTCTCCGTTCTTTCTCAGAAACTCGATTGCTTCTTCCATGTTACCGTTTGTCTCATTCAGAGCCTTCTTACAGTCCATCATTCCGGCACCGGTCAGTTCTCTTAACTCTTTTACCATACTAGCTGTGATTGCCATCTTTCATTTCCTCCTGTCGCTTGATACTTATTACTCTTCAACTGCCTCTGCAGCTTCTTCTACGTTCTCTTCGTATCCTGCTTCACCCTGTCTTGCTTCGATAACAGCATCTGCCATCTTAGAAACAATCAGTTTTACAGCGCGGATAGCGTCATCGTTTCCAGGAATTACATAGTCCAGTTCTTCCGGATCACAGTTAGTATCTGCGATTCCGATAAGCGGAATACCAAGTGTGTGTGCTTCCTGAACACAGATTCTTTCTTTCTTAGGATCTACGATAAAGATAGCATCTGGGAGCTTCTTCATATCTTTGATACCGCCAAGGTTCTTCTCAAGTTTCTCCCACTCTTTCTTAAGCTGGATAACTTCTTTCTTAGGCAGTACATCGAATGTTCCGTCTTCAGACATTCTCTCGATATCTTTCAGGCGTGCGATTCTGCTCTTGATTGTCTTGAAGTTTGTAAGCATACCTCCAAGCCATCTCTCATTTACATAAAACATTCCGCAACGTTCAGCTTCTACTTTGATAGCATCCTGAGCCTGTTTCTTAGTTCCTACAAAAAGAATGTTTCCACCCTCTGCTGCGATATCAGCTACTGCTTTGTATGCATCGTCAACCATTCCTACTGATTTCTGCAGGTCGATGATGTAGATACCGTTACGCTCTGTGTAGATATACGGAGCCATTTTAGGATTCCATCTTCTTGTCTGATGTCCGAAATGAACACCTGCTTCTAAAAGTTGCTTCATTGAAATAACGCTCATGTTTCTTTCCTCCATTTGGTTTTTTACTTCCGCGCCTCTCATGTCCTATGAAACCGGTTTTTTTCGAAAACTTAGGCACCTTCACAGGTATCGTTGCGCGTGTTTTTTTGCGACCTTTGAATTTTATCATAAAAAATGCGTAAATGCAAGGTATTTTCTGCATTTACGCAACTTTTATGCAACATTCTGCATTTGTTAATTTTCACTATTCCTATATCTGTCTTACAGCACTCTTCGAACACACCTCAACGTACGATACTGGCAGTTAGAAAATTCTACAATACCTACACCTGGTGAAGAGGCATGGATAATACCGCCTGATCCGTTATATATACCAACATGACCGTAATAACACAGAAGGTCTCCCGCCTTTGCCTGCGATAACGGAATCTCTACACCACACAATGCCTGTTCGGAATCTACTCTTGGAAGTGATACTCCAAATGCTGCATAGATCTGCTGAGTGAATCCGGAACAGTCAATTCCATTCGTCAGGCTGTTACCGCCGTATACATACGGATTACCGATAAACTGCCTTGCATACGCCACTACTGCTGCTCCGTCTCTTCCCTGTGGCGGCACATAACTGCTGTTATTAGACGATGAATTGTTGGAACTATTATTTCCACTGTTGCCGGAATTATTATTGGAATTCGAATTCGAATTACCTGAATTACTATTGCTGTTCGAATTATTATTACTCTGCTGTGTATTATTCTGAGTCGTATTCGTCTGTGTATTCGGAGCAGCCGCTGCTGCCTGCGCAGCTTCTTCCTGCGCTTTCCGCTCAGCTTCCTGTCTTGCAGCTATCGCATCCTGAATACTCTGATCCAACTGTGCGATCTCAGACTGCTTATCTTCCAGTGTAGCTGTAAGAGAGCTTTCTCGCCCTCCAACTCAGTCTGCATCGTCTGCATCTGCTCATATTCATCCTGCAGATCATTCTTCATCGTCTCGACCTGCTTGGTGGTTGCCTCGTATTCACTGAGCTTATCCCTGTCATAGGAATGTACTTCTGCCACATATTCTGCTTTATTCAAAAGATCTGTAAAACTGGTGGATGAAAATAATGTCTCAAGCAGACTGCTATTCCCCTCTTCGTACATATACTTAATACGAAGCTTCATTGACTCATACTGCTCAGTCTGCTTTGCAGCAGCTTCCTCTAAATCATCTCCCGCCTTTTCAACCTCTTCCTGCTTCTTATCCAGATCAGCTTCAAGTGTATCAATTTTATCCAGAGTCTGTGTCAACTGTTCCTGAAGAGAACCAGCTTCCGTCTCTGCCTGATCTTTGTTCTTTTGCATATCTTCCAATGTAGTAGCAAAAACAGGTGACACGATCATGGAACTGATCAACAACGCGGTTAACAACGCCTGTACAATTCTATTCTTCATATCTATCCCTCTTATTCTGTTCTTATACTTAAATTACCCCTACTATACTTTTATAGCATACTACATTTTGCAGGTCATTTCAATGTATATTTCGTGTTTTGTAATACTTTTGTAACATTTTTATTAAGATATTTCTTTGTTCTCACTATATCCCGTCGGTTTTTCATCAATCTGCTTGATCTGCAAATAAATAATTGCCGCAATTGTTGCCGCTCCTACCGTAACGATACCGATCACACGAATATCTGCCATCATGCGGTCAAATATCTGATACTTCGTGGCAAAAAGTGCAAGCAGATTCGCCGTAACATGGGCAACAATCGGCGCAAGCACGGAACCGTATTTTTCACATAGCCATGCAAACATCAGTCCCATCAGGAATCCATATAACATCTGTACAAAATTGCCGTGAAAAATGCCAAACACTACTGATGTATAGATGATTGCTAGCTTCGCACCAGTATCTTCCCGCATTCTTCGGAACATCAGGCCACGAAACACCAACTCTTCAGCAATCGGTGATAAAATTGCAAGGCATACAATCTGTACTGCAAACGGCGCACTGTACATTGATGTAGCTGTAGTCTCATACGTAGCACTCAATGCACTCAGATTACCGATCAAAATCAAATTATTCAGCGCCAGGCTTGCGCCTCCTGCAAATACTACTACCAGCACGTATTTCCAAAGCGGTGCTTTCTTATTCGTTGCAACTCCATAGTATTTTTCACGGTTTCTGTCACGATGATACAGAAACAGCATCACCGGTATTACAACCAATGCTGTTGCACCACTAATGATGGTTGTGTATTTCTGCATCATATTCATTAATTTCGTAGCAAACTGCATCATAGCTGTCTGATTCTCATATGCTGCCACCACTTCCTTCGTATGTGCATTCATATACTGGTACATCACTACCACTGCCGCCGCCATACTAACAGCAATCTGAATGCCCCATTCTATAATGAAAGGGCCCCATATGCGCCAGAACCTCTGGCCATAACTGAGGCGCGGCATATGCCCCGGTCTCTGTTGATTATTCTGATTATCCATAATGTATCTCTCTTTCTAAGCTGTTCTTTTATAAATATCTTTATCAAACTCTTCTTATTCTACTTCGCATAGCACAAATGTGCAATTAAAAATTTATAAACTCTTCATTGCTTTACATTCCCTGACATCTGAAATATAATAAAATAAAACGGCAGTAAAGGAGTATACAGTTATGGAAAATCAAAAGCAACGCGTATATGACGCATTAGACAAACTTGGTATTAAATATGAAGTCGTAGAGCATGAACCTGTTCACACCATGGAGGATATGGACAGACTCGGACTACCTGAAAAAGGAACCCTCTGTAAGAATCTGTTTCTCCGCGATTCCAAAGGCAAGCGCCACTTCTTAGTGACCGCTGATGAAAAGACTAAGATTGATCTCAAAGCACTGGGTCGTACCCTTGGAGCAGGAACTTTAAGTTTTGCTTCTGAAGAACGTCTGGAAAAATATCTCGGACTAAAACAGGGCAGTGTATCTCCTTTTGGACTGATGAACGATACTGATCATGCAGTAGAATTCTTCATTGACAAGAGCCTGAGCCGTTGCAAGAGCCTCGGTATCCATCCTTTGGAGAATACAGCTACCGTATTTCTGTCATTTAAAGATCTGGACAAGTTCCTCTGGAATTTTGATGTAGATGTAATTAAAATAAAGCTTTAATTTCCATTTCGGTGCCTGTGAGGCTTCCCTGAACCATTTCCGGTTTACCACCTCCGCGAGCACCGAATTTTTCTTTCAACTTCTGATTGAGCAGTCTCACATCTTCCGTTTTGCTTCCGATTACATATCGATAGCCATCCTGATCCGTTCCACCAAATGCGCCGCACACAGATGCACCTCTTTCCAGCAACAGATTCACTATCTCTCTCAGGTCATCCCCGACAAGCTTCTCATCAAAAACGCATACCGCACCGTCACCAACCTCTACTTCTGCTGCTTTATACTGAAGCCGCTCTTTTTGCATAGATGCCAGTTCCAGTTTCAGACCACTCTGTTCTGTCTTCAGCCGTTCCACGCCTTCTGCTATCTTTTCTTCTTTCTCACACAGCAGTGCACTGATCTGTTTTACAGACTGATGTTTTCTCTGATAATCTGCAAGTGCTCTTGCTCCACTCAGCATATGAATGCGCTCTCCACCTTTATAATTTGCCATGCCGACCAGCTTGATCAGGCCAATCTGTCCAGTGTATGCCACATGCGGTGCACAGCACGCGCAGAGATCCACACCCGGGATCTCAATAATGCGCACCTGTCCCTCAATCTCAATCTTGCTGCGATAATCCAGTTCATGCAATTCTTCTTTTGCAGGATACAGCACATTTACCGGAAAATTTTGGAATATTGCCTGATTGGCTTCATTCTCAATCTCAAGAAGCTGTTCTTTTGTGATTGGTCCATTAAAGTCCATCGTACAGTAGTCGTCCGCCAGATGGAATCCCACATTGTTATATCCAAATCTGTGATGTACAATTCCTGACACAATGTGCTCACCACTATGCTGCTGCATCCGGTCAAACCGCTTCTCCCAATCCAGTTTACCATGTGCACTTTTTCCAGCTTCTATTGGTGCATCTATTATATGGAATATCACTCCATCTTTCTCTTTTGTATCTGTAACCCGGATCTCATCAAGATATCCGGTATCTCCATATTGTCCGCCGCCCTCAGGAAAAAAGGCAGTTCTGTCAAGAACCGCCTTGTATCCGTCTTTATATGGTTCACAGGACAATACTGTTGCATCAAACTCTGCCATAAAAGCATCTTCGTAAAACAATTTCACAGTATTTTCCATCATCTTCTCCTACCTTTTTCTTACATACGCTCCGGTGCTTCAAATCCCAGCACATCAATACAAGACTCCAGCACTTCCTTTGTAAGTGTTAACAGTGCAATATAACCTGCTTTCTTAGCCTCATCCTCTTCCGCAAGAATCTTGGTCTCATGATAGAAACGGTTAAATACATTGGCCAGATCATAAATGTATGCACAAATCTTGTGCGGAGCAGTCTCCATAGCGGCTGTCTTCATCACTGCATTATATTTGCCAACTTCCAGCATAAGTGCTTTTTCACAGTCTGCTGATGGAATATTGCAATGAATATCTTCCGTCACACCACCATTTTCTTTATATTTGTTCAGAATTGATTTAATACGAACGATGGTATACAGAATATACGGTCCTGTATTTCCTTCAAACGAAGTAAATCTGTCGATATCAAACACATAATCCTTGCCTGCCTGATTAGACAGATCACCATACTTCAGCGCAGCAAGTCCCACTTTCTGTGCTGCTTCTTCAGCTTCCGCTCCCTCGATGGTGCGGTTATCTGTGATCTTCTGATACATTTTCTGATTAATCTCTGCAATCAGATTCTCCAGACGCATAACTCCACCTTCTCTGGTCTTAAACGGCTTACCGTCTTTACCGTTCATCGTACCAAATCCGATAAACTTAAGCTCTGTTGAAGCTGGAACAATACCAGTCTTCTTAGCGGCACGGAATACCTGTGTAAAATGCATCTCCTGACGTTTATCAGCAAGATAGACTACGCGGTTCGGCTTGTAATCTTCTTCTCTCTGGATCAAAGTTGCAAGGTCTGTTGTTCCGTACAGTGATGCTCCGTCCGATTTCTGGATCAGACATGGTGGAATCTCTTTGGTATCAGTCTCTTCTTTGACATCGATAACCAGGGCTCCATCATCTAAGCGTGCGAATCCATCTTTCTTGAACTGCTCCAACATATCCGGAATATACTTCTGCGCATCAGACTCACCCTTCCAGAGATCAAACTCTACATTCAGTCTCTGATAATTCTTCTTAATATCGGCAACAGAAATATTAACAATATGATTCCAGAGTGCACGATATCCTCTATGTCCATTCTGAAGCAGATAGGTCGCATGAAGCGCTTCTTCACGGTAATCTTCATGTTCTTTTGCATATCCGCTGGCTGTCGGATAGATCTCTTCCAGCTCACTGATGGTAAATGGTGCTTCTTCCGGATAATCTCCTGTATAAGACTCATCATAATACGGCAGCTCAGGTTTGCGCTTTTTAAGCTCAGTAATGATCAGACCCATCTGATATCCCCAGTCACCCAGATGAATATCGCCAAGCACCTTATGTCCCATCTTACGGAACATACGCTTTACACTTTCACCAATAACTGCTGAACGCAGATGTCCTACGTGAAGCGGCTTCGCTACATTAGGTCCGCCATAATCGATCACGATCATCTCCGGATTCTCTGCCTGTTCCAGTCCAAGATCATCATCCTCAGCCATCTGATTCACGTAATCGGCCACAAATTCTTCCTTAAGATTCAGATTGATGAATCCCGGCTTAACTGCCTCTGCTTTTGCAAAGCAGTCACTGCCCTGAAGATGTGCTACCACATCTTCTGCAATCATGATTGGTGCTTTATGATAAGTCTTGGCTCCCGCCATAGCGCCGTTGCACTGATATTCACACAGATCCGGACGGTTAGAAATGGTAACTTTTGCAAGTTCTTTTCCATATCCAGCCTGTTCAAATGCTTTCGCAATTTCCAATTCAATGAGCTCTATTATCTGCTTCATTCCTTTTCCTCCATTCGTATCGTCTAACTCTTCATATCATACCCACAATATCCCCGAAAGTCAAGGTGTGCACATTTCTCCGTTGCATTTTCCGAATGAATGTGCTAATATACTAGATGTCTCTGTAGCTCAGTGGATAGAGCGCCGCCCTCCGGAGGCGGGTGCGCCAGTTCGATTCTGGTCAGAGACGGTTTACAGGTATCGCATATGCGGTACCTGTTTTATTCTACAATCACATCACACATTTTCTCACTCTGTCATAATAATACGCATGATCCGACAGATATTCCTCTGCATTTACCTGGCTTCCATTAATTTCCTGAATCACGGCATTCAGTTCTTCTTTCGGAAGTGCTCCGCTCTCTGGCAATATGATCATCTCATGAACGCTGCTCGGCAAAATATAGAAGTTCTCTTTCAGATACAACGCAAGCATCTCCAGACGTCCTGGATACAACACTGCTGCCGCTCCAAAACTTCGCATTTGATTCGTCAACACATACATGCTTTCTTCTGCTGTCAGATGATCTTCTATCTCCTCCACACCAAGCATTTCCGTAAGCAATGCACACATATTGGTCAACTCATACGGCAATAACTTTTCTGTATTAAGCATTGCATTCTGATACAGATCTTCTGTACTTGTATTCCACCACTCAAGCTGTTCTTTTTTAATCAGCATCGCTGCCTGCTGCATCTGATGTTCATCCATTTCCAGCAACAAATAAAATACGATTGCCAGATCCTTCCACGGCATATACGGAACCTCACTGAGAAGCTTTTTGTTCTTCTCACGATTGATCAGACGATATACAATTTTATTTTTCACACCGGGGAATTCATAGATCCAGTCTTCTTTCCACGAATGCTCAATGCGTACCTTCTGATAGATCTTCATGATCTGCTCCGCTAATGTATGCATATCAGTCCCATATTGATACTTTTCATAAAATTCTTCCAGATAAATGGTTGGGGATATATTGATATTCTTCTCAGACAAACGGATACCACATCTTAAATATCCGTTATTCTTCAGAGTCTTCTGGACCGATACCAGCAGATTATCACTCACAAGACTCTTTAGTTCCAGTTCCATTCCGCTCACAAACTCTTCGTATGACATACAAACTCCTTTCACCCTGTTCCAGGCAGATTGCGCCATAATCATGGACTGCATTGTTCTACGCGAAATCGACTGTATAGATTTGAACAGCCGGCGATGCCGGCAAAATATTATGGTAAACTGATTATAAAAAAGCCCTGCACAAAATGCAAGGCTTTTTTTGATTCTTTTTTAATTAGTTAGCACGTGACAGATATTCACCTGTACGAGTATCGATCTTAATTTTTTCTCCCTGATCTACGAACAGCGGTACCATAACCTGAGCTCCTGTCTCTACGATAGCCGGCTTCGTAGCTCCTGTAGCTGTGTTACCCTTAACACCCGGCTCAGATTCTGTGACCACAAGCTCTACGGTGATCGGTGGCTCGATTGCAAATGCATTACCCTGGTAGAAGCTTACTGTAACTTCTTCGTTCTCCTTAACGAACTTCATAGAATCTCCGGCTTCCTCAGCGCTGATCATAATCTGCTCATATGTCTCATTGTCCATGTAGTTATAGAACTCACCGTCGTTGTACAGGTACTGCATTTTCTTTCTCTCGATGTGAGCCTGCTCAAATGTCTCTGTAGGACGGAATGTTGTCTCTACTACACCACCGTTAATGATATCTTTCATCTTAACACGAACAAATGCTGCTCCTTTACCCGGTTTAACATGCATAAAGTCGATAACCTGACATACCTTTCCATTCACTTCAATAGTAATACCATTACGGATATCTCCTGCTGATACTTTAGCCATTACATAATCCTCCTTAAATTGCGCACTGCGCTTACGTTCTCAATCTTTTACCATTTTATAATACATATCATCATTTTTCAACCTTTTTTTCCCTAGCAAGGCTACGCTTGTAGAAAAAGAGCACAATCCTTTCAAGATATCGCTTTAAAACGATCTGTATCTCTTCCTTGGGGTTCATTGGTTTAACTAAAATGCTCGGAATACCGCTACGTTTTGCACCCCACACATCTGTAAATAACTGATCTCCAATAAATACAGTTGAAGAACGATCTGTTCCCATGATCTCCATTGCCTTAATGTAATTCTTCTTAGACGGCTTATGTGCATTATACACATAAGCTACCTGAATCTTTTCATTAAACATCTTTACACGCGGTTCCTTATTATTGGAAATCAGACAACACTGAAAACCAATCTTTTTCAATCGTTCAAACAGTTGGATTGCTCGATCATCTGCCGGTGCTCCATGCGGTACCAGCGTATTATCAATGTCGAAAATCAGACCTCTGTATCCTTTTTTATATAATTCTTCAAAATCGATTACATATGCAGAAACCATATATCGATCTGGATAAAATGCACGAAACATACTTATATCTCCGCTCTTGTCAGCTTCTGAACCAGTTCTTCACAAATTGTAAGCACATCCTTATCATCTGTATTCACTACGATATCAGCTGCTGCCTCATATTTTTCTCTGCGCTGTTCCATCAATTCAGATATACCAGCTACATTCTTACGCCCCTGCAAAACCGGACGATCATTGTTATCCTTTACACGCTCATAAATCGTTTCCGGACTCGCTGTAAGAAGAACTACCTTGCCATTCTTCTTCATTTCCTCAACATTGCGCTCGCGCATTGCTACACCACCGCCACAGGAAATAACAACATTTTTCTTATCCTGCATCTCGATCAGAAGATCTGTCTCGAGATTACGGAAATATTCTTCACCATAAGTAGCAAAAATATCCGGAATACTCATCTCTTCTCTGTCAGCGATTAACTGATCCATCTCAACGATTTCCATATCGAATACAGTGCTGAGGTAATCTGAAATTGTGGTCTTACCTGCTCCCATGAATCCAATCAGCACGATATTATAATCAAAAAGCTTTCTTGCCTGAATACGCTTACTGTTACGGCGAATACGACGGAATACATCTTCAATCTCTTCACTGTATTTGTTGCCATCCAGCTTAATCTCAAGCTGTCTTTCCTGCTTTTCTTCCTGCTTTGGCTGTATGATAGACATGCCATACTCTTCCTTGTACGCCATGATCTTTTCTATGATTGAATTTCTCTCAACCAAAGCGTCAATGATCTTATCATCGCACAATGCAAGCTGCTCTCTGTATAATTCCAAATCATTCATTGCTGCTATGTCTCCTCCTGTTATTTTCTCTTTCGTCTAAAAGCCTGAATTTTCAGTTTTTAATTATATCAATTTTGTCACTGATACGCAACAAAAACTTACTCCTTATCCATTTCAAGAGCTGAATCATCAACAGATTTGCAAACGCAAGCACGCACATCCATGTTAAACACTTTGGATTCAGTGATACTGTCTGAAACATTCCGGATAATCCCGGTACATAGATTACTGCCAGAAGCATTACACTTCCCAACACAAACGCACCTGTAAGAAATGGATTATTCCAAAATCTTTTCGTAAATATTACAGTGTGGTCAGATTTACAATTGTATCCATGTACTAGCCGTCCAAGGCACAGTGTACCGAAAGCCAATGTTTTTGCGAGGATTACATTACCTGTTCCTGTTGTATTTTCACCTAGTCCAATTGTAAATGCAATAGATGTCATCACACCAATACATAAGCCTTCTACACCGATTTTCAACAAATTCTCCCCCTCCAGCAATGAGTTGCTGCGCTTCTCCGGTTTCATTTTCATCGATGCCGGATCCTGCGGTTCCAGTCCAAGCGCGATAGCCGGAAGACTGTCCGTTAGCAGATTGATAAATAACAGGTGCACCGGAGCAAATGGTATCGGAAGTCCGGCAAGCGATGCATAAAGTACCGTCAATATAGCACCTAAATTTCCTGAAAGCAGGAATCCAATGGAATGGCGTATATTTTCAAAAATACTACGTCCACGTTCCACAGCCTTTATGATAGTAGCAAAATTATCATCCGCAAGTACAATAGCCGCCGCTTCTTTCGCCACATCTGTTCCTGTAATTCCCATTGCCACACCAACATCTGCCTGTTTAAGTGCCGGGGCATCATTCACCCCATCACCTGTCATAGCTACGATATTGCCTTTCCGCTGCCATGCTTTTACAATTCGAATCTTGTGTTCAGGTGCCACTCTGGCATAGACTGATACTCGTTCCACATATTCTTCCAGATCTTCATCTGACATTCCATCAATATCTGCGCCTTCACACACCAGATCACCTTCCTGTAAAATGCCAATTCGCTTAGCGATTGCTGCTGCTGTAATTTTATGGTCACCGGTAATCATTACCGGACGGATACCTGCTTCGATACAGGACTGTACCGCCGCTTTCGATTCTTCTCTAGGTGGATCCATCATCGCTGTCATCCCCAGGAACACCAGATTCTCTTCTTCATTCTCATCCAGATCAGAATTCGAGTCTAATATACGATACCCAAACGCCAGTACTCGCAAACCATTTTCAGCATATGTCTGATTCTGCTGTTCAATTTTTCTTCTATCTGACTCTGAAATTTTATATTCCATTCCATCACGTGCAATTTTTTTCATAAGTGGCAGCATTCTGTCAACTGCGCCCTTTACAATCATTACCCGCTCTGCACCAGTATCATGAACTGTGGTCATCATTTTACGCGTACTGTCGAATGGTCTCTCACCAATTCTCGGATTCTGCCTTCTCACAGTCTCCGCATCTATGCCTGCTTTTGCTGCCATATTAATTAAGGAAGTCTCCGTTGGATCCCCAAGTTCTTTTTCCTCTGTACAGACCGCATCATTACATAACACACTATATATCATTAATTTTTGAAATTCCGGCAGCTGTCTGGTCTTCTCATATTCTAATGACATATCTTTTCCATCTGCATAGCAGGCTTCTACCGTCATTTTATTCTGGGTAAGTGTTCCTGTTTTGTCTGAACAGATTACAGATACTCTGCCAAGACCTTCTACTGCATGAAGTTTTCGGACAATGGCATGTTCTTTTGCCATCTCGCCTGTTCCCATGGATAACACAATTGTCACAATAGAACTTAACGCTTCCGGTATCGCAGCCACTGCCAATGCTACTGCAAAAAGAAATGCGTCTGCAATCCCCTCACCACGCCATACACTGACGCCAAACAAGATGCCACAGAACACAAGAATTACTACAGACAGCTTCTTTCCAAATTCATCAAGACTTTTCTGCAACGGACTTTTTTTCTCTGCCGCTTCATCCAAAAGTCCTGCAATCTTTCCCATTTCAGTCTGCATACCGATTTCTGTCACCAGAAATGTTCCTCTTCCAGCTGTAACAAAACTTCCGGCAAATACACGATCGGTCTGATCTCCCAGTGAATTTCCAATCGCAGCTTTATCCAGAGTTTTTTCTGCCGGAAGACTTTCTCCCGTCAACATACTCTCATCAATCTTCAGATCCATGCATCTCAGAAGTCTTCGTCTGCCGGAACTCTGTCACCAGCCTCCAAAATCACCTCGTCCTCCATTGTTACTTCCGACGCTGGGATTTTGTTTACCTCACCGTCCCGAAAAACGGTTGCCTCTGGTGCAGAAAGTTCAGCAAGGCTATTAATTGACTGTTCTGCTTTGATTGTCTGTACAGTTCCCAGAATCGCATTCATTGTAATCACCACGAGAATCACGATACTGCTCTTAATATCACCCAGAAGTCCTGATATAGCTGCAGATACGATCAGAATGATTACCAGAAAATCTTTATACTGTTCCAGAAACACTCGCGGAATACTAAGTTTCTTTTTTTCTCTGATTTCGTTCATACCATACCTTTTCTGATTTTCCTGTGCTTGTTTTGATGTAAGCATAGTCTGTCTCCTTTCTCTGTCTGTCCAAAGCATGTGCATCCTCACAAAGATTTAAACACTTCTCCTGTAAACTCGCCATAATAATCGAGTAGGTACGATTCATGGCGGTTTATTGTACAAAAAAAGAGACTTTTATTGCACAACAACTGTACAATAAAGTCTCACTATTTCATTGCGATACGGATGCTCTGCATCGTACTGACGACATCGCAAACATATCTGTCATAACAACTACTGCAACAAACAGATATGTCAGTTACTCCCTTTTACATATTTTCAGTATATCCTTTGTCAGGCTTATTTGTCAAGAACGGCTTTGATATCTTTCCGAAATGTCTTCCACGCATCTTCATTTTCTACAAAATATTTTGGACAATTCTTTCCTGTCACATCATAATGTCGGATCACATCATTCTCATTCAAGTCAAATTTCAAACATAACCACGCACAGAGCTGAACCATAGAGCGATATGTCGCATCATTGAACTTTCCTGTATCATCCGGATGACAGCACTCAATCGATACCGTATCATGATTCCTGGAGTTAGACGCATACGCTACTTCCCAGGTAGGCACACACTGTACAATCTCACCATCCAGTCCTACCACAAAATTACTACTTGCTTTCGTAATATGACTGTCCTTCAGTCCTTCAAAATAATTACGGTTATCCATTGCAGTAGATCCCGGATTAGCCGTATAGTGCACCACAATTCCCGTAATCTGGTCTGTTGCAGTACCTGGTCTGGAATAAGGGTTCTCTGTAAGAAGTTCCACATCTATATCAGGCTTCACTGCTTCAATATCCTCTCCCGCATTTTCACTATAAGCTCTTTTGAATGGATTTACGCCTGTAACCCGCAGTACAACCAATGCCACGCAGAGGATGCCAAGTACTGCCATCCCCAGTTTCATATACTTTCTGAGACGGTTCTGCCTCTGTCTCGGGGTACACTGACGTTTCTTATAACTTCTCTTTCGTCTCTTAAACTTCATGTTTCTTCTCCTGTATACTCATAGTAACACATGTTTCGAAACATTTTATAAATTACTGCTTATGATTTTCTTATCTTTTACGTTCTCTACATAGCACCACAAGCTGTTATCTTATAAAAAACGATACATCGATGATGTTTTTAAAACCTCACCTTTCAAAAGCACCGGATTTGGAAATTCACTGTGATGAATGGCATCCGGATAATTCTGTGTTTCAAAACAGATGCCACTTCGCTTACCGTAGATTGCTCCCGCTTTTCCCTGCTCATCATTCAGGTAATTACCTGCATATACCTGCACTCCCGGACGATCTGTATAGACTTCCATCGTAATTCCACTCTCATTACCGGTAAGTTCTGCCGCTTTGCGAAAACCGTCACCATTAATCGTCCAATTGTGATCATATCCATTGCCATCAACCAATGCTTTATAATTTTCTTCAATATCTCGCCCAATTACCTTTTTTACACGAAAATCCATCGGAGTTCCTTCCACTGGAATGATTCTTCCAGTCGGAATGGATCCCTCGTCTGTTTCTGTATATCCATCCGCATTTACCAGAAGTTCATGTGCAAGAATCGTGCCTGACTCATGACCGTTCAAATTAAAATATGCATGATTAGTCATATTCCAGATAGTGTCAGCATCACTCTCTGCACAATAAGAGATATAGAGACCATTATCCTCTTTCAGTTCATAAGTCACTCTCACGTTCATAGCTCCCGGATATCCCTGATCTTCATCTGGGCTATGCAATTCAAAAACGACATGTCTGTCATCCGCTTCCAAGGTCTTCCAGAGGCGTTTCTGGTACACATCAGGACCGCTATGAAGATTATCATTTCCCTTGTTTTTGCTGAGATGATATACATTTCCATTCAATTCAAATTCTGCTCCACCGGTACGGTTTGCTACTCGACCTACGGTTGCGCCAATGGCTTCACCGCCAGCCTCATAGCCTGCCGCATTATCATATCCCAGCAGAACATCTCTGACTTTTCCATTGGCATCTGGGACCAATGCTGCTACCCAGGACGCACCATAATCAGACACATGCATCTCCAACCCGTTATCATTCTTCAATACATATAATGACGTACTTTTACCATCTTTTATTACTCCAAAATCCTTTTTCATACTTTTCTCCTAATATTCGTAATATTAAAGAAACGGTGGGAATATCCCACCGTTTCCTGTAATCTGATTCTTATGCATCCACGCTGTAGTTTGGTGCTTCTTTTGTAATATGAATATCATGTGGATGACTTTCTTTCAGGGATGCCGCTGAAATCTTCACGAACTGCCCGTTCTGTTTCAGTGCTTCGATGGTAGGTGCTCCGCAATATCCCATACCAGAACGCAGACCACCGAGCAACTGGAATACAGTATCTTCTACAGATCCCTTATATGCCACACGACCTTCTACACCTTCCGGTACCAGCTTTTTCGCATCTGTCTGGAAGTAACGGTCTTTGCTTCCATTCTCCATAGCTGCTATGGATCCCATACCACGATATACTTTGTACTTTCTTCCCTGATAAAGTTCGAATGTTCCAGGGCTCTCATCGCATCCGGCAAACATGCTTCCCATCATACATGCGTTGGCACCTGCTGCGATTGCCTCGTGATATCCCCTGAGAACTTGATACCTCCATCCGCAATGATCGGGATGCCATATTTATCAGCCACTTCATAGCAATTCATAATTGCTGAAATCTGTGGTACACCGATACCTGCTACGATACGTGTTGTACAGATAGAGCCAGGTCCGATACCAACCTTGACCGCATCTACGCCTGCCTTAATCAGTGCTTCAGCAGCTGCGCCTGTTGCCACATTACCGGCAATAACCTGAAGATCCGGAAACTTAGACTTAACCATATCAACAGTACGGATAACATTTGCAGAATGCCCATGTGCGGAATCCATAACCACTACATCAACCTTTGCATTCACAAGTTCCTGTGCACGCTCCAGACAATTTGCAGTAATACCGATAGCCGCTCCGCAGAGCAGACGTCCCTGATCATCCTTTGCAGAATCCGGATATTTAATCTGCTTCTCAATATCTTTAATCGTAATGAGACCTTTTAACTTAAAGTTGTCATCAACGATCGGAAGCTTCTCCTTTCTTGCCTTTGCAAGAATCTTCTTAGCTTCTTCAAGAGTAATGCCTTCTTTGGCTGTAATCAGTCCTTCAGACGTCATAGACTCTTTGATCTTCTTAGAAAAGTCTTCTTCAAATTTCAAATCACGGTTCGTAATAATACCAACTAACTTGCCATTCTCTGTGATCGGAACTCCGGAAATACGGAACTTGGCCATCAGATCATTGGCATCTGCCAATGTATGCTCTGGTGACAGATAAAATGGGTCTGTAATAACTCCATTCTCTGATCGCTTAACCTTATCTACTTCCTCTGCCTGCTCCTGAATAGACATATTCTTATGAATGATTCCGATACCGCCCTGACGTGCCATAGCAATTGCCATACGGTGTTCTGTAACTGTGTCCATACCAGCACTCATCATCGGAATATTCAGACGAATCTTCTTAGTCAGGTATGTGGACAAATCCACTTGGTTTGGAATCACCTCTGAATATGCGGGCACAAGTAACACATCATCAAATGTAATCCCTTCTCCAATAATTGTTCCCATGATTAAACCTCACTTTCTCTTTATGTGTTAACAGTCATATTACAAAAAACATGACCAATTTGTCAACTACTTTTGCAAAAAAGTACAATCTGACTGAGATTTTATTGTTTCACTACCTTTCCCGGTACCTGTGATGCAATTCCGGCTAACATCTCTTCTCCCGGCTCAAACAATACTTTCTTCATTATGCCTTCCTCGGAAAATATCATGCCATATACTGGTTCATTAGAATATCCACTGGTAAAGTCACAAACTTTTACATTAGAATATCTCTTCAATACTTCTGCTGATTCCGGAGCCAGTATCACCAGATTCACCATATTTGCCTCAAATATATTCTTTCTGTGCTCTTTGTGAAAAATCTTGTCCACGTCAAAATATCCGTTAATATACTGATATTCATATTCCACATCGCAGATCCTCATCACCAGAAGTCCAAGCAACACAAACAGCAATACTAAAGCCAGAAATATCGGACTTTGCAAACTCATCACAGCTGAAAATACAACAAGCAGAACACAGAGTGCAATCCTGGCAAAATCCTTTCCGTCTCGTTTCTTTTTAACCATTTTTTCTACAAATATGTCTGCCATTTATTTCCTCCTGTCAGGTACTCTATCACAAGACACATAGAAAATCTTGAATAATTAGTTATATTCTACCACGTTATATATAAAAAGAAAACTCCCCTAAGGGAGTTTTCCTCACACAGAATCATCCGTGATTACATCATACCCATTCCGCCAGGTGCTGCCGGCATAGCCGGAGTATCTTCTTTGATGTTAGCTACAACAGATTCTGTTGTCAGCAGTGTAGATGCTACACTTGTAGCATTCTGCAAAGCACTTCTTGTAACCTTAGCCGGATCAAGGATTCCTTCCTTAACCATATCTACATACTCTTCTTTGTATGCATCGAATCCAATACCTGGCTCCTGCTCTCTTACTTTATTAATAATAACCGCGCCTTCGAGTCCTGCATTAGCAGAAATATGGAACAAAGGTGCTTCCAGAGCTTTCAGGATAATGTTAGCTCCTGTCTTCTCATCACCAGCCAGAGTCTCAGCAAGCTTAGCAACCTTCTTAGAAGCGTGAATGTAAGCAGATCCACCACCTGCGATAATTCCTTCTTCTACTGCCGCCTTTGTAGCTGCAAGAGCATCTTCCATACGAAGCTTAGCTTCTTTCATCTCTGTTTCTGTAGCAGCTCCAACACGGATAACAGCTACGCCACCTGCAAGTTTTGCAAGTCTTTCCTGTAATTTTTCTCTGTCGAAATCAGATGTAGTCTCTTCAATCTGAGTTCTGATCTGAGCAACTCGAGCCTCAATTGCATCTTTCTCGCCCATACCATCTACAATAACTGTGCTTTCCTTTTCAACCTTAACAGACTTAGCGCGACCAAGCTGATCGATCGTAGCATCTTTCAGATCAAGTCCTAATTCTTCAGAAATCACCTGACCACCTGTCAGTGTAGCGATATCTTTCAGCATCTCTTTTCTTCTGTCACCATAACCCGGAGCCTTAACACCTACAACGCTGAATGTACCACGCAGTTTGTTAACGATCAGAGTTGTAAGAGCCTCTCCTTCGATATCTTCTGCGATGATAAGCAGTTTAGCACCAGACTGTACGATCTGCTCAAGTAATGGTAAAATATCCTGAATGTTTGTAATCTTCTTATCTGTAATCAGAATGTATGGATCATCCAGTGTAGCAATCATTTTCTCCATATCATTAGCCATGTAAGCTGAAATATATCCACGATCGAACTGCATACCTTCTACCAGGTCAAGCTCTGTATGCATTGTCTTAGACTCTTCAATTGTGATAACGCCATCGTTAGATACCTTTTCCATAGCGTCTGCAACCATCTGTCCTACTTCATCATCACAAGAAGAAACAGCTGCAACTCTCGCAATCTGCTGCTTATCTGTAACCTTGCTTGACATCTCTTTGATAGCTTCTACTGCTACATCAGTTGCTTTCTTCATACCTTTACGAAGTACGATCGGATTAGCACCTGCTGCCAGGTTCTTCATACCTTCGTTAACCATTGCCTGTGCAAGTACAGTAGCTGTAGTAGTACCGTCACCTGCTACGTCATTAGTCTTAGATGCGACTTCACGAATGAGCTGCGCACCCATGTTCTCGAATTCATCTTCCAGTTCAATATCTTTTGCGATCGTAACACCATCATTTGTAATGAGCGGCGCGCCAAAAGACTTACCAAGTACTACGTTACGTCCTTTTGGTCCTAATGTTACTCTTACTGTATCAGCCAGCTGATTCACACCAGCTTCCAGTGCCGTTCTGGCGTCATGTCCATATTTGATTTCCTTTGCCATGATTAATTCCTCCTTATTCTACAATTGCAAGAATATCGCTCTGTTTAACGATAATATATGTTTCTTCATCTACTTCTACATCTGTGCCTGCATATTTAGAATAAATAACCTTCTGTCCAGGCTCTACATGCATCTCAACTTCTTTGCCATCTATAACTCCACCAGGTCCTACTGCAATAATCTCTGCCTGCTGCGGTTTCTCTTTTGTCTGTCCCGGTAATACAATACCTGACTTTGTAGTCTCTTCTGCAACCAGCTGCTTCAACACAACTCTGTCTCCTAATGGTACTAACTTCATTTTATATTCCTCCTTCAATAAAGTTCATTTATCTGTTAGCACTCACAAAAAGAGAGTGCTAAAAACTTTCTAGATATAAAATAGCACTCTCTCTTTATTTTGTCAACACACTTTATTTAGTTTAGACTATTTTTATAAAATCCATTTTCAATCTGAAATATCAGAATATTCCCTTCATCCCCCAGATAGCGTTCCAGGACCATGCCATCGCATTCTTCTACATTCTCACCATCGGTCAGCTTGCAGTTATATACTGCATCCAGAGAAATCACATCTACCTCTTCGCCTCGGAGAAGCATCTTTAACGTCTCCTGATCTTCATTACCGAATAATACTTTACAGTAATGTATCCGATCTTCCATCACTCCGTCTTCGAGGATCATCTGCTTCATCTGGAGCTCTGCTGAGCATCCTTCACACATCTCTCTGCCGCCTCCTTTTCCAGAAACAGTAAAAGGTATCAGTTGCCCGATACCCTTATACTTATTTTTCTTTTTCAGCTTTTATACGTTCCAGTTCTGAAAATACATGATCATTCACAACTTTGATGTAAGTACCTTTCATACCTGATGAACGAGACTCGATCACGCCCGCACTTTCAAACTTACGAAGTGCATTAACGATAACTGATCTGGTAATCCCCACTCTGTCAGCAATCTTACTTGCTACCAGAATACCTTCGGTTCCATCCAATTCTTCAAAAATATGAATAATAGCTTCCAGTTCCGAGAAAGACAGTGTACTGATCGCAGACTGTACAATCTGTTCCTTTCTGCTTTCCTCTGCACTCTCCTCATTTACAGAACGGAGCATCTCCAAACCTACAACTGTAGTACCATACTCACTGAGAATAATGTCATCAATCTCATACTCTGATTCCTGTTTGTATATAAACAGGGTTCCAAGTCTCTCACCGGCAATTTCGATTGGTGTGATCAATGCCTGATAACTCTTCGCCACTTCTTCAGAAAATCCAAGAGTCTCCAGATTGACATTCTCTTTGGTAGACAGGATGCCTAGAAGTCTCTCATTCAGCATCTCGTCAATAAACGCTCCCACTTCTCCGCGAAGAAGCTCCGTGATGATACCAACACCCTTGCAACATCCGATACCAAGCACTTTGCCCTTTTTACTGATTACCAGTGCATTGGAATCCAGAATATCTGTCAATACGCGGCAGATATCATTAAAGACCACTTTACTGGAGTTATTATTGTGCAGTAATTTGTTAATCTTTCTAGTTTTATCTAGCAATTGCACGCCCATTCATATCACCTTCCTTATATTGGATATAGTAGCACACAATTGTATCAATTTCAACTATAAAGAGTTGTAATTTGTATATTTTTCTGAATTTTCGGAATTAAACTAAAGTCTACTGAAAATTACTAGTTATCACTACTTTTTTGTTCTACATAGCCGCACTGTTCATCCGCACAGACAAGCTTATTGCCTTTTTCCAGCATGTACCCTCCACACTTCGGACATTTTTTCTCAGATGGTTTCTGCCATGACATAAAATCGCATTCCGGATAACCTTCGCATCCGTAATATCGTCTGCCCTTTTTTGTCTTGCGATATACAATCTCCTTACCACATTTCGGACATGCAACACCCACCTTTTCCAGATAAGGTTTCGTATTGCGGCAGTCCGGGAATCCAGGACACGCCAAAAATTTACCGTGTGGCCCATATTTAACTACCATATTACGACCACATTCTTCACAGATTACATCCGTAACTTCATCCTCTATCTTGACGCTTTCCAGTTCCTTTTCAGCCTTCTTAACGGCTGCTTCCAGATCTGGATAGAAATTCTCGATAACAGATTTCCATTCCACTTTTCCTTCAGCCACGCAGTCCAACAGACCTTCCATATTGGCTGTGAAATTCACATCCACAATTGCCGGGAAGGACTCTTTCATAATATTATTGACCACTTCACCAATCTCTGTCATATACAGATTCTTACCTTCTTTTGCCACATATCTTCTGGCAATAATGGTAGAAATGGTTGGCGCATAGGTACTTGGGCGTCCGATACCAAGTTCTTCCAGCTTGCGCACCAGGGATGCCTCTGTATAATGTGCCGGCGGCTGTGTGAAATGCTGCTTCTTATCAAAATGATCACAAGACAGCTCTGAATCCTTATCTAATGACTTGAGCAGTACATTATTTTCAGGTTTCTCTTCTCCGGACTCTACATATACCGAACGGAATCCTTCAAACACGATCCGAGATGCAGCTACCGTAAACCGATATTTCCCTGCGCCAATCTTAACCGAAGTAGTTTCATATTTTGCTGCCTTCATGCGGCTTGCCACAAATCGTTTCCAGATCAGCTGATAAAGTCGGAACTGGTCTCTTGACAATGACTCTTTTACCATAGCAGGTGTTCTGGTAATATCTGTTGGTCGGATAGCCTCATGTGCATCCTGAATCTTCTTATCATCTTTTGCTGTTGTGCTGCCGCTTCCAACATATTCTTCTCCGTAATTCTCAGCAATATAAGACTTTGCAAGTGCATCTGCCTCTTCTGAAATACGGGTAGAATCCGTACGAAGATATGTGATCAGACCTACGGTTCCACTGCCTTTGATCGTAATACCTTCGTATAGCTGCTGCGCAATGCGCATGGTCTTCTGAGTGGCAAAGTTCAACGCATTCGAAGCTTCCTGCTGCATCGTACTTGTGGTAAACGGAACCGGTGCTTTCTTCAGACGTTCTCCCTTTTTAACATTTTCCACATAATAATCTTCATGTTCAAGCTCCGCAAGGATCTGATTCACTTCTTTTTCCGAATGAATGGTCATCTTCTCATCAGCAGTGCCATAGAACTTGGCTGTCAGCGGCTTACGCTCGCCTTTCACCTTAAGACAGGCATCAAGACTCCAGTACTCTTCCGGGATAAATGCGTTAATCTCTTCCTCACGATCGGCAATGATACGAAGTGCAACTGACTGCACACGTCCCGCACTCAAGCCCCTTTTCACCTTTGCCCACAGAAGCGGACTGATGCGGTAACCTACCACACGGTCAAGAGCACGGCGTGCCTGCTGTGCATCTACCAGATTCATATCAATCTCACGTGCATTCTTAATAGAAGACTTAACCGCATTTTTCGTAATCTCATTAAATGTAATACGATATGTCTTTTTATTCTCTAATTTCAGCGCATGCATTAGATGCCATGAAATAGCTTCTCCCTCGCGGTCCGGGTCAGTTGCGAGATATACTTTATCTGCTTTCTTTACTTCTTTACGAAGCTCTGCCAATATCTCCCCCTTACCACGGATTGTAATATACTTCGGCTCATAGTCATGCTCCACATCAATACCAAGCTGACTCTTTGGCAGGTCTCTTACATGTCCGTTTGATGCCATAACTGTATAATTGCTTCCAAGGAATTTTTTAATTGTTTTAACCTTTGTAGGCGACTCCACAATTACCAAATAATGCGCCATATTATCTATACTCCTTTAATTTCATGCGTTCAGAACGCTTTTATGCTTTTACAAAATGATTTCTGGATATCTCTCTGATATATCCTTTCATTTCCAAAGACACAAGGGCATGAACCATATCTGTTCGTTTCATCCCGCTTTCCGCCTGCAATGTATCCAGGCTCTTTGGAAACAAACCAACGGTAGCATACAACAATTTTTCTGGACTTTCAAGCACTTTTTCATTTTTCACCCGATCAGAAGGTGAATTTGTATGATTTTTTAACAATTTAAGGTCTTCCTGTTCCAGCAGGTATTTCGGGCTCAGAAGCGGAACTGCACCGTCACTGATGATCCTGTTACACCCCTTACTGAGCTCACTGGTGACCGGTCCCGGAAGTGCATAAATCGTCTTTCCCTGATCCAATGCAAATGCTGCCGTGATAAGAGATCCGCTCTTTTCTTTTGCCTCCATTACCAATATCATGTCCGCAAGCCCGCTGATCATGCGATTTCTGGCTGGAAAATATTCCCGCAGCGGTGCTGTCCCCGGTGGAAGCTCTGACAGAATGCCCCCATGCTTCTGCAGATCTATGTAAAGTCCTTTATTCTCTTTCGGATAGCATACGTCCACGCCACATCCAAGCACGCCATAAGACTCTCCCCCTGCCTCAATGGCTGCACGTTGCGAGATGCTGTCTATCCCTCTTGCCATACCGCTGATCACCTGCACTCCGGCAAGCGCCAGATTCTCTGCATGGATGATTGACAATTCTTCCCCATAAGGCGTACATCTCCTAGCACCCACGATGGCTGCTGTCGGTCTGTCTTCCGCCGGTAGTTTTCCCTTTACGTAGATCCCATAAGGCATCTTGATCAGATTTTTGAGTCTCTTCGGATACGCTTCGTCAAACCAGGTAACAAGGCGTACTCCAAGTCTCTGACCCTGTTCATAAAGTTCCTCTACATCCTGCATTCTTGCCCAGTTCTGCAAACGGTCAATCTCCTCTGCTTTCAAAAAATGGAGCTGCTTTTTCTGTCTTTCTTCTATATAATATATCCCATTATACACTTCTCTGGCACTGCCCCAGTGTTCCACCAGCGCACGCTTCTTATCGTCCGTCAATGGTCGCATTCCGGCAAGCCACCATTCATACTTATATTCTTCCGTATCTCTCATACTCTTCCCCAATACTTCTTATCCATACTTCGGTAAACAAGTGCCTCCTGCAAATGCGCTATCCCTATGCGTTCTTCTCCTTCCAAATCTGCAATTGTACGTGCTACCTTTAATACTTTATGATAGGTTCTCGCATTTAATGAAAATCTGTCATAAGCCTGCCTCATCATTCTCTTTTCTGCCCTTCCAAGTTCACAGTCTCTGATCAGACGTTCCCCGGAAAGTTCTGCATTATACACAAACTCTCCATTCTCCGCTCGATCCATCTGACGTTTTCTTGCTTTTTCAATCCTTCGTCGAATAGCTGCCGAGCTTTCTGCCAGTTCTTCCCTCTCCAGATCTTCATAAGCCACACCTTGTACCTCTGCACAGATATCCATCCTACTAAGGAACGGATAGCTGATTTTCCCCTGATACTGTCGAATCTGGGATATCGTACATGTACACTTATTCAGATCAGAAAAATATCCGCAGGGACACGGATTCATGGCTGCCACCAGCATCACATCTGCCGGATAAATGATCACGCCATGATTTCTGACAATCCGCACTTCCCGTTCCTCCAATGG
Organism: Dorea sp. AM58-8; assembly: GCF_003464045.1. Classification (NCBI taxonomy): domain Bacteria; kingdom Bacillati; phylum Bacillota; class Clostridia; order Lachnospirales; family Lachnospiraceae; genus Dorea; species Dorea sp. AM58-8. The sequence continues at coordinate 213,621 of NZ_QSDM01000001.1, read as the reverse complement.
CTGACGCAACACCTCAAGTACAGATCGCTTAAATTCCGCCAGCTCATCCAAAAACAGCACACCTCCACTGGCGAGTGTAAGTTCACCGGGTTTGGGCCAGGCTCCTCCCCCTAACAATGCCGCCTTTGTCACTGTCTGATTCACCTCACGAAACGGGCGTTCCATGACCAATGGCTGCTCTGACTTAATCATCCCTGCTACACTATATACTTTGGTAATCCTAAGGCTCTCTTCTCTGGTAAGAGCCGGAAATATCGTAGGAATCCTTTTGGCTATCATAGACTTGCCACTGCCCGGTGGTCCCACCATCAACAGATTATGTCTGCCGGCCACCGCGATCTCTGCAGCGCGTTTCATGCCAGACTGTCCGGAAATGTCCGCAAAATCTCCCTGTCCTGCAACCACTTCTCTCTCGAATAGTGTATCTGTCTTTTTGATACATCCAATGGTTTCACCTTGAAGCAATTGTCGAAATATCTCGCCCAGAGATTTAATACCACAGACGCACACTCCTTCCACAAGCCTTGCTTCCCGTTCATTGGCAGACGGAACAACCAGACATCTCACCTGCTGTTCCTTCGCCTTTGCAGCAATTGCAAGCACCCCAGGAATCCCCTGCACACTGCCGTCTAAGCCCAGTTCGCCCACTGCCATCACTTGTTCCAGACATTCCTGCTGTAATAAACCTGCCGCAGCTAACACCGCCAGTGCAATCGGCAGATCATACGATGTCCCACGCTTTCTCACATTGCCCGGCGACAGATTAATCACCATTCGTTTGGGTGGCAAAGCAGCACAGGCATTCTGGATTGCCGTACGGACACGTTCCTCCGCCTCCCGCACTTCTGCTCCCAGATAACCGACCATATGAAACAACGGCAGTCCGTTACTCACGTCAGCTTCTACCTGCACCGGTATGACTTCCATGCCACACATTGCCGCCGATAATACTCTACTGAAACTCAATCGCATCTCTCCTTCTATATTTTACCGTTTTTCGAGTTGTCATAATCAGTATTCGTAGTTACATTTATACTATTCTTACGTTAACTCGTCAATACGATTTTTAAGAAATGTGAAATTTCAGTAGATTTGCATAATAAATCGCCCCACGGCAACCTGGTCAGGTCACCACAGAGCGATTTATTTTATCTCGTATTTTTCTAAAATGCTTCAAATGCCGTTAATACATTTTCTAAAGAATTATACTCAAATATTCCAATTTCGCATACATAATCATCTTTCACGCAATAGATACATGTATACACGCTCCTAATAACAGCTTTCCCTTAGCAAAATATTCTACACCACTTATCTTTTTATGGAAAAGCACAAATCCTCCCATTTCCACATAAACTGTAAGTAAAAATGCGGTCAGGTGCTCACTGTGAAATCTTTTCCTCCTCCCCTAACAGCTGCCGAAGAACAGTATTATCTGCAAAAATATACCGAAGGAGACCTTGAAGCCAAGCACATCCTGATCGAGCATAATCTCCGGCTGGTTGCGCATATCGTCAAAAAGTATCAGACGCTTGGCGAAGACACCGAAGATCTTCTATCCATCGGCACAATCGGTCTGTTCAAATCTGTGGTTACCTTCAATTCCGACAAAAATGTCAGGCTTGGAACCTACGCTGCAAGGTGTATCGAAAATGAAATTCTGATGCATCTTAGAAGCAAGAAGAAATACTTTCGTGACATTTCTCTGTATGAGCCAATCGGTATCGACCGGGAAGGTAATGAAATCCGTATCTTTGATATTATCGATTCTCATACCGATGATGCTTACAAAAAAGCCGTCCTCAAGGACGATATCAAACTTCTTTATTCCAAGCTGGAATCTCAGCTTTCTCCCAGAGAACGGACAGTACTGAAAATGCGCTATGGACTCTATAATGAGGCTGAATACACCCAGCGGGAAATTGCTGCAGAGCTTGGCATCTCCCGCTCCTACGTCTCCCGTATTGAAAAAAGCGCAATAGAAAAGCTGCGGCCCTATTTCTAGGACCGCAGCGTTATCTGCGTTAGTCTTCTTTTCTTCTCAAAATGTCATACTGGTCAGCATGACCTCCCAGATCAATATACAGCACCTGCTTTGGATGTGGTGCGCTCTCCTGCTCATTGCCATCCTCGTCTATGATCTTCTTCACCGTCACTTCGATGTTATCTCCGTTTGGCTTCATCAACTCGATCGTCTCTCCTACCGAGAACTTGTTGCGCTGTTCGATGCGGTACATCCCGTCCCGCTCTCCGCCGATAATCCCCAGATACGTATACTCTCTTACATAGGTATTGCTGTCGTAAATTTGTGCTTCATCATCCGGTCTGCCAAAGTAGAATCCGGTCGTGAACTGTCTGTACGTACAATTACTGATCTGATCCAGATACCATGGCATATTCTTGCGGTAAAGTTCCGGATCTTCCAGATAATCATCAATCGCTTTGCGATAAGTTCTCGCAACAGTCGCCACATAAAGAGCTGTCTTCATACGACCTTCAATCTTAAAGCTATCGATTCCTGCATCGATCAATTCCGGAATGTGTTCGATCATGCACAAGTCCTTGGAATTGAAAATGTAGGTGCCTCGTTCATTTTCATAGACAGGCATATACTCGCCTGGTCTGGTCTCTTCCACGACTGCATATTTCCATCGGCACGGATGGGTGCAGGCTCCCTGGTTGGCATCCCTTCCGGTAAAGTAATTGCTCAGCAGGCATCTTCCGGAATAGGAAATGCACATTGCTCCATGAATAAAGCTTTCAATCTCCATCTCTTCTGGGATATTGGCACGGATCTCTTTGATCTCTGCCAGCGACAGTTCTCTGGCAGATACCACACGCTTTGCTCCCTGCTTCCACCAGACTGATAAGTGCCATAGTTCGTATTATTCGCCTGTGTACTGACATGTCGCTCAATCTCAGGGCAGATCTCCTTTGCCATCTCAAAAATTGCCGGATCGGCAATAATCAATGCATCCGGTCCTAACTCTTTCAGTTCTTTCAAATATTCCCGCACGCCTTCAAGATCCCGGTTATGTGCCAGAATATTGACCGTTACATGGACACGCACGCCATGCTCGTGTGCAAATGCGATTCCTTCTTTCATATCGTCATGGCTGAAATTCTTCGCCTTAGCACGTAGTCCAAAGACTTCTCCGCCGATATATACCGCATCAGCACCAAATATAACTGCTGTTTTTAATACTTCCAGACTGCTGGCTGGAATCAATAATTCCGGATGTCTGCTCATTTTTCTTTCCTCACTGTACTATCTGTATCTGTTACTTCTCGGACGTTCTGCGCTTTACGCTAAGTGCAATTCCATCTCCCAACGGAAGGATAGATGTCTCATAGATATCACTGTGTTTCAGCTCAAATAAATACTCCCGCATACGGCTGTGGATCGTCCGGTTTCTGCGTTCGACCGCATATCTGGACTCAATCACATCTCCGTCCTGAAGTACATTGTCAGAGACCAGCACGCCGCCCTCCGAAAGAAGTCTTGTGACCTCTGGGAGATAATGGATATACTGTCCCTTTGCCGCATCCATAAATACAAAGTCATAGGGGCCCGCAAGCCCCTTCATAACTTCCAGCGCATCCCCCTCTAACAGGGTAATGTCCGATTCTTTCCCTGCCCTCTTGAAATTCTCGCGGGCAATCGGGATTCGTTTATCATAATTCTCAATTGTAGTAATCTTACATCCTGCCGGAGCATATTCACTCATAACAAGTGCTGAAAAACCAACCGCCGTACCGACTTCCAATATGTTCATCGGATGGTTCATGGTAATCAATGTCTTCAAAAAGCTCTTGGTCTCTTTCCGGATAATCGGCACATAGGTATCCAGTGCCTCTTTTTCAATCTCCTCCAGCAGAGAATTTTCCGGCGTCTCCAGCGAATGGATATAAGTCACCATTCTTTCATCTACTATCATTTCTATACATCCATAATGATCGGAAGGATCATCGGTCTTCTCTTGGTACGCTTCCAGATAAATTCATTCATCGTATCGCGGACAACAAGCTTGATCTTGCTCCAGTCTGCATTCTTCTGACGTCCCAGATAATTGCCAAGCGCTTCTTCCAATACGTGTCTGGCGTCTTCCATCAGACCTTCTGATTCTCTTACATATACGAAACCTCTGGATACAATATCCGGGCCTGCAAGCAACTGATTGGTACCCTTTTCCAGCGTCATCACAACAATCAGGATACCATCTTCTGCCAGATGCTGACGATCACGCAGTACGATATTACCAACATCACCGACTCCAAGTCCGTCTACCAGAACCTCGCCTGTGTGTACCTTATCTACAACCTTAGCCTCTTCTTCGCTTACCTCCAGTACATCACCGGACTGCAGCATGAAGATGTTCTCCTTCGGAATGCCAAGCGACTCAGCCAGTTTGGCATTCGCCTTTCTGTGACGGTATTCACCATGGATCGGTACTGCATATTTCGGTTTTACCAGAGAGTAGATCAACTTCAGTTCTTCCTGGCAGGCATGTCCGGATACATGTGCATCCTGGAAAATGACATTCGCGCCTTTTTCTGACAGTTCGTTGATGACACGGGAAACGGATTTTTCATTACCCGGTATCGGATTGGAACTGAAGATAACTGTATCATTCGGCATAATGGTAATCTTGCGGTGAATATCCGCTGCCATTCTGGACAGTGCAGCCATAGACTCTCCCTGACTTCCCGTCGTGATCAGTACTGTCTTCTCCGGCGGGTAATTCTTAAGCTGATCGATCTCGATCAAAGTTCTGTCCGGAACCTTGAGATAGCCAAGTTCCTGTGCCGTAGCAATAATATTAACCATGCTTCGTCCTTCAACTACAACCTTACGTCCGTATTTGTAAGCAGAGTTGATGATCTGCTGCACACGGTCTACGTTAGATGCAAATGTTGCAATAATAATACGGGTATCCTTGTACTCCGCAAATAAATGATCAAAGGTATATCCCACGGTACGCTCAGACTGCGTGAAGCCCTTTCGCTCTGCATTGGTACTGTCTGACATGAGTGCCAGTACACCTTTCTTACCAATCTCAGCAAAACGCTGCAGATCAATCGCATCACCAAATACCGGTGTGTAGTCTACCTTAAAGTCTCCTGTGTGAATCACAATACCTGCCGGCGAATAGATTGCAAGTGCTGATGCATCCTGAATACTGTGGTTTGTCTTAATAAATTCAATACGAAACTGTCCCAACATGATAGACTGTCCATGCTTTACTACCTTTCTGCGGGTAGAGCGGAGCAGATTATGCTCAGCCAGCTTCTTTTCGATAATACCCATCGTAAGCTTTGTCGCATAGATTGGCAGGTTAATTTCCTTCAATACATACGACAATGCGCCAATATGGTCTTCGTGTCCATGGGTAATCACAAAGCCCTTAACTTTCTTAATGTTGTCTTTCAGATAAGTAATATCCGGGATTACCAGATCGATCCCCAGCATATCGTCCTCTGGGAATGCCAGTCCGCAATCCACAACAACAATACTGTCTCCGAATTCGAAGGCAGTGATGTTCATTCCGATCTTCTCAAGACCTCCGAGCGGAATGATTCGCAATTTTCCGTTTTTCCCTTTCTTCAAACTTTACACCTCCATGTGTTATTACATCTGATCCTGATCTTTCTTCAGACATTCTTTACACTGGCCGTAAAATTTTAATTCATGATCTAACACATGGAATCCCGTTTCTTCCTCAATCTGACGCTCCAAATCGTCCAAAAGGTCATGTCGAAACGGAAGAACCTTTCCACATATATTACATATCAGATGATGATGGTGATGCTTTAATTCCCCGTTCAGCTGGTCACCAATCTCATACCTGATACACCCATCATCCAAATTAATACGATCCACTAACTGCATATTCAGCAGCAACTGTAATGTCCGGTAGATTGTTGCAAGACCAATCTCCGGATAGTCTTCCTTTACCAGGTCATAAATGTCCTCTGCAGTCATATGAGTGTCACGATGATCCGCAAGTACTTCTAATACAAGCAACCTCTGATTAGTCACTTTTAACCCTTTTTCTTTCAGTAGTTTCTTAAACTCTTCCTGACTTATCGCCATAGCACGCTACCTTTCGATGTCTACGTCCTCCAACAACTCCTCAAATATCTTAAATACAGCGTTCATTTCCACGTCGTCTTCTACGAATTCAAACACGCAGTCCTTATCCTCTGCATCGGATGTATCCTTTAATATCGTACATTCCGCATCCCCATATTCAGAATCTGTCACCAGAATGTATGTCACTCCATTAACCTTTGTCTGTTCCAGTACATAAAATTCCAGTTCTTCTCCATTCTCATCTGATAACATCGTAATCTTTTCCATCCGACACTTCACCTCTGTTCTAATTATCTTATCGAAAATTATCCAATCGAATCCAGGTATCCCTGCAAAATAAAAACCGCGGCAATCCTATCAATATACTGCTTACGGTTCTCACGTCTTACATTATTCTCGATCAAAGTACGCTCTGCTTCCACTGTCGTGAGACGCTCGTCCCACATCACGACTTCCAGCCCTGTACGGCGCTTTACCATCTCTCCGAACGCGAGAGCCTTCTGTGCTCTCTCTCCCAGATCATTATTCATGTGCTTCGGAAGTCCGAGAACAATCCGCTCCACCTCATACTCATTGATCAGTTCTTCAATCCGCGCACAGGTTTTGCGCAGCTTATTCTCGTCCTTCCTCCAGATCGTCTCGACCGCCTGTGCCGTGATTCCAAGCGGATCGCTCATAGCTACACCGACCGTCTTCGATCCGTAATCAAGCCCCATAATTCTCATATACTATTCTTCCCATCCGAAATGCTTGATATACGTCTTCAGCATCTCTTCTACTAACTCGTCCCGCTCCATCTTCATAATCAGGCTTCTGGCTCCATTATAACTTGTGATATAAGTAGGATCTCCTGACATAATATATCCTACGATCTGATTCACAGGATTATAGCCTTTCTCGCTCAGTGCTTCATACACGATCTCAAGAATATCTTTTGCCTGAATCTGCGGACCGCTTTCTACCTGAAAAAACTGTGTGTTGGTTAAATCTTTCATATACTCACGTCCTCTCGAAATACTTCAACTTTATTCTACATGAATCCATTATAAAATTCAATCAATTATTTGCGAACGATTTTCGATTTCTACATTTATTAACTGATTTGCAAGATTTTCTTCCGTTTTTCGTCCAACTTTCACATACTCTCTCGTATGTCCGATCTGCCACGTCTCACTGTCGCGCTGAATCTCCTCTTCCATAAGGACTTCTACTGTCTGTCCGATCAGGCGGTCTTCAAATGCCTTTTTATTTACCTTGCCAAGAGCGATCAGCTGATTGCTGCGCTCAGTTTTCACAGGCTCCGGTACCTGATCCTTCATCTCGGCTGCCTTAGTGCCCTGACGTCTGGAATATTTGAAAATGTGTGTCTCATAGAAGTTCACTTTCTCCAGAAATGCCTTTGACTCCCGGAACTCTTCTTCCGTCTCACCCGGGAATCCTACGATCACATCAGTTGTAAGCGCAGGATGATCAAAAACCTCTCTCAACAGTTCGCATTTCTCATAGTATTCTTCTGCTGTATATCTGCGGTTCATCCGCTTCAAAGTTGTATTACATCCACTCTGCAAAGACAGATGGAAATGCGGACACATCTTCGGAAGTGCCGCTATCCCCTCTGCGAATTCTCTGGTAATAATACGCGGCTCCAACGAACCCAGACGAATACGCAGGATTCCTTCCACCTGATGTACGGCACGGATCAGTTCCAGCAGATTTTCCCCGGTATCAATACCATAAGAACTGAGATGGATTCCGGTCAATACGATCTCCTGATACCCATTGGACGCCAGTGTGTGCACCTCCGCAAGCACGTCCTCCATTTTACGGCTGCGCACCCGTCCTCTGGCATACGGGATAATGCAGTAAGAACAGAACTGGTTGCATCCGTCCTGTACCTTTACATTGGCTCTGGTATGTTCTGCCTGTCTGGACACACGCATTTCCTCATATTCATGGGTATGTGCAATGTCAATCAACTCTACCTGTGGTTCTTTTTCTTCTATTTTAGCAAAATGCTCATCCAGGATTGCGATGAGATCTTTCTTTTTATTATTACCGATGATAATGTCAATGCAGTCATCCGCTTTCGCGCCCTGCGCCTGCACATAACAACCCGCAGCTACGACTACTGCATTCGGATTCATTTTTCTGGCTCTGTGGAGCATCTGTCTGGATTTGCGGTCAGCCATGTTGGTAACCGTACATGTATTGATCACATACACATCTGCGCCCTCTGCAAAAGGCACGATCTCATAACCGTTCTGCTCCAGCATCTCCTGCATTGCCTCGGTTTCATAAGCATTCACCTTGCATCCAAGGTTATGAAGTGCTGCTTTTCTCATAATTAGTTTCTCCTTGACTTTTCTACTGACGCCTTTTAATATGTTTATAGAATGTCAGATGCCACAGATAAGACATATATGACATTTTTTCGACATTTCCACATACAAAAGGAGGTAACAAGAATGAAAACTGTACAGATTTCTTTCGATACAGATACTCTTGCAAAGGTGAAATCATTTGTCAATGAAGTCACCAAGTTTGATAATGAATTCGATCTGGTTTCCGGAAGATATGTCGTTGACGCTAAATCTATCATGGGTATCTTCAGTTTGGACTTAACCAAGCCGATCACACTGAACATCCACACAGATGAGAACGTGGACAAGATCCTCGACTCTCTGAAAGATTATCTCATCTAATCCATTATCATGTTGTTATAATAATATTATAATTAATAATGCCTGCGGATTGCTACATGCTTCACGCTCTCGCAACCATGGCATTTTTAAGAAGTGCGCCGTCTAAGAACGACGCACTTCTATTACTTCTACAGTATCAATTGCCGTCTGAACAAGCTCATCGATTTTCTCAGCAAGCTTCTCCTCTGACTTCTTGATAATATTGATATTCGGTTTGGTTACCGGATGTTTCGCCACAAAGATAGTGCAACAGTCCTCGAACGGCTGGATCGATGTCTCATAAGTTCCAATCTTCTCAGACACTTCTACAATCTCCTGTTTATCAAATCCGATCAGCGGACGGTATACCGGCATCGTACATACTTCATTGGTAGCCGCAAGACTCTGCATGGTCTGGCTTGCCACCTGACCGATACTCTCACCTGTGATCAGTCCCAGACATCCGCTTTCTTCTGCAAAATGCTGCGCGATCTTCATCATATAACGACGCATGATAATGGTCAGCTCATCATGTGGACACTGATCGTAAATATATAACTGAATATCCGTAAAGTTAACCACATTCAGTTTGATTGGTCCGGCATATCTTGCCACGATTGCCGCTAGGTCTACAACTTTCTGCTTTGCGCGTTCACTGGTGTACGGCGGTGCATGGAAATAAGTTGCCTCCAGACCTACGCCTCGTTTTGAGATCATATATCCTGCTACCGGACTGTCGATTCCACCAGATAACAGAAGCATTGCTTTTCCATTGGTTCCAACCGGCATTCCACCAGGTCCCGGAATGATCTGTGAATAAATATAGATCTCATTGCGCACTTCAATGTGAAGCAGTACATCTGGCTTGTGTACATCCACGCGGATCTCTGGAAATGCATCCAGCACCGCTTCTCCTGCTTTGCAGTTAATCTCCATAGAGTTCAGCGGATAACTCTTTCTGCTTCTTCTCGCTTCTACCTTAAATGTGATATTCTTGTCCGGATACATCTCATCCATGAATGCAACCACATCTTTTTTCAACTGTTCAAATCCCTGATCTGGCTTGCGCACGACCGGACAGATACCTACCAGTCCGAATACTGTCTGCAGACGTTCGATCACTTCATCACTATCGTACGCGCCTTCACAATCTACATAAATCCTTGCCTGTGACTTGTGTACTTCAAATTCTCCGTCCAGATCCTTGAGTGCGTAACGCACCTGACGCACCAACGCATCCTCAAAGAGATGACGGTTCTTACCTTTAATTCCAATTTCTCCGTATTTTAATAAAAATGTCTGAAATGTCATAGTATTTCCTTTCTCTTAATGTCTCGTATATCTTCTAAGCATCGGCACCAGTTCCTGCAGTGCCTGAAGTGTATAGTCCATCTCTTCTTCCGTCGTCATCTCTGACATACTGAAGCGGATCGTCGCATCCAGATATTCTTTCTTCGCACCAATTCCTTTCAGCACTCCGCTGATAGCAGGATGGTTTGATGCACACGCAGAGCCCGCGGATACGCAGATACCTTTGTCTTCCAGTGCATGCAGAAGCACTTCACTTCTTACGCCTGCAAATCCTACACTGATAATATGTGGTGCACTGGTCTCATCATAGAGGCCATGAACGACTGTATCAGGAAGCTTCAGTACTTCTTCTACAAAATGCGACTTTATCTGACGCATATACTCCACCTTTTCTTCCAGATGATCGTAGCACATGGATGCCGCCAGCGCCATGCCTGCGATTCCCGGGACATTGTCTGTACCGGAGCGCATATTCTTCTGCTGTCCTCCGCCGTATATAATCGGACGAATCTTCACATGCTCATCAATGTACAAGAAGCCCACACCTTTCGGGCCATGGATCTTATGACCACTGACCGAAAGCATATCGACTTTTAACTTTTTCGGATAAATGCGGTATTTTCCAAATCCCTGTACTGCATCCACATGGAACAGAATATCTTTATTATAAGCCTTTATAATACTTGCTGCTTCCTGGATCGGCTGTACAGATCCAACTTCGTTATTCACATACATAATAGATACCAGGATGGTCTCCGGACACAATGCCTCCTGCAATGCATCCAGCTTCACTCTTCCGTAAGCATCCACCGGAAGATAAGTCACACGATATCCTTCCTCCTCTTCCAGAAAACGCAGTGTATTAAGAATCGCCGGGTGTTCTATAGACGACGCAATCAGATGCTTTCCTGCTCGTTTGTTAGCTCTTGCAGCCCCAATCAGCGCCCAGTTATCACTCTCTGTTCCTCCTGAAGTAAAGAAAATCTCTTTTTGCTGTACTTTCAGAATCTTCGCTAACGTATCTTTTGCTTCTTTTATATATTGTTCCGATTCCACTCCACGGTAATGCATGGAAGATGGATTACCGAAATCTTCACACAACACTTTGCGTACAAGATCGCCAACTTCATCATACGCTTTGGTAGTACCCGAATTATCCAGATATACTTTCATGATCTGTTCCTTTCCATATAATCTTCTACTATATAAAATATGATTACTTTTCTAAATGGTACATCAGGATCGATAATGCAGTAAGCCCGGCGGTCTCTGTCCGAAGGATGCGTTTGCCAAGTGTAATCTCACTTACACCTGCCTCTTTTGCCTGCTCTACTTCCTCTTTTTCAAAACCGCCTTCCGGTCCGATAAAGATGCCTACTGACTGTCCCGGTTTCACGGATTCCATGATCTGTTTCGTCTGTTCCATACCTTCTGCCAGTTCATAAGGAATCATGACTACATCCAGCTCTTTGGATAGCATCAGTGCTTCATCGTATTTCAATAAGCCTCCGACCTTCGGTACAATACCTCTTCCTGACTGCTTCGCTGCACTTCTCGCAATCTCGCCCCAGCGCTCTACCTTTTTCGCTGCTTTCTTATCATCCAGACGTACAACACAGCGCTTCATCGCTACCGGAACGATCTTATATACACCAAGTTCTACTGCTTTCTGCACGATCAGTTCCATCTTGTCCCCCTTTGGCAGACCCTGGAACAGATAGATCTTAGACGGCAATTCCGTATCTACACTCTCCTCCTCCAGAATCGTGAGAACTGCCTGTGCATCCTCGTATTTTTCCACCTGACAGATATAATGGCGATTATTACCATCACTGATGCCAAGCTTCTCACCCGGACGCATCCGAAGCACATTCTTCATATGGTTAACGTCAGTTCCTTCTATGTAAATCTGATTTTCCTGTACCTGATCCGCTGTCACAAAAAACTGCTGCATGACTTCCTCCTGCTCTCCGCCTATATGATTAATTCTTTCTGGCGGTTACTGATACCCATTCACCCTGATGGTTTACTTCCAGTACTTCAAGACCTGCTGCCTTCACTGCTTCTACCACAGTCTCTTCCTTCTCTTCGATAATACCGCTTGTAATATAAATCCCACCAGTCTTCAGATGATTCAGGATAACCGGAGTCAGTGGAACCAATACATCTGCAAGGATATTAGCAACCACGATATCATAACGGTCATATCCAACCTGATCCTGTACCTCTTTGTCATCGATAATATTACCGATCATAACACGGTACTGGTCACGGCTGATTCCATTTACGTCCATATTCTCATGTGTCGCATCGATTGCACACGGATCCAGGTCTGTACCTGTTGAATGCTTCGCCCCAAACTTCAATGCCAGCATACCAAGAATACCACTTCCGCATCCTACATCCAGAATCTCTGTATCTTCTGTTACGTATTTTTTTATCTGACGGATGCAGAGCTGTGTCGTCTCATGCATACCTGTACCAAATGCTGTACCCGGATCGATATGAATGATCATCTTATCCTCATCCTCCGGCTGTACATCTTCCCAAGAAGGGATGATCAGTACATCATCAATGGTAAACTGATGGAAATACTGCTTCCAGTTATTTACCCAGTCTACATCTTCCGTCTGAGACTCTTCGATCTCCATACTTCCGACATTCACATAGGTACCAATCTCTTTCAGTTCCTCACGGACTGCCTGAAGCATCTTCTCCTTGTCCTCATCCTCTTCCAGATAGAAGCTGATATAAGCCACGCCGTCATCCACATCAATCTCCGGCAGGATGTCCACGAACATCTGCTCCTTCTCTCTCTGGGTAAGCGGAATCTTGTCTTCCACTTCCACACCCTGGATTCCCAGATCCATCAGACTGCTGCAGACAATATCCTCTGCTTCTGTCGTTGTTTTAATTCTAAATTTATTCCATTTCATATGCTCTTCCACCTTTTCATACATATACGCAAACTGTTTTAATAGTAACATATTCTTTACAAATGTGTAAATACACCCTGCATATATTTAGCTACATTTCATAAAATCATCTACAAAAACCAGAGGTTCATGTCCACATTTCCATCGATCCCGGGCACCTGTCCGGTCTCTGTGTACTGCCACATGGAGATTTCATACGGACACTGCGGAAGTGGTTCGTAATCTGCATACCATTTCTCGTAGTCAGTAAGCCTCGTAAGATCCAATGTAAATGCCATCCATTTCATATTAGCATAGATCATCGTCTCATAACCTGCCACTTTCACCGCATCGCAGAATGTAATACAATGATCGGTAAATGCTTTGCCGTCCAGATCATCCGTTCTTGCCGTGTCATTCTTAATCTCTTCTGTATCATATACCACCGGACCTTTGATGTCGTAATCCCGAATCCGCTCCAATACAAACTGCGCCTCTTCTTCTGCTTCCTCTTTATCAACAGCCTGTGAGAAGAAATACACACCCACATCCAGTCCCGCTGCCAGTGCACCTTCCACATGGCTCCGGAACATACTGTCCTCCACCAGTTTCCCCGCTTCTCCATATCCACGATATCCCAGGCGCACGATCACAAAATCTACGCCATAATCTTTCACCTGCTGCCAGTCCACTTCCGGTTGATACTCTGATACATCAATTCCTAATCTGGACGCTATCTCTCCATCCTCATTCAGATAGAATTTCTTGCCATCCTGATCTTCGATCCTCGTCAGATTCTGTGTGATCAGCGGAATATCCAGCAGCTCAGCTTCGTATTCATTCCCAAGCACATCCACAAATCTGTAAGTATCCGTATCTTCTTCTATCTCCACGCCCTCGACTTTTTGCTCGTTATTCTGCTCTTCTTTTGTACTACAGCCACATATCAATGCAACTGTCAACAACATTATCAGTAATATCTGCATTTCACGCTTTTTTCTCATTATTCTCCCTACACTCTCTATTGCACACTGCACACGCGCAGACATCCATCCGCTACCCGAAAACGGATCCGCATGCCTGCATAATCCATACCATAGATACGCTCCGGATCTTCCTGATAAGACGGTCTTGGATCCTGCGCAAGAATCTGCCTCAGCACTGCCCTTTGTTCTTCCGGCACGCGCATTTCCAGATCTCCGTCAAATATTACCGTTAATCCATCATTTTTGTGCTGCTCCGCAAATCCACCTGCGGCATCCACCTTACAATCCACATAAGGAAGATATGGCTTCACATCATAAATTGGTGTGCCATCCATCATATCCACCCCCTCTACAAGTAATACGCTTCCTTCTTTTTCCGTATCACAGATTTCCACCAGACGAACGCAGGACAAACCGATTGGATTTGGTCGAAACGGAGATCTTGTGGCAAATACACCCATACGAGTATTTCCTCCCAGTCTCGGTGGACGCACCGTCGCGTGCCAGTTCTTCTGCTTCACTTCCGAAAATCCCCAGAGCAGCCACAGATGACTGTAATCTTCCAGTCCACGCAGTGCCTCCTTTGAACGATATTCCGGTTCAAAAACAATCTTGCCTCTGGTCTCTGCCAGGCCGCTTTGCCTTGGCAAACCGAATTTTTCCGGAAAGTCTGTACGGATCACGGCAATCTTCTTTAAGGTCAAATCTTCTGAATATTTCTGCATAATGCTCTCCTGCTCTATCTTTCTTCTAGTCGTTTCCGTATCATGGCAATTTCTTTCTTATGACCGGCATCGTCAAACGGAGTTTCCAAGTAAAATGGCAGATCACGAAGTCTGGGATGCCTTAAGACATTCAACAATGACTCCATGCCAATCTCACCTTCTCCGATCGGTGCATGGCGATCCTTACGAGAACCAAACGGCATCATGCTATCATTCAGATGAACGGCACGTAAAAGATCCAGTCCGAGCACCTGGTCAAATTTCTCCAGCACACCTTCCAGATCATTTACAATATCATATCCGGCCGCAAATACATGACAGGTATCCAGACAGATTCCAATCTTTTCCGGATACTTTACTCCATCACGGATTGCTTTCAATTCCTCAAATGTCACACCAATCTCTGTACCTTTTCCACTCATAGTTTCCAGAAGCACGTGAATATTCTGGTCTGCCGTCACTGCCTGATCCAGTCCCCGGATAATATTCTGAATTCCGGCATCTGTACCAATCCCCGTATGGCTTCCCGGATGAAACACCAGATTCTCAATCCCCAGTTCATCCATGCGTTGAATATCCTCTCTGATTACCATACTGGCAAATTCATAAGTTTTCTCCGTTGCGCTTGCCAGATTCATAGTATATGGCGCATGGGCAAGAATTGGTCCAAAGTGATGTTCCATTCTTATACTCTGAAACTTTTCTATCTCTTCTGATGTATATGTTTTATAATTTGATCCCCTCGGATTACGACTAAAGATCTGCATGGTATTCGCTTCCATCTTCACCACATTTTCAGCAGTCTTCGCAATCCCTCCGGCAATCGACATATGTGTTCCTATTGTAAGCATTGTCTTTTCCTCCTACCTATTACAATAACATTTTTAGTATCCGGTTGCCACAAAATCATCGGAAATACAAACGAAAAAAGGAACCACAGATTTGTGATTCCTCGCAAGAATTTCTAACATTTTTCTATTATTTATTCGCAACATATACAATTCCGAATGCTCCCGGTCCGATATGGCTGCCAATCGTCGGTCCGATCTCTCTGGTCTTGATCTTACCAAAATCCAACCCATTTTTCTGCAATGTCTGGATAAATGAAATACAGTTCTTCTTGTCCGCTGAATACAGAAAATATACCGAATAATTCTCATCCGGCATATCAGCCTCGACATATTTTATAATCTGGCGGAACACATTTTTATTACCACGCTGTTTTCCGCATACTGCTACCTTTCCTTCTTCATCAATGCTTATGATTGGTTTGATACCCGCCAGTCTTCCGATACTTGCTGCTGTCTTAGAAATCCGACCGCCTTTCTGCAGATATTCCAGCGTATCCAGTCCTGCAAAAAGACGTACTCTCGCTTTTAACTCATCCAACGCTTCTGCAATCTCTTTTGCACTCTTTCCCTGATCACGCATTCTGACTGCACGGTCTACTAACAGCCGGATTCCAAGTGTGGCTGACTTGCTGTCTACAATATATACGCCATCATGCTCTGCTATATCTTTCGCGATTGTGGCACTCTGCACCGTACCACTGAGCGCACCGGAAACCAGAATTGCTACAACGTCATCTCCATTCTCTTTTGCCTCTTCAAAACAATCTGCAAACTTTGCCGGAGACGGCTGTGATGTCTTAGGAAATTCCTTTTCATTTATCAGTTTCACAAAAAATTCTTCTTTCGTAAGATCTACTCCATCGATATACTGCTCATTTCCGAATGTTACAGTCATCGGAATACAGGTAATCTGTCTCTTCTCAATTTCTTTCGCTGAAAAATCAGCCGTAGAATCTACAATAATCTGAACTGCCATAATCATCCTCTTTTCTTAATCTGTTTTTTTCTCAGTCGAGAAGACTCCCACCTTTTCAGGTGGTGAGTAATAGCAAATTTGTCTCAGTGGGAGTCCAATCTCTGACTGAGATAAACGCTCCGCGAGGATGCGCAGTGATTCTGATAGGAATATGTCAGCTTCGCTGATCAGAATCACGCGCCAAGTCTCACGGACGTTCGACTTGAATATGAATATTAATCTCATTCAAAGTTTCTCTCAAAATAGATGTTGAAATATCAACATGACTATGCTACTATAGCAGATAGTTGTTGATAAATCAACTATTTTTAATACGAAATGAGGAATTATTATGACCGATAGTTTTGAACTGCTGACCGGAGGTATAACCAGCGTCTATAAAAGCATACAGAAAATCAAGAAACTCTCCATGAGCGAAATCGGTCTGAAGGGTGTCCATGCCATGTGTATCTACTATTTATATACTACGCCGGATGGTCTGACCGCCGCAGAGCTGTGCATTCGCTGCCGGGAAGACAAGGCTGCGATTTCCCGCATTCTGTCGGAGCTGGAAAGCTTTGAAATGATCACCTACCAACAGACAGGTCCTCAGGAAGGCAGAAAATACCGGGCAAAAGCTGTACTTACTGACAAGGGACGTGCCTACGCGGGTCAGGTCTCTGAACTGATCCGCCAGGCAGTAGATGCCGGACGCAATGGGCTTACTATGGAAGAAACTAAGACATTTTACCGGGTACTCTATCACATTTCCGATAATCTGGAACAATTGATCTCTGTACTCGAAGAGAAAGGACAAGAAAACTCATGAATATATTCAAAAAGATATACTGCCGCGTATTTCAGACAGCATTCCGTCTGGCACTGCCAGTACTTCCTTATCGCAAACCGCAGATTGTAGGCAGTGTCCGGGAACTTCCGGATGTGATCCGCGGCAATCATTGCTCCTGTGTACTGATCGTTACTGACTCCTCCATTCGGAGCCTGGGACTGACCAAACGCCTGGAACATACATTAGAACGTGCCGCTATTCCATTTGTCATTTATGACGGAACCGTTGCAAATCCTACTACAATTAATGTGGCAGAAGCTCTGGAACTGTACCGCGATCATGCATGTGATGCAATCATCGGTTTCGGCGGGGGATCCAGCATGGACTGTGCCAAGGCTGTTGGCGCCTGTATCGCCCGTCCGAAAAAAACACTGGCGCAGATGAAAGGCATCTTGAAAGTACGCAAAAAACTTCCGTTGCTCATTGCCATTCCAACGACTGCCGGAACCGGAAGTGAGACAACCCTTGCCGCTGTCATCACCGATGCCGAGACGCGGCACAAATATGCGATCAACGACTTTCCATTGATTCCAAAGTATGCCGTATTAGATCCGAAAGTGACTTTAAGCCTTCCACCGTCAATTACAGCAACAACCGGAATGGATGCTCTGACTCATGCCGTGGAAGCATATATTGGGCGTTCCACTACTTATCACACCAGGCGGGATGCGTTGCACGCTGTACAACTGATCTTTGAAAATATTGATACAGTCTACGCTGATGGCAGAAACGTCAATGCACGTCGTGATATGCTTCACGCATCATTCTATGCCGGCTGTGCATTTACCAAATCCTACGTAGGCTATGTCCATGCTGTTGCCCATTCTCTGGGCGGTGAATACAATGTTCCTCATGGGCTGGCCAATGCAATAATCCTGCCAATGATACTGGAATCTTATGGTAAATGCATTCACAAAAAATTACATAAACTTGCCATTGCCGCCGGCATCGCCGACAAAAAAATGTCAGACGCTGAAGCTGCTGAACGTTTCATAAGCGCCATCAAAGATATGAAACACCGGTTTGACATTCCTGACACAATCCCGGAGATTAAACGGGAAGACATAGCTCGTCTTGCCAGGTACGCAGACAAGGAGGCCAACCCATTATACCCGGTTCCAGTGCTGATGAACGCCTCAGAACTTGAACTATTTTATGAATCATTGATGCAAATAAACTAAATTGTATTTTTTTATTGCGCAGAACCCTCTCTTCCTTTATAGTAGATAAATACGTGTATTGTATATTTATATCGCATATTAAGGAAGAGAGGGTTTATTTATGAGTAACAATTCACATCATCATAAGCGTGGCAACTTTACCGGCTCGCTGGGCTTTGTTATGGCCGCAGCCGGAAGTGCTGTAGGTCTTGGAAACATTTGGCGTTTTCCTTATCTGGCAGCTAAGAATGGAGGAGGTACCTTTATCTTCGTATACATCATTCTTGCACTGACCTTTGGTTTTACCCTGCTTATCACGGAGATTTCCATGGGACGCAAGACCAAACAGGGACCGCTTACCGCTTACGGCATGCTGAATAAAAAGTTCGCACCGACCGGATTCCTTGCATGGATGGTGCCTGTCATCATTCTGCCTTACTACTGCACCATCGGTGGGTGGGTACTCAAGTATCTGTTCGCATTCCTCACCGGAGACGGTGTAAATGCTGCAGCCGACGGCTATTTTACCGGTCATATTACCAGCCAGTGGTCACCGATCATCTGGATGATCATTTACATGGGATTGACCGCATTTGTTGTAATCAGTGGTGTTAACAAAGGTATTGAGAAATACAGCCGTATTTTGATGCCAATCCTGGTCATACTGATCATCGGTATTTCTTTCTTCTCACTGACACTGCATAACACCGATGCAGATGGTATCACACGTACCGGATTAGAAGGACTTAAGATTTATCTGATACCGAACTTTGAAGGTATGACAATCAAAGGATTTTTCCTGCTTCTGATGGATGCTATCGGACAGTTGTTCTTCTCCATCAGTGTTGCCATGGGTATCATGATCACCTACGGTTCTTATGTAAAAGACGATGTTAACCTGATGTCATCTATTAATCAGATTGAATTCTTTGATACACTGGTTGCCCTCCTTGCAGGACTGATGATTATTCCGGCAATCTACACTTTCTCCGGTATCGAAGGTATGTCGGCCGGACCGGGACTGATGTTTGTATCCCTGCCAAAGGTATTTGCTGCTATGGGTAAAGCAGGAATCGCAATCGGTATCCTGTTCTTTGTAACCGTTACCTTTGCCGCGATCACATCATCTGTATCCGTCATGGAAGCAATCGTATCCGGTCTGATGGATAAATGGAAGATTTCCCGTAATAAAAGTGTAGCCCTGTCACTGATCTACGCAATTGTCGTAGGTATCATCGTATGCCTTGGTTACAACGTATTCTACTTTGAACTTCCGCTACCGAACGGATCTGTAGCCCAGGTTCTGGATGTACTGGATTACCTCAGCAACATGATCATGATGCCGATCGTTGCAATTTCAACCTGCATTATGGTCGGATGGGTACTGGGAACGGATACTATTATCAACGAAGTTACCAAGAGCGGTGCCAAGTTCAGCCGTAAAGGACTGTACATCGTTATGGTAAAATACGTAACCCCGATTTTGCTGTTCTTCTTATTACTGCAGTCTTTGGGCATTCTGTAAAAACGATTATAATCAAAAAAGGAAGACATCACCGTTTTCACTGTGATATCTTCCTTTTTTTCATGACCTTATACACCTTCCAGCGTAAATGGCGGGATGAAGCTCTCTTCTGCCGTATCTCCTTCCTGGATATACGCACATTCCACACCCAGATCTATGGCATAATCTACAAGCGCATCGTATTCCTTTTCCGTTACTTTTCTTCCAAGTTCCGGATACCTCACAGTATCCAGAGTCTCTAACGGCGTATACTGATTCATCAGGCTCATATAGACAGAATCGCCGTACGTCTCATAGAGATACTGCACAATCCTTTTCGCCGCCTTAAGTTCTCCCGGAAGCAACAGATGGCGTACGATCACACCCTTCTGAATCTTTCCGTCCATATCAAATCTGCATGCACCGGTCTGCCGGTACATCTCACGAATTGCTTTTTTCACAGTCTCCGGATAATCCTCTGCCCTGGAATACCGCAATGCCTGCTCACTATCCCAGTATTTAAAATCCGGCAGATAAGCATCGACCCATCCATCCAGCATAGCAAGCGTCTCTTCTGACTCGTATCCTCCGGTATTGTATATAACAGGCAGATGTAATCCCTGAACTTTGGCACATTTCAATGCCTCGATAATCTGCGGTACAAAATGTGTCGGCGTCACCAGATTGATATTATTTGCCCCCTTTTGCTGCAATTCCAAAAATATCTCTGCAAGCCTTGATATAGTAATCTCTTTCCCCGTTACGCTTCTTGACAGATCATAATTCTGACAGTACACACATCTGAGATTACAACCTGTAAAAAATACTGTCCCCGATCCTTCTTCTCCGGAGATGCAGGGTTCTTCCCACATATGTAAGGCAGCTCTCGCCACACGCAGATGATTCGTCTCCCGGCAGAATCCTTTTTCTCCATTATCCCGCATCACCATGCAGTGACGCGGACACAATACACATCCACTCATATTACTTTTTACAGCACTTCTTCATATATACAACACTGGCTGCCAGAGATACGATTACAACAACCAGATAAATCACAAATCCCATCTGTGTCTTCACACGCATGCTGACAGCAGATGCTGCACCGATCACAATAAAAGCAACTCCATATCCTTTCTGTGCCTTCTTCATATCATACAGCTTATTCCGCTGAGCAGCATCCTTATCATTCAAAAGGACATCTCCTCTTCCTGTCAGCATCATAAATCCAACGATCAGACAACCGATTGTAATAATCAGATCAAATGTTTCCATACTTTTCATCCTTTCATCTCATATCTAATTCCATAATATTTTCATGATACCTAATGCGCTTTCATTTGTCAAATGATGCAATAATTACAATTAATTTGTCATTCAATTATTTTGATCATCAAATCTATTGACGTAGTATCAGTTACCACTTATAATGTTTCTAGTTTCTAAATATTACAGCTATGTGAAAGGAGATTCTCATGAATCCTATTATAATCGTCGCTGAGACCGGTTCTGACATAACACCGGAATTAGCCGCTAAATACAATATTACTTTAGTACCGATGCACGTTACCTTTGACAGCCATACTATGGATGACGGTTCTTTCCCGGTTCAGAAAATCTGTGATTATTATAAAGAAACCGGTAAGCTTCCAAGAACAAGCGGATGTTCTCCGGATGACTTCATGCTGGTATTTGATGCCATCCACACCGCGCATCCGAATGCCCAGATTCTTTATCTGGCTTATTCTGCTGTCACCACCTGTTCTTACCAAAGCGCTGTAATCGCATCTGAGGATCGGGATTATGTGACAATGTTAGATACCAAACAGGTATCCATCGGACAGGCAGCCATCGTAATCGCCATTGCCGAATTATTGCAGAAGAATCCGCACATGACTCTTTCTGAAGCTGTGTCTGCTTCAAAAGCACTCTCTGCCCGCACCAGAATGTGCTTTCTTCCAGACAACCTGGAATTTTTGAAAGCAGGCGGCCGTGTTAGTAATGCTGTCTGCCTGGGAAGCCGTATTCTACACATCCATCCATGCATTGAAATCCAGGACGGTAAACTGGTTGCTACTAAAAAGTACCGTGGCAAAATGAAAAAAATTGCCCGACAGCTGATCTTAGACTATATAGAGGATTATAACCTTGACCGCAGCATTCTGTGGTTTGTCCGTACTGTCGGTCTCTCCGATGATATACGGATAATTGCAGAAGAGACTGCAAAAGAATGTGGTTTTCAAAAGATTCAATGGCTTCAGGCGAATGGCGTTATCACAACTCATGGCGGACCAGCCGCCTTTGGATTGGCAGGATTTACAGAATAATAATTGCACATTGTTCCGAATAGGCGTAAACTGAATCTTATACATGATTTTACTCAAGGAGGATTCTTTTATGAGCTTAAATAATACGCCATCCGGCGAACGCATACATATTGGTCTGTTTGGAAGACGGAACGCCGGGAAATCCAGCATTATCAATGCAATCACCGGACAGAATCTGGCAATCGTCTCCGATATCGAAGGCACCACCACCGACCCTGTCATAAAGTCCATGGAATTACTGCCGCTTGGTCCGGTTGTTGTTATCGATACCCCAGGTCTGGATGATGTAGGTGAGCTAGGCGCACTTCGCATCCGTAAAGCATATCAGATGCTGAATAAGACGGATATTGCTCTGCTGATCATCGACAGCGGTTACGGTGTTACGGATGAAGACCTACGTATTTTAAAGCAGATTCAGAAGAAAAATATTCCTTATCTTGTTGTCTTGAACAAATGCGAACTAACAGAAGATCTTAATGCTCTGACAAATGCACTCGCTGTCTGTCAGACTGATTCTGAACATATTATTCCGGTAAGTGCTGAGAAAAGAATTCATATTCAAGAATTAAAAGACCGCATCGCCAGTCTCGCCCCGGATCAGGATTCTGACCGCAGAATCGTTGGCGACCTGATTCATCCGTCTGACTTCATCGTGCTAGTCGTGCCTGTAGATAAAGCTGCGCCGAAAGGTCGTTTGATTCTTCCACAACAACAGACTATCCGGGATATCCTAGATTCCAGAGCAATATCCATTGTTGTTCAGGATACGGAATTAAAAGATACCTTAGATTCTCTTGGACGAAAGCCTTCTCTCGTCATTACTGACAGTCAGGTATTCGGTCGCGTTGCCAAAGACACACCTCATGACATACCGATGACTTCTTTCTCCATTCTTTTCGCCAGATATAAGGGCAATCTGAAAAGTCTGGTAAATGGCGCACAGGCAATCGATACTTTGGAAGACGGTGACAAAGTCCTGATCTCTGAAGGCTGTACCCATCACAGACAATGCGGTGACATCGGTACGGAAAAGCTGCCGAACTGGCTGAAACAGCACACCGGAAAGAACCTCACTTATGAATTCACCAGCGGAACTGAATTTCCACTGGAACTTGACCAGTATAAGCTGATCATCCACTGTGGAGGCTGCATGCTAAATGAACGTGAAATGAAATATCGCATGAAATGTGCTGAGGATGCAGGCATCCCAATGACCAATTACGGAACAGCTATCGCACATATGCATGGAATACTGGAAAGAAGTCTGGAGGTATTCTCCGATCTGTAATATGATGTTGGGGTCAAAAGCCCCCAACTATGATGCCTACGGATTGTTCCGTGCTATGCACTCCCACAATCCTCCCAATTATTCGCATATCGTGGGATTTGCATCCCACTTTTAGACTCATATTGGGACGGGTCCCAAGGTCTTTCATCCACTTATGAGCGAGCTCATGTGGATTTAGACCTTTTGACCCTGGCATCATGATATTCTTTAATAACCACAAAAAGGTTCTGAACATTAACTCTCAGAACCTTTCCTTCATGCTGTACACTTTTACCTGTCATATGCATTTACATATACAAATTCTTCGTTTTCTCTCTCCATCTGATATTCTTCATCAAGAATCGCATCTACAAAGTCCTGTCCACCAGGTTCGATCGCTGTCAGATGTACTTCTAATGCTTTTTCCACCTGCTGCACCGTCATATCATCCAGGAACACTTCTTCGCCTGTACGTAACATGTTGGACGGAATCAGAAGTGTCTCACCAAGATCCACACCCTGTTCTTTATATTCCAACAGTTGTGTTACCAGATCCTGTCCCGTAATCAGACCGGATACGGTAATCGTCTCTCCAAAGAAATCATTGCGGATTGCATATACATGAACCACGAGACCCGGATATAGCTTCATCAGATGCTCTGCAAACTGACAAATCGTCGGATACGTCAGCTTACCGGTAGCAATAGTCAGCGTACGTTCCATTGGCTTTCCTTCCAGATGTTTCACCGCCTCTTCAAACTCTTCGATAAAGAGACGCATCATGCCTACACCATTTTCCAGCTGAATGTACCCGTCATACCGCTCTTCTTCCGGAAAATCACGTTCTGCGGTAATATACCATTCATCACTGGCGTGAATAAAATGAAGTCCGTATTCTTCATAGAACTTCTTCTGATAGCTCTCGATCAGGTCAATAACCGCTCCCGCCTCTTCTTTGGTATATAACTCCAATGGATATAACCCATCCCGGTATTTGGTAATACCTGCCGGAACGGCCGACACACTCCGCATAAATGGCAGATACTTTGACAGATCCTCAATACTTCTTCTCAGTTCATCCCCATCGTTAACGCCCTTACAGCATACAATCTGACCATTCATCTCCACATGTCCTTCATACAGCTGATCCAAATATTTTAATTTATCACCTGCAAACCGATTGTGAAGCATCTTACAGCGAAGTTCCGGATTGGTACTCTGCACCGATATATTGATCGGCGCAAGCTGCATATGAATAATGCGCTCTACATCTTTCTCCGACATATTGGTAAGCGTGATATAGTTTCCTTGCAGAAATGACAGTCTGGAATCGTCATCTTTAAAATACAGGGTCTCACGCATACCCGGGGGCATCTGATCGATAAAGCAGAAAATGCATTTATTACTACAAGATCTGTAATCGCTCATCAGCCCATTGTCAAACTCAATTCCCAGATCATCATCGTAATCCTTATCAATCTCCAGCAGCCATTCTTCTCCATCTGCCTTGCGGATCAGTACTTCGATATAATCATCTTTTATATAGTAACGATAATCAAATACATCTCCGATTTCCTGCTTATTAATCCGAAGCAGCACATCGCCCGGTTCAATTCCCATCTCCTCGGCAATTGAACCGGATAGACTTCTTTGATCAAATGTTCATTCTTCTTCAACTTATTCTCCTTGCTTAATCGCATTGATAATGCGGTTCACCAGTCCCACTCTATGGAATGGTGTCATCAGATAAAATCCATCTGCAGCCCCACGCAGTGCTTCTGCAATATCCAGGCAAAGCGCTACTGCTGTATCCTCCGCCTCTTCACGGCTCATTTCTGGATCATATCGGTTCAGAATCTCATCATTTACATGAATGCCCGGCATCTCATTCTTCATAAATAGTGCATTTCTGTAGCTGACTAACGGCATCAGACCACAGATAATCTTCGCACCCGTCATCTCTTTCAGCTCGATCACTCTCTGTACATCTTCCTCTGAGAATATCGGCTGTGTCAGGAAATATGCACATCCTGCTTCCATCTTTTTACGCATTCTGCCGGAAATTGCCCGGATATTATTACCCGCATAATTAAGCGCACCGCCATAATACACCGGCTGATCCGGGAATATCTCTTCATTCATGTGCTGCAGATATTCCATAAAACGGATAGAGTTTACATCAAATACACCGGTAATCTTGCCACGGTTATCCGGTCCCACCGGATCTCCCGTGATCACGAGAAAATCGCGTATACCATTCGCATGTGCACCCAATATTTCTGAGCGAAGACCAATCAGGTTGCGGTCACGCATTGCCACATGCGGCATCACAGAAATGTCTGTCAGACGCTTTGCATAAACAGCCAAAAGTGCTGCATCTGCCCTGGATCTTGCCAATGGTGAATCCGATACCGTTATCATATCCACTCCATTTTCCTTTAATGCATAAACTCCCTTACTGAATTTATCCATCTGCGCATCAAACGGCGCATCCAGTTCAACTACAAACACCTTCTCGCCACGATCTAACTTGCTGATAAAATCAGTCGGTGCTGCATTACTTACACTCTCTCCATCCGCATTTTCCTCTACAACCTCTTTTGGTTGAGGTGCCTGTCCACCAAGTACTTTTTTCAATGCAGCAATATGTTCCGGTGTAGTACCACAACATCCACCTGCAATATTAATTCCCAGTGGGATCATGCGTTCCATCTGCTTCGCATAATACTCCGGATCATCTCCATAATGCATTCTGCCGCGGAGCTCCTGCTGATATCCGGCATTCGGAAGCACACTTAACATACATTCCTTTGGAAATGTCTGCTTCTCCAAAAGTTTCCGAAGATGTGCGGCACCTACGCCACAGTTAAATCCAAAGACATCGACCGTCTCCATCTGACCCAACTTATCAATAATCTCTTTCATTCCAAATCCATACTGGGTATATCCGGATGGATTCAAAGAAAACTGAACGATCACGACGGACTCTTCACACTGACTCTTACAATATTCTGATAATGGCTGAACCCATTTTAATTCCAACATCGTCTCGAATACAAAAATGTGAATGCCTTCTGCCAGCATCGAATTTATAAGGAACTGATATTCCTTTATCGTATTCTCATCATCTTCTGTCACCGTCTGGCGGATTGGTCCGATCGATGCAGCAATTTCCACTTCACGACTGGATTCTGCTACCGCCTGTCTCGCACAGGCAATCGCTGCATGAATCGCTCTCTTGCATTCCTCCTGCTTCGGAAACATCAGATGGTTCACTGCAAAGGTATTCGTCCTGATCAGCTCTGCTCCTGCCTCAATGTATGCCTTATGTATTGCAGTAATCTCCTCCGGATGCACAAGATTCGCTTCCTCTGCCTCCAGTTCTGTACCATACTGCTGATTATAATAAGTGCCCATTGCACCATCCATCAATAAAATGTGATCTTTTATCTTGTCCAATAATCTCATAATGCTCTCCTCTTCTGTCACATTATATGTTATAATAACATACTTTCTGACTGTTCACCAGATAATTAACAATGGATTTATTCAATCATCCGATACTAAACAAAAAGCTGTGCACCATTTTTGTACACAGCTCTTTCTTAGCAAATTTTTCTAGAACCCTATTTAAGAATCTTTTCCTTCTCCTGCAAAATATTCTTTTGTCATCTTCACTACCGTACCAGACAGCAGGAATACTGCAATCAAGTTCGGGATCGCCATCAGTCCGTTAAATGTCTCTGCGATACTCCACAAAAGCCCCAACTCAACAGTAGCACCAAGAATCGCCACCAACGAATATGCCACCATAAATGGCTTGATTACCTTTGCGTCAAACAAAAACTCAATACATCTTGCCCCATACAATCCCCATCCGAGAATTGTAGAAAATGCGAAACAGCACATTGCCACTGCAGTAAAAATAGATACCCAGTTACCATATGTTGCTGTGAATCCTGCAATCGTAAGCTCCGCTCCTGCTGCTTCACCATACGGAACAGACACACCGCTACACAGGATAACTAATGCTGTCAGTGTACAGATCACGATAGTGTCTGCAAACACTTCAAAGATACCGAAAAGTCCCTGCTTTACAGGCTTCCTGGTATCTGCACAGGCGTGTGCAATGGAACCTGTACCAAGACCTGCCTCATTAGAAAAGATACCTCTGGATACACCTTTCTTCATACTTAAGAAGAAACTTCCGATCACACCACCGGTCACTGCTGATGGATGGAACGCACCTTCAAAGATTGAAGCAAATACAGCCGGGATATTCTGAAAATGAAATACAACAACGCCAAGTGCAAGCACAATATAAAGCACTGCCATAAATGGCACCAGACGCTCTGTAACCTGTCCAATCCTCTTCACCCCGCCAAGCAGGATCAAACCAACCAGAAACGTAATCGCAATACCAATAATCCAGTTCATTACAGGTACTGTATCTGTTGAAATCACATGATAATTCAAAAGTGCAGAATCAATTGCTGTCGTAATCGTATTCACCTGTGTGGCATTACCGGTTCCAAATACCGTCAGCACGCCAAATCCTGCAAACAGATACGCCAACCATCGCCAATTTTTCCCAAGTCCGTTCTTAATATAGTACATCGGGCCACCGACAAGGTCTCCCTCTGCATTGCGCTCTCTGAAATGTACTGCCAGCGTAACCTCAAAAAATTTGGTACACATACCGAGAATCGCTGATATCCACATCCAAAACACCGCTCCTGGTCCGCCGATAGCAATCGCTCCGGCTACACCTGCAATATTACCGGTACCGACCGTTGCTGCAAGTGCTGTACAAACTGCCTGAAACGGCGTCAGTGCTCCATCGGATGCCTCCTTTTTACGAAACATTCTTCCGATCGTTGTCTGAATCGCATATCCAAACTTACGAATCTGAAGAAATCCGGTACGTATACTCAAATACAGTCCCACACCAATGATACAAATCATTGCAGGAACTCCCCAGATAAAATCGTTAATCACACTGTTGACTGATTCAATTGTATGTAGCATCTTTTCAACCTCTTCCACTCTCATATAAACTATACGTTCATTTTTTTGTTATCATAATAGCATACGAAAGTAGAAAAGTAAATTTAGTCTTTTAATTAACCAGTCTGATACTTTCTTAACTTTTCATGGATAAAAGAAAAGGTCATACGCTATTGTTCACGCACAACCTTTTCTTCTCATTCATTTAATTCTTCATCCGTAAGTATTCGCTGCAGATGCATTGCCAGATATCCGATCTCTACTTTTGAGAACTGACAACGCATATCTTTTCCAAGCTTCTCACAAATCTGTGCTGCCATCTGAAACTCTTCCGGAAACTTCTGTCCCATATAATCATTCATATCCAGCTTCAGTACTTCGCCGCTCATCTGTCTCGCTACCATATAACGGACATGGTTCATCAGACGATTATACGACAGAGACATAACATTCAGCTTCTTATCCAATGCATTTTCCACATAAGACACACAGTCTCTGACCGCCTGCGCAATCTGCATTGCCTGGGATAATTCTTCTTTTTCGATTGCTGTATGGACATGAAGCGCAATATATCCCACTTCATGCTCATCCATATCAATACCCATTCTTTTCTTTAAAATCGGCACTACAGTCAGTGCCACTTTATATTCTGAATAAAACAGCAGGCGGATATCCTCTGTCAGCGGATTGCTGATCGCCTCACCGGACTGGATACGTTTCACAGCATATTCAATATGATCTGCCATAGGAAATAATATGCTTTGATCAATCTTCCCAAAGACTCTCTCAGCTTCCTGCAACACCAGGTCTGCCACTTCCAGATATTCCGGCGGAATACTTCTGGCAAGCTTACTGGCACTGCCACGCTTGGTCGTCTCCTTCAGCGAATACATCGATACTTCTTCCGGAAGCTCTATACGTTCCGTAACCTTCTTCCCAAATCCGATTCCTTTCGCCATGATCAGATATTCCTGGTGATCTTCCTCCTGGATTCCGATGATGGTATTGTGATTCAATACCTTGCTGATTCTGTACATCCGCTCTGCCCTCATTCTCTCCGGAGCTTCCTGTCTACTCGTAAATATTTACTGCAAACAGCGGTTCTCCCTTTTCAATCTCTCCTTCTTTCAACAGAGAAATCTTCTGATTGTCCGTCAGCTCCGTACACAATATCGGTGACATCACTGACGGTGCATGTTCCTTCAGATAATCCAGATCCAGGCGCATGATCGGGTCTCCTTTTTTCAGCTTCGCACCCTGCTCTGTTAATATCTCAAATCCTTTTCCTTCTAGTTTTACTGTATCAATACCCACGTGGATCAATACGCTAATACCGTTATCCATAGCATATCCTACTGCGTGCTTTGTGTCAAATATAAAAAGTACTTCTCCATCTTCCGGGGCACACACAACCGGGTCTGTCGGAAGAACTGCTGCGCCGTCTCCCATCATGCGTTCTGCAAATGCTTCGTCCGGCACTTCTGACAGATCTGCTGCCACACCTTTGATCGGGCTTCCTATTGTAATACTCTTTACAAGCTTTTTCTCATTTGTCTTCTCTTCTACAGCCTTTGTCTCTTCCTGAGTTACTTCATGAGTTGCCACATCGTCCTCATCATCATTATTACCACATCTCTCCAGATAATCTTCCAGATCAGACTTGATCAGTGTAACTTTCGGTCCGTAAATAACCTGAACACCTTCGCCCTTACGTACCACGCCAGATGCACCGCTGGCTTTCAGTGTCTCTTCATTTACCAGAGACGGATCATAAACTGTGCAGCGAAGTCTCGTGATACAGCAATCTACATCAGAGATATTCTTCTTACCGCCAAGTCCTTTACAGATCATACGTGAGATAGTATCATCTTTTTCGCCTTTTTCAGAAGCACCTGCTCCACCATTCTTGCGGGCTTCTACATCACTTCTGCGATACAGTTTCACTTCTTCATCATCATTTCTTCCCGGTGTCTTCAGATCCATCTTGCGAATCATGAATCCAAACAGGAAATAATATACTACAAAATAAACCACACCTACGATTACGATCCAGATCCAGTTGGTCTTCGCATTACCCTGTAAAATACCAAACAGGAACATATCGATCAGTCCGCCGGAGAATGTCATACCGACACCAACTTTAAAGATATGCATCAACATATAAGCAGCTCCGGCCAGTACACAGTGTACACCATACAGAGCCGGTGCCACAAAGAGGAATGTAAATTCCAGAGGTTCTGTGATACCTGTCAGCATAGATGTAAGTGCTGCAGATAATAACAGACCACCAACTGCCTTTTTGTTTTCCGGTTTTGCTGCTTTATACATTGCAAGTGCTGCTCCCGGAAGGCCAAAGATCATCAGCGGGAATTTACCGGACATGAACCTTGTCGCTGATACTGCAAATCTTGTTGTAGATGGATCTGCTAACTGAGCAAAGAAAATGTTCTGTGCTCCTTCAATAACCTTACCGCCGACTTCCATAGTTCCGCCAAGTCCTGTCTGCCAGAATGGGAGGTAGAATACGTGATGAAGTCCAAACGGAATCAGCAGACGCTCCATGAATCCATATACCCAGGTTCCCGCATAACCGGAATTAAGTACCAGATTACCAACTGCATAGATACCGCTCTGAATTACCGGCCATACAAAGAACATCACAATACCGACACCTGTATACACCAATGCAGAGATAATCGGCACGAATCTTGTACCACCAAAGAATGACAGTACCTGTGGAAGCTGGATCTTGTAATATTTGTTATGGAGAGCTGCTACTCCAAGTCCTACCAGAATACCACCGAATACGCCCATCTGCAGGGATGTTATACCGCACACATCAGTCGTTGCACCGCTGAGCATCTTATCGGCACCACCATTCAGGTTGATCATTGCACTGATAGACGCATGCATAATGAAGAATGAGATTGCTGCTGCCAATGCCGCTACTTCTTTCTCCTTCTTCGCCATACCAATTGCCACACCCATTGCAAATATGATCGGTAAATTTGCGAATACAATATTACCTGCTTCTGACATTACCTCAAAAATCGCATGGAAGACTGTTCCAGGTCCCATCAATCCAATCAGATGATAGGTCTTCAGCATGGTTTCATTCGTAAAGGAACCGCCGAATCCTAACAGAAGTCCTGCCACCGGAAGGATAGCAATCGGGAGCATAAAACTGCGCCCTACTCGTTGCAACACGCCAAAAATTTTGTCTTTCATTTCTTTCTTCTCCTCACTTTCAGATGACTGAAATCTGTGAAGGCTGCCTGACTTCCTGCATCCTGCGGATAAGTCATCTTGCTTCTTACATGCAAGCATGACGAAGCAATTCGATTTATCCACAAGGGTTCTGCATAATCACTTTTTGGTACAAAAAGAGGCACTAACCCTACACAAATTCCGTTAAAATTTATGTATAGTTAATGCCTCGTTTTCACAAGTTACATACTATCTATTTGTTAAATTACCATACATAGTCTGACTTGTCAACACATTTATCTGTGAAACAGACCTTTTTTTACATACGCTTCACTTGATACGGATACCAGTTCATATCCGGTTGGCTCGATAACTTTGCGGATTTGATCTTCCGGAAGTTCCTCTTCGCTGATGATCACGGTCTCATTCTTTGAGTGAGAAGAATTCACTTTTTTCACTTTAAATGCATTGCGGATTGCTTCATTTACGTGAGATTCGCACATACCGCATGCCATACCGTTGATCTGTAATGTTGTTTTTACCATGATGTATTCCTCCTTACCGATAGCATCCAGATACTACTGGATCGAGGTTACTTTGTAATCCTGATCTTCTACTGTTTTCTTCAATACTTCATCCTGCACATCACTGTTCAGTGTTACCACTGCTGTGCCTGCTTCGTGGCTGACTTCTGCGCTGTCTACTTCTGCCAGTGCTTCCAATACCTTCTTCACTCTTGCCTCACAGTGTCCACACATCATACCTTCGATTTTCATTGTCTTTGTCATAGTAGTTCCTTCCTTTCCTGATTCCATTTCTGATTCTTCTTGAGAATCGGTATTCATTATTGTATCTTTAATTATTGCAGACTTGATCTTTTTATCCCTTGACGCATCATGCAGCCTGCAGAAGTTCAGCCGCAGTGCATTGGATACGACGCAGAAGCTTGACAGACTCATTGCCGCCGCTCCAAACATCGGATTCAACGTCAGTCCAAAGTGTACCCATGCCCCCGCTGCCAACGGTATACCGATAATATTATAAATAAATGCCCAGAACAGATTCTCATGAATATTGCGGAGCGTTGCACGGCTCAGGCGGATTGCTGCCGCTACATCACGCAGCGAGCTCTTCATCAATACGACGTCTGCAGCATCGATTGCTACATCCGCTCCGGCACCGATTGCGATACCCATATCTGCTCTGGTAAGTGCCGGCGCATCATTGATACCGTCTCCAACCATAGCGATCTTCCCCTGCTCCTTCAGCTTACGGATCACGCTTTCCTTACCATCCGGAAGAACCCCTGCGATTACTTCATCCACACCTGCCTCCGCACCAATGGCACGGGCAGTACGCTCATTGTCTCCGGTCAGCATGACTACATGGATTCCCATGTTCTTCAGCTGACGGATTGCTTCACGGCTGTCTTTCTTAATGGTATCCGCTACAGCAATCACACCGATCAGTTTATCATCTAATGTAAATAATAACGGTGTCTTACCTTCCTGCGCCAGACGATTGCAGATCTCCTGCATTGCCTCTGAAAGACCGCTCTTCTCTTTGATAAAAGTCATGCTTCCGCCGACGATCCTCTGACCGTCAAGTACAGCTGACAGACCATTTCCCGGAAGTGCGGTAAAGTCCTGCACCTCCAATTTATCTACTGACCGCTCCTGACCGCGCTTGATCACTGCTTTTGCCAGTGGATGCTCACTCTTCTGCTCCAGTGCATACGCTACTGTCAGTAGTTCGGTCTCGGAGATACCCTCCACCGGTATCAGATCCGTCACTACCGGCTCACCTTCCGTAATCGTCCCGGTCTTATCCAGTGCAACAATCTGCATCTTACCTGTCTCTTCCAACGATACCGCTGTCTTAAAGAGAATACCGTTCTTTGCTCCCAGTCCATTGCCAACCATGATGGCCACCGGTGTAGCCAGTCCAAGCGCACATGGACAACTGATTACCAGTACAGAAATACCTCTGGCCAGCGCATATGCAAATTCTCTTCCAAGTAATAGCCACACGACTGTTGTAATACATGCAACGGTAATAACTACCGGCACAAACACACCCGATACTTTATCCGCGATCTTGGCAATCGGTGCCTTGGTCGCAGCCGCATCACTGACCATACGGATGATCTGTGACAATGTGGTATCCTCACCGACACGGGATGCCTCACAGCGGATATAACCAGACTGGTTCATCGTTGCTGCTGATACCAGATCACCTTCTGCCTTATCCACCGGAATACTTTCTCCGGTCAACGCTGCCTCATTAACTGCACTTGCGCCTTCTAGCACAATACCATCTACGGGTATATTTTCACCCGGACGAACCACGAAAATATCTCCTTTTTTCACCTGTTCGACCGGTACGGTTACTTCCTCACCATTCTGCACCAGTACTGCTGTCTTTGGTGCCAGCTTCATCAGACTCTTCAACGCATCTGTCGTCTTACCCTTAGATCTTGCTTCCAGCATCTTACCCACTGTGATCAGTGTCAGGATCATAGCTGCTGATTCAAAATAGAACTCATCCATATACTTCATCACGCCCGCCATGTCTCCATGCACTTCTGCATCCGTCATCAGGAATAACGCAAACACGCTCCACACATAAGACGCCATTGATCCGAGTGCTACCAGTGTGTCCATGTTCGGCGATCTGTGCCACAGGCTTTTAAATCCATTAACAAAAAACTTCTGGTTAATAACCATAATGATTCCTGCAAGAATCATCTGTACAAGCCCCATCGCAACATGATTCCCTTCAAACCAGGACGGCAGCGGCCAGCCCCACATCATATGTCCCATAGAGAAATACATCAGCACTGCGAGGAATCCGATCGATATGATCAGACGCCGTTTCAGCACCGGTGTCTCTCTGTCTTTTAATGCGTCTTCGTCCGCAGAAGCACTTCTGCTCTCAGCTTCTGCACCTTTCAGAGAAGCCCCGTAACCGGCTTCCGTTACCGCGGCAACAATACTGTCCGCGGATGCCGTGCCTTCTACTCCCATGGAATTAGTCAACAGACTCACGGAGCAGGATGTAACTCCCGGCACCTTCGAAACAGCCTTTTCCACACGCGTACTGCACGCCGCACAGCTCATACCCGTCACTGTATACTGTTCCATTTCTATCCTCCTGTCTTCTTTGTGCTACCTATTTCATCAGTTTTTGAATCGTGGCGATCAGTTCATCCACTACTTCATCCTTGCCATCCCGGATATCCCGTACCACACAACTGTGAATATGTGCAGCCAGAAGTTCCCTGTTGAATCCGTTCATCGCAGCGCTCACCGCCGATGACTGGATCAGGATGTCATTGCAATATGCATCATTCTCTATCATTGTCTGAAGTCCTCGTACCTGTCCTTCGATCCTCTTTAATCTGTTCAGAAGCTTTTTCTTCTGTTCCTCTGATCTGCTGGTGGTCTTGGCACGACAACATTTCTTTTCTTCCATATCAGTATTCTCCCTCGTTTATCAGCTGATTATAAGTTGTCCATCATCATTTCATGAAAGCATTACATTTTCTCCAATCAAATATACCCCTGTGGGTATATACACATGATATACCTACAGGGGGTATCTGTCAATACATTTATTGACGATTTATTCTCTTTACTGATCGCAGTCTTTCATGGTCTTACCCTCGCCGGTCAGACCTTCAAAGTCTTTTACAAATGCATCAACCGCTGCTGTGATTGCTACGTTATTGACAAATCCATCAATCACAGACGGTGCAACGGTTGCCGCTTCTATACCATATTCACACAGTTCCAACACCTGCTGTGAATTCTTAAAGCTTGCCGCCAGTATACCACAGTCCAGTCCATGAATCTCAAAAATATCCTGAATCTCCTTTGCCACGCCAACACCGTTATATCCCATATTATCGATACGATTCACATAAGGTGCTGTGTAAGATGCTCCGCTTTTTGCTGCAAGATATGCCTGCATCGCTGTGTAAATCGCAGTTCCTGTAGTACGGATGCCCTCTTTCTTAAGTGCCTTCATCGCTTTGAAGCCTTCTGGAATACAAGGAATCTTCACATATGTGTTTTGTCCCAATTCCTTTACAATACGATGTGCATCTTCGATCATGCCTTCTGCATCTTTCGCAATCACCTGCACGTGAAGATCAGCTTCCTCGCCGATAAACTCTCGGATCTCTTTTAATACGTCATATGGCTGTCTGCCTGACTTCGCCAGATCGATGGATTCGTTGTCACTCCATCAATCGGGTACAGATCATATAATCTGCGAATCTCATCAATATTTGCATCATCAATCAGTAATTTCATTTCACTCTTCCTCACTCTACCTTGTCAGTATCAACATGCTGCACAGTCAGTATAGCACAATTACGCAGTCAATCGAAACCCTTTTCCAAAAGTTTCACTGCTCTTAGTGATCATGATGAATGCAGAATCATCTGTCTGACGGATAAATCTCTGCAGGATCACTGCCTGACGGCGATCCAGCGCACATAAGATAACCTTTTTATTTTCATGAGAATAGCCGCCCTCTGCATTGTAAAGAGTGGTACTTCTGTTTAATACATTCTGAATAAAATCGCAGATTGGTTCCGGATCGGAACTGATGATCGTAAAATACTTGCACAGACGCATCTGATCCATCGTACGATCTACGAAGATTGATTTTGCCAGCAATCCACATACAGAGAATAAACCTGTACGTACATCAAATGCGATAAATGAAAGTGCTACGATTGCAACATCAGAGATCAGCAGCGCGGTTCCGATATCAATTGTCGTATATTTCTTCAGTATCATCGCAACAATATCCGTACCACCACCGGATGCATCTACGTAAAACAGCATTGCCGCTGCAACTGCCGGAAGAGCAATCGCATAGGCAAGCTCCAGCATCGGCTGATTGGTAAGCGGTGCGCTGATCGGCATCATCTTCTCCATCAGGCTCAGCACTACGGAGGACAATACAGTAGCATAAGCCGTCTTCAGTCCAAAGCTTTTGCCGAGCACCGCAAAACCAATTACCAGCAGTGCCAGATTAATCATCAGGTTAATCTGAGCTGCTGAGATTCCAAGAATCTCATTTAACACTACCGCAAGACCGGAAACTCCTCCAAACGAGAAATGATTTGGGAATTTAAATGCATAAATCCCCAAATCCATAATGATCACTGCCAGTGTTATTACTATATAATCTTTAAAAAGTTTGATTGCTTTATTACTCATAACCGTTCCACCTCTCTGGAATCCATACTTTCTCTTTCCATATACTAGAGTAATACACATTCTTTCTATTGTGAAACAGTTTTATCCTAGTCCACGCTACAACATTTTTATTGTAGATGGATCATATTGCTTTCTGACCTCTTTTTTCATAATTTGAATCAGTTCATGCATTGCCTTCGTCACGTATTTTCCCTTGCGGTATACCACGGATACTTCCATATGTGTCCATGGATATTTCAGCCTAAAAAGCTGCAGTTCTCCGAGACTGTTATCCATAAGCAGCGTATGAAGAAGTGACGTCGGATAAAATGCAACACCGATGCCCGCCGCACACATTTCACCTACCGTCTCAATATTCTCCGTCTCTACCACTGTATGCGGTTTCATATTTTCCTCTTTGAAGATCTCATCTGCAACATCTCTGGAAATGTTGCCTTCTTTATTTAACAAAAAGGACATATCTTTCAGACAGCTGATTTTACCTGTCTGGATCAGGGTATTCCGAATGTAATCTGCTTTCTCCTTTGGCAGCTTCTTGAACAGATCCTCGGAGATAGCAAGCACCACATCCTCTTCCGCCAGTTCCGTGAATACCATATCTTTAGCATCTTCTGTGCATGGTCCTACCGCCATATCAATCGTCTCATCCCGCAGTGCCTCCCACAGTTCCCTGGTATTGCCCTCCAGAATATGCACCTCAATTAACGGATACTGCTCCATGAACTCCGGTAATACTTTCGGCAGGATCAGCCGGCCTCTGGTGTGCGAAATACCGATGGTCAGCTCGCCACGCTTTTCTTCCTTAACTTCGCTGATCTCCTGCAACATTGCCTGATAGCTGTCCTCCATCTGAACCGCATATTTATAGAAGATCTCTCCCGCTGCTGTAAGCTTCATCGGAGTCTTCCGGTCAATCAGAGAGATCCCTACATCCTTCTCCAGCGAAGCAATATGATTACTCAATGCCTGCTGGCTGATAAATAACTTCTCTGCCGCCCTGGTAAAATTCAATTCTCTTGCCGCTGTAATAAAATACACCAGATTCAAATGATTGATCATAAGGATAGTTCTCCTTTTTTCTTCTTCGTCTCATAGTCTTTCAACGATGCGATCGCTTCCTTCGATAATGGGAATAACGCTATCATATTAAATATTGTCATAAGACCGATTCCCACATCGCCAAGATCCCATACAAAGGTATAGGCTGCCTGACATCCGACGAATAGCATCACCAGTGCCAAAATCTTATACAATGTCTGAGACAGCCAATTATCGCCAAACAGATAGGCCACATTGCTGCGCGCATAAAACAGAATTCCAATAAACGTTGAAAAGCTGAACAGCAACAGCATCACGGCAATAAATACAACACCGGCCTGTCCCATATGATATTCCATAGCAGACTGCAGCAGATCCATACCTGCCAGTCCGCTTACGGTCTCTTCCGGTGCCAGAAGCATCAGCATGGCTGAGCAGCTGCAGATCACCAATGTATCAATAAACACGCCCAATGCCTGTAACAATCCTTCCTTTGTCGGATGATCGATATCTGCCGCTGCTGCCGCGCAAGGTGCCGAACCGGATCCTGCTTCATTTGAAAACAGTCCACGTTTAACTCCATTCATGATCACAGCACCAAAGCCGCCCGCTGCTACCTGACGAATGCCAAATGCCTCTGCAAAGATCCGTTCAAAGATTGCCGGAAGCTGTCCCACATTTTTCAAAATGATAAATACCGTTACAAAGAAATAGCATCCAGCCATGATCGGAACTACCACATCCAGTACTTTTACCGTCGCATTCTTCCGAAGTACGATCACCGCTGACACTATAGTCAATGCAACGGCTGTCCAAAGTGTCGGAATATGAAATGCATTTTTCAATGAAGTGGATACCGAATTACCGATCACCTGACTGATCCCACACCAGCAGATCAATCCGGAAATGGCAAACAGTACGGCCAGTACAGATCGTTTCAGCTTCTTTCCCCGTACACGTTCTGCAAGAGAATGCAGAAAATATGCCGGGCCTCCCCTATAACCGCCATAAAGCGGATCTTTTTCTTTATATATCTGTGCCAACGTTGCCTCAATAAATGCGGTAGCCGAACCTACAATTGCGGTTACCCACATCCAGAATACGGCACCGGCACCTCCTGCTGACACAGCCGCTACAACACCTACCAGATTTCCCATGCCGACTCTGGTGGCTGTTGATACGATCAATGCCTGCAGTCCGGAGAGTCCATCCGATTTCTTCTCCGTGGATACGGTAATCTTAATCATATCCGGAAAAAGACGGATTGGCAGAAACCTTGTCCTTATCATAAAGAAAATTCCAGCCGGAACAAGAATCAGTACCAGCAGAGACAGCGCCACTGAATTTCCTCCGGGAAGCGGAATCTTCACCAGGTCTCCCCATAGGAAATTATATATCCAATACACTATTTTCATTATACAAACCTCTCTCTTTCACATATATATCAATACTTTACACTATTAAAGCGATAATATCAACACCAATTATTGACAACCCCAGTACAGCACAGATATAATAAGATTTAGGCATTTTAATTGTACTTTTTTTCTGAAAGGAATTTAATAATTATGAAACAGGTTATCTTAACAGGAGACCGTCCGACCGGGCGTCTCCATGTAGGACACTATGTAGGTTCACTGAAAGAACGTGTCAAGCTTCAGAACTCAGGAAAGTTCGATGAGATTTACATCATGATCGCCGACGCACAGGCTCTGACAGACAACGCTGAGCATCCGGAGAAAGTTCGCCAGAATATTCTTCAGGTTGCACTGGATTATCTGGCATGCGGTATTGATCCTGAGAAGGCTACTATTTTCATCCAGTCCATGGTTCCGGAGCTTACAGAGCTTAGTTTTTATTATATGAACCTGGTGACTGTATCCCGTGTACAGCGTAACCCTACGGTAAAGGCTGAGATCCAGCAGCGTAACTTTGAAGCCAGCATTCCGGTTGGTTTCTTCTGCTATCCAATCAGTCAGGCAGCCGATATTACTGCATTCCGTGCAACTGCTGTTCCGGTTGGTGAAGACCAGATGCCAATGATCGAGCAGTGTAAGGAAATCGTTCACAAATTCAACAGCGTATACGGTGAGACTCTGACAGATCCTAAGATCGTACTTCCGGACAATCAGGCATGTCTCCGTCTGCCAGGTATCGATGGCAAAGCCAAGATGAGCAAATCTCTCGGCAACTGCATCTATCTGTCTGACGAAGCAGATGACATCCGTAAGAAGGTCATGTCCATGTTCACAGATCCGAACCACCTTCGTGTCGAAGATCCGGGACAGGTAGAAGGCAATCCGGTATTTATCTATCTGGATGCATTCAGCCGCCCAGAGCATTTTGCAGAGTTCCTGCCAGAGTATCAGAATCTGGACGAGCTTAAGGCTCACTACTCCAGAGGTGGACTTGGTGATGTTAAAGTCAAGAAGTTCCTGAATAACGTTCTTCAGGCTGAGCTTGCTCCGATCCGTGAGCGCCGTAAGATGTGGGAGTCACGCATCGAAGATGTATATGATCTTCTGAGAGTCGGCAGTGAAAAAGCCCGCGAAACTGCAGCTTCTACACTTCATGATGTACGTCACGCTATGAAGATCGACTACTTTGATGACAGTAACTTACTGAAATAAATTCAAAAGTGCTTATAAAAGCCATCGGCATTCAATAGAATCTGCCGATGGCTTTCGTAATCTCTTACCGTATAAAATTGGTCGGTGTCTTCGGCTCTGTCTCCGGCAGTCCGAACTTCTCTTTTCCAAGTTGGATACTCTTCATCAAGAATGTCATATTCCGTGCAAGTACGCGCATGGTCTGCATTCCTTCCAGATCCCTGCTTGCCTCTCCCGGTGCTGCACCATGTACACTGTTCCAGTACTGGCTGGACGCAACCGGCATACCTGAGATGGTAAAATACTTATTCAGCTCATCGAATGTTGCTGATAATCCACCTCGTCTTGCTACTACTACGCCGGCCCCCACCTTCATGGTTTTGGCAAACCCGGTGCTGTAGAACAAACGGTCAAGAACCGCAACCAGAGATGCATTGGCAGATGCATAATACACCGGACTTCCTACAACCAGTCCGTCTGCCTCCTCAAACTTCGGTGCAATCTCATTTACCAGATCGTCATATACACATTTACCAAGCTTACGACAGGCTCCACAGGCAACGCATCCGCGAATGGCATCATTACCAATATTCACGATCTCCGCCTCGATTCCCTCCTGCTCAAATACCTTCTTCATTTCCTGCAGCGCTGTGGCTGTATTGCCCTCTTTGTGCGGGCTTCCGTTGATCATTAATACTTTCATCTATATTGCCTCC
Source organism: Dorea sp. AM58-8 (assembly GCF_003464045.1). Lineage (NCBI taxonomy): Bacteria > Bacillati > Bacillota > Clostridia > Lachnospirales > Lachnospiraceae > Dorea > Dorea sp. AM58-8. The sequence goes on along the minus strand of NZ_QSDM01000001.1, from coordinate 172,184 downwards.
TTTATGTAATATCTATCCTCTATTCTTCTGAATCCGTCTGAAATCTGGACAAATGCTCATACGGCAGAATCAAACGTCCCCGATACAGTCCGCATCCGTCATTTACATGGCTGTTATCCGTGGCTGCAAACATATTCACATCGAGATCTTTCATTTGAAGATTCAGAAGTTTCATGCCACGTTCGTAAGCATCATCAAAATACCTGCATTCACCTTCCGGGATCGCCTCTCTTCTGGATCGGTCTTTCTCCTGAGCCTTTTCATAGAGTCTGTGATTCGCCGAACCAATCTCCGCCACATCGTCCATTTCCTTCGTCCGGAGCTGCACCTCCACATAACTTCTGGAACTGTTATCATAGAATGTAATATGCAGCGACTGGTACTCATTGACCCCATTATGAGAAATATAATCCCGGAAATAAGGACGGACCTCATCTTTTAAAAGCGGTGAAGTACTCTCCATGATTCCCTCTGCAGGCTCCGCAGTAAATCCACGTTCTTCCAGAAACTCCGGCAGAATATTGGCAATCTGATATAGATACTCTAATTCCCGTTTTTTCCTGTCTTCCTCTGAATCCGTATAACATTTCGGTAACGAAATGACAATACGATAAGCAATAAAATCCCGGAAACAACTCAGTCTGTCTTTCAGCTGAGCCACAGATGGATAACTGCCGTATTTATCATAATAATCATAGATATATTCCACAATATACCCATTAAACTTCTCTTCTGCCCGGATCAGAGATTTGATCCGTCCCCGGAAAGTAAATGCAAGAAATGGATATTCCTTCGCCATATATCGATAAAATTCCCGTATTTTCTGAGACTGCGCAGTCAGGAAATCATTATGCTCCAGCATTTCCTGGATATGAATCAGAAAATTACTGTGAACCAGATCAATCTCATTATGATTAACCTTGGCATCTTTTCTCAGATCCCTGATGTAATTATTCAATATCCGGAAAATGGTACTTCCGGAATAGAGATAATCATTCAATGTTACCATCTTATCACCTTCCGTCTTCTGTTACTCCACTTTCAGTGCATTCGGGTAAATGCGCTGAAGTCTGGCATCATCAAATCGCTCATCCATCGTCTGCTGCCAGCTGTATGTGGCTTTCACACCATGTGCTCTCTGATCACTTCGTACTAACGCCATGATCGAAACTATCATATTACAACACATAAATACAATCAATATCCAGGTCAGAATTTTACCGATTTTCATCGGTATTTTCTCAATCCAACCGGAAATAACCGGATATAAAAGTTTCAGCCACACGACTGCCGCAATGCCCCAGAAAAAGCAATACAGCAGATTGATCCTGCCGCCCAGATTGAACGGAATATCGCTGTAATCCCAGAACACCTTACCAAATACGATCTCTGAGAACACGCTACACAGATACTCATATGCTCCTCCCAAAAAAGTGCCTGCCATAAATATGTATCGATCTGATCTGTCACGATACCGGTAAAGCAGCATCGTTGCGCCCGCAATACCAAGTCCCCAGACTACACTGAACGGTCCCCAAACCACACTGCTCCTGCTCATCCAGACACCTCCGGTGATCCTGCAAAATATCGTCTCTACGATGTCTCCTAAAAATGCACCGATCAGAAACAGCCAGACAATCTTATAAAATCCGCAGCCATAAGCAAATACAGTCGAAGACATCTCATCTCGCTCTGCCTTTTCAGCCAGAATCTCCGCACGTTTACCTTCTTTCTCCGGATAAGCTCTGCGGATACGGCGGTCGATCCATCCATAGATCTTCCTCTCCAGATTAGAACTGATACCGGTAAGCCACGAGTCAACTGCTTCCCACTGTTCCATCCTGCGGCTTCGTCCTGACAGAATAATCAGCGTCGCTGCCATATCAAGTACCAGCACACCCACCAGCACCCACAGCACTATCCTACCGACTGTATATGGCAACAGATGGTAGATGTCTTCCAGCAACGGATTCCCCCAGCGCATCATAACCGCACCAAGTGCTCCCCACAATACAGATGCAGACAGACAGATATAACCGTCCAGATTCCATTTACGATTTGAATAATCCCACCATCTCTCATGGTACATTCGCTCAATCATATGACCTGCCACCCATTCAATCACGGTAGCCAGAATCATACACTCAGCAAACAGCCAGAATCCCTGCAGTTCCTGGCAGAAAACTGTTATCACCGTCAATGCCACACCGTAGATGATACAAAACGGTGCATTGACAATACCTCTGTTTGTAAATTTTCTCCGACTCAGTGCTGCCGAAGCAGTCTCCAGTATCCAGCCAAGGAAGCTGGCACTGAAAAAGAGCCAGAGAAGCTCATATCCTGTGTACATTTATTCTTTTCCTTTATTCTCTTTCTTCTCACGAATCTCCCGAATCGCTTCCCGCACTGCCTCTTCTTCCTCTTCCTTGGCAATCTTACCAGCCAGCGATACCGTGCTTACTACATTACAGATCAATATTAATGCCAGAGGCACCAGAATCATCGGGATAAATATCAACGGATTCGCAGCCAGTCTCGACAGCTTGCCGATCAATGTTGAAGAACCGACCACCTTTCCGACCAGATATCTGGAATCCGCCGGATAGGCATCGATGACATTATTGCCATCTCCTTTGGTCTCATAGATATAATGGTCATCCTCCTGCTGAATCGACACTACGCGATGTGTATTAACTGCCCCATCCAGTGCCGGGTCTGATGAATAAAATGAGATCACATCTCCTTCTTTAATCTCAGAGGGATCTGTCTTTTTCACCAGAATCATCGTATCAACACCATACGTTGGCTCCATACTTCCCGTTGTAATGCGAAGCGCCGAATATCCTGCAATATTCGGTGCTTCTCCTGGTTTCGTCAATAATACAATAATTAATACAACAACTGCCAATGCAATGACCAGTACGGAAATAAGATTCACCAGAGCAAAAAATGCTTTCTTTATCTTCATTTCTCATCATCCTCTTTGGTCTGCTTACGATCACGTCGTTCCTGAAGTGTCTGTACAATATAGCGTGACAGACTGTTTGCTTCAGCCTTGGCAATTGCCTTTTCTTTTTCTTTCTCCGCAGCCAGCATACGCTGTACAGCATCTGCCGTCTCCTGCTTCGCACGTTCAATTTCATGCTCTGCGTCTTTACAGATGGCTGCAATCTGCTGCTCTGCGTCTTTATGTATGACCGCAATCTGCTGCTCTGCATCCTTGCGCACAGTTTCAACTTCCTGTGCAGCTTCTGCCTTCACTGCCTGAATCTCAGCATCCGTCACATCCTTTGCTGCCTGTGAGCGAATATCCCTTATTGCCCTGGCTGTCTGGTCTCTTCTGTCTCTTTTCTTGCAGCAAACCTTTTCATGTTTCTCAATTGAGCATACATATTTTATTATAAAAAATTATTCTTTCATACGCAACTATTTGAAACGGTGTTTTTTGTTTTCATAACAAAAAATAGCAAAAAAACAGACAGCCGCACTGCGACTGTCTGCCATAAATAACACTATCGTCCATTGAATTAACTGATAACTTAATATGTTTTTCGAGAGACTAGATTATAAATTCTGCCCCCCCCCGAAATTCACTGACTTTTCATACAATTTTTTAATTCCCTGGCCTTCTTTATCCTTGGAATCGAACATCTCATTGCCTTCTGCGTATACAGTGTCATAGATGTCATCCTGTATATCCTTGAGGCACTCCAGAAGCAACGGATTAAATATGCCACATTCTCCATTAAAGATCATCTTCATCGCTGTCTCATGCGAGAAGCTCTTCTTGTATACACGCTTACTTACAAGTGCATCATATACATCCGCAAGTGATACCACCTGCGCCGAAATCGGAATCTCTTCCCCTTTTAGACCATCCGGATAGCCTCTTCCGTCATAACGCTCATGATGCCATCTGCACACCCGATATGCAGTCTTAACCAAAGGCTCATCCTGATACATGGTCAGTTCTTCCAAGATTGAAGCTCCGATCACAGTATGCTGCTTCATGATCTCAAATTCTTCATCTGTCAGCTTGCCACGCTTGTTCAGAATCTTATCATCAATACCGATCTTACCAATATCGTGAAGGGATGATGCCATCACGATTGTCTCGCGATCCTGCCAGGTCAGATCATACTTATCCGTCTTCTGCACAAGTCTGCTCAGGAGCATCTTAGTCAGTACGTTGATATGCTGTACATGTGCTCCGCTTTCTCCGTTACGAAACTCAACGATGTGGCTCAGAATACCGACCATGATCTGACGGTTCTGCTCCTTGTCTTTCATCTGCTCTGACAAAATGGATGTCAGACGCCTCTGCTTTGCATACAGCTTGATCGTATTATACACACGTCTGCGCACAATCATAGCATCATACGGACGTCTGATATAATCGGATACTCCCATCTCATATGCTGTTCTGATAAAGGTATTCGAATCCTCACTGGATATCATGATAACCGGAATATCATCGATAATCCCTTTACTATTCATCTTCTCCAGCACTTCAAATCCATCCATAACAGGCATCACAACATCCAGAAGAACCAGTGAGATCCGCCGGCCGTACCTGGACAGCATATCCAGTGCCTCTTCGCCATTTTCTGCCTCCAGTGTATCAAAATTGTCCTTCAGCATCTCACACAGAATGGCTCGGTTCATCTCCGAATCATCTACGACCAGGATACACTGATCAGACTTCTTCTTACCTGCAGACAGCACTGCATGCTCTGGCATCTCTATAATTCCCCATTCCGTCGAAATCGAATTCTTATGTGTCTTTGCCTGATACATATATCTATCTGCTCTTGCCGCGACGTCGCAAATCGCCTCATTCTTCGCCATGACGCCGCCGATGCTAACCGTTATCTGCTGATTATGGCTGTTCGATACTTCTGCAGATGAGATCAGTCTTCGGATCTCTCTGAGCTTTCCATCGAAGTTATCCTGAGAAATGCCAGGCATCACCAACAGAAATTCATCGCCGCCGATACGCACCAACGAATCTGTCTTACGGATCAGATTCAGGATCACAGATACCTCTGTCTTTAAAATCCGATCTCCGATATCATGTCCGTATGTATCATTCGCCAGCTTAAAATCATCCAGATCAAATATTGCAACACCGGCAGACAAGACACGTTTTTTCAAGTGCTCCTCATAATAGCGTCTGTTATATGCTCCGGTCAGCGCATCTGTGTACAAGGCTTTATAAAACACTTCTGCGTCCTGACTCTCCTGACTGTCGATTGCATTCTCTATATTGCTGTCTGAATCATCAAGAGTCTGGATCAGTTCCATAACATACGGCTTACCATCAATCTCCAGATATCTGGCAGTCACTTCATAAAGCTCTGAGCCAATATATTTAAGCTTCGTCTTCTGTCTGCGTTCTTTTATTGACATCACAGACACACAGTCTTGGCAGTACTCACCACCGCCAAGGCATGACTCACGCCAACATGCATCATCTGAATTATCCACGCACAGCTCATCTCTGCTCAGTAAACGCACTTTACTATATACTTTTGAAAGGATGTCCATCTCCATCCTTGCCTGTTCCATCGTTCTCTTGATGTCTGTCCTCATTGTCTATCCTCTGTTCTCGTTCTGCCATCTGCGAATTGCATTCTCTGTTCTCTGATATTCTCTGTCAACTGCCGCCTGAGATGCTTCACTTCCTTCGATCACGCGCCCCCGCAGATCCTCTGTAGCTGCGCACTCACTTCATACAGTGAACTAAAACCCAGATTCAGACAGACACCTTTTAATGTATGTGCGCCGCGGAATGCCGTCTCTGCATCTCCGGCTGCAATACCATCTTTTATCATCTGATAACTTTTATCATCCAAAAAGCGCAGTGTAAAACGTTCTACCAGGCTGTCACTGCCCATACGCCGAAGTACATCTTCATAATCTGCGCCCATTTCTTTGTAACATTCTTTAATATCCATTTCTTCCTCCTGTATTCCCGATAACTCAAGAAGTATGATGATAAAAGTCTAACTACCGAGAATGTGTGTAAATCTCAATTTTTATTATAGTCTATCGCAAAAGCTATCACAAGTACAACTTTCGCAATGTTCAACCAATGATCAAGCTGATCATTTTTCCGCCTTTTTAGGCAAAGATAATATCACTACAGCACCAATAATACCGACAAATCCAAGCAAATCCATCACCGAAAATGCCACACCCATAAATAATACAGATGCGATCGTTGCCGTCAACGGCTCTACAGATGCAAACAGACTCGCTCTGGATCCGCCGATCAGGCGCACTCCTTCCATGTAGAATCCGAAAGAAAGTACTGTTCCTACAATAATAACCACACCTGTACAGAGAAACGTCTGCCAGTCCCAAGTAATAAGCGGTGTGGTATTCCACGGTCTCACAAACGGAAGCAGGGCGATGCCGCTGACCAGCATACCCCATCCTACGATTGCAAACGTACTGTACTCATCCATCAGATTACCCGGAAGCAGGTTATAGAATACCGTTGCCACTGCTGACATAAGTCCGAGCACCAGGGTTGTCTTAGAAATGCTGAGTTCTGTTAGGTGTCCATGCGTTGCAAGCAGGATAATTCCGCCAAAAGCAAGAATCAGAGCCACGCGCTCTGACAGCTCCGGAAGCTTTCGATTACGGATGGACAGATATATCATGATCATAACCGGTGCCGTATATTGAAGCACTGTTGCGATGCCCGCATTGGAATCGTCCACTGCCATATAATAAGTCATCTGGCAGGTAGCAATACCGATCACGCCATACAGGATCATACGGATCGTATGGCGGGCATTCTTCCACACCCGAAAAGTATCTTTTTTCTGCTTCATATAGACAGTTGTTAACAGTATCAGTCCGGCAATGATCAGCCGGACATTAACCAGCCACTGCGCCGTCATCCCTTTATGTTCAAATGAATACTTGCCAAAGACGCCTGCAAGTCCCCAGAACACGCCGCCCATCAATGTAAGTGCTGTTCCCCGCATGGTCTCACGCCGCCTCATTTTCTCTGACATTTCTATATTAGTATTTTCCACTTTAACCCTCTCACTCTCTTTTGTAATTACACACTGCATTTATTGTAGCAAAAACGTATCTGGAATCCAACCCTCATTTTCGACGCGTTTTCATACTTTCTGTCATTGACAAGCCTTCATCCTTCTACTATAGTTAAATAAATATGCATTTTTTACATCTGCATGGATTATAGAAAAGAAAACGAGGTCATTGTATGAATCTGTTAAAAGAAATTCTTATATTAGTGATCGGCTTTGTACTGCTGATTAAAGGTGCTGATTATTTTGTGGAAGGGAGCTCTTCCGTTGCCAGACGTCTGAAAGTACCGTCTCTCATCATCGGTATGACGATCGTAGCAATGGGTACCAGTCTCCCGGAATGCGCAGTCAGCGTAACTGCTTCCCTGGCAGGCAATAACACTCTGGCTGTCAGCAATGTAGTCGGTTCTAATATATTCAATCTGATGGTTGTCTGCGGAGTCTGTACACTGTTTGCTCCACTGACTATTAAAAAGGATACATTACAGAAAGAATTCCCACTTTCCATCCTCTGTGCCATCCTGCTGATGTTTCTCGGATACTTCGGCATGACACTGGGACACGTAGAAGGTGTGATTCTCCTGATCATCTTTGTCGGATATCTCCTGTGGATGATCCAGGCTGCCAGAACTGCCCGTAAAAAGCATATAAAAGAACGTCTGATGACCGAAGAAGTGGAATTTACTGAAGATGATATTGATATTCTTCCGGTCTGGAAATGTCTGATCTTCATCGTCGGTGGTATGATCGCCATCAAATACGGCGGTGACTTTGTTGTAGATGGTGCATCTGTGATTGCAGCAGGGCTCGGTCTCAGCCAGACACTGATCGGCCTTACTATCGTAGCTACCGGAACTAGCCTTCCGGAACTTGTCACTTCCATTGTTGCAGCGCGCAAGAATGAAGTAGACATGGCACTTGGTAATGTCATCGGTTCCAACATTTTCAACATCTTATTTGTACTCGGCATCGCAGCATCCATCAGTCCGGTTGCGTTTCTGTTGGAGAATATCATCGACATTATTATCCTGGTAATCATGAGTCTGATCGTCATGGCCTTTGCATGGACTTCCCAGACGATCAAACGTAACGAAGGCATCATCATGCTGGTGCTTTATGCTGTTTATCTCGTGTACATCTGTATACGATAATAATACTTTGCTTATTCACCATTATCTGAGCATATATTCATTCAACTGACTTCTCTTGTCGATATTTAACTTCGTATACACTGTAGACAGATGTTGTTTGACTGTACGCTCGGATAACCGCATATGCTCCGCAATCTCTGCATTGCTCCATCCTCTGCTCGCCAACATGGCAATGGTGAATTCTGTTGTTGTCAGATTATCCACCACTTCTTCATTGGTATCTGAATTATGGATCCTGCGCCATCCATAACTGAACCGGTATGTAATCTCGATAATTCTCTTATAATCTTCCGGCCAGTCATCCCGCATACAGGTCTCGATCAATCCCTGCAATAACCCATGATGTTCTCCGATACCCTCAATCAGATCGTCTGGTCTGGCTGTCTCCCATGCATCCATAAAATACTTTTTAGCAAGCTCGGTTTTTCGAAGATTCATGGCATCCATAGCTCCCATCAGATCCAGATAGATCCGTGCGATCGGATAGGTCTTTGTGCTCATACTCTGACAGGCCTGTACTATTCCTAAGGACTGTCCATATTCCTGCTTCAGGTACGCTTCATGCGCCATTACGTAGCATCCCCAGAACCGCATTCCTTCCGGAAGGAAACGGATGCTCTCTGCCATGTTCGGAAGTCCGTCTGTCGGCAGATGAAGAAGCACCCTCGATGCACCGCCTATAAATGCCAGCAACGCCTTATTCGCCTGATCTGCATGTTCATACTGTGCCAGGCTCTCCTGCAGGCGGTCCAGCCCTCGCCTCGCATCACGGATATGATTAAGCGACAGATTCGCAAAGGAACAGATCAGACAGGCAGACATCCGAACCATCGCATTCTCGTGATTCAGATATGGGCTGGCATATTCTACCGCCTTCTCATGCTGTCCACTGAAATAATAATACTCCGCATATGCCATTTTCTTCACATCCGGATCTGTCAAGGACTCTATAAACTCCATACATGTTCCCGGTTCAAATGCAGTATTCATCAGAAGCATAGGAATGTATTCCTGAACTGTCATCGTCATTGGTACTGCAGTCATTTCCTCTGCTGTAACGTTCTTCATCTCGTTCCGCCCCCTTGTATATTATAATTATAACATATTTTTTCCTGCTCACCTGTGCAAATCGTCCGTTTTCGTCTGATTAACCGTCCCCTTCCGGTAATGCGGCGGTGCATAGATCACGGAAAGTTTCAGCGGTATCTTGCCAATATTAATGATATTGTGCCAGTTTCCCGATGGTACAAACACTGCATCTCCGCGGCACATGCTCTCCTGCAGATCCATACATTTTCTGCATCTGCCAACCTTCACGATCGCATTGCCCTGCTCCACTCTGATATACTGATCCATGTCTTTATGAAACTCAGGTCCTGTCTCTTCGCAGGCAGAAATACTCATTACCGTCATCTGCAGATAACATCCTGTCCATACAGCTCTCCGATAATTCCGGTTCTGTATCGTGCACTGCTCCGCATTAACTACATACGGATTCATGCCATAATCTCTCTGCTCTGCACATTTCTCACAGTTCATGCCATGCCTCACATTTTTCTTCTCAATTTAAGTATATGTATCTCACTGGAAAATGTGTCCGCGAAGGGCAAATGCTTTAAATTCTTCAATAAATTTCTTCATGTTCTCTTCCTTGTACCTTATGATAAGTTTTCCTTAATACACAGTGTATCTCACAACAGATACATTTTCAACTTCTTCATTCTGGTTGACTCATACTGATTTTTTCAGTATAATCCAATAGAACTTTACAACACACGGAGGATAATAAATATGGATTTTCGTCAGATTGCTATGATACAGAAATTAAAGTCCGATATGAATCTCTTTCGGGCTAATCATCCGAAATTTCCGATGTTCCTGAAAGCAGTATCACAGGATGCTATAGAGGAAGGTTCGATCATCGAGATCAGCGTCACTACGCCAGAAGGCAAAAAGTACTGTACCAATGTCAAGCTGAAAGCAGACGACATTGCACTGTTTGAATCACTGAAATCAATACAGCGGTAAGAAAATAGGAGGAATTTCCCGGTTAAGTGAAATTCCTCCGTTTAATCACAGTCATACTTTCTTTTTTCCTTTACTCATCTTCTCTGCCTTCCTCTCGCGCCAGAATCCCCACTACATGTGAGAAACCTGCTCTATATATTCCTCCAATGTTGGAAATGACAGATCTTCTCCCATGCACACTGCCAGCATATCATCACGCAATGCCTTTGCCTCCATTGATTCCATCTGCTCAAGCTCCTGCATAACATCCTGACTCTTTTTCAGCAGACTCACTGGGACGTTATCCCATTTTTCATGGAATCTCCTGCACCGGCAGTATAATTCCTTATCTGCGAGATATGACCGCATAGCCTCTACCATATACTTCGGGCACCCATTCATATCCATATGCCGGATCACATTTTTCAGATCAATCGCATCCGATAGTGCATCATGACATACCTCATTACCCAGTCCGCACAAATATTTCAAGTTCGCAATGCCAATACTGCGCAGTTTCAGTTTTCGGGAATAAATCACTTCGATATCCTTCATCATACGAAGCATACGATTTACGATTTTTCTGGACTTTTTTGAAATCATCTCCCGATACTCCATAAGATCTCTCTGAATCACGATCTTGTCCGGTCCCCATACGAAGATATGCTCCACTTCATGCTCGTCCAGCTTTTTACCAACTTGTTCCATCACTTTTTCATAAGATGGTGCATGACTAAGATCCTTTTCTGTAATTCCTGTAAGCTCCCGGAATTTATCATGCAATCCGCCTTCCATATGAATGTATGAATGAAATCTGTCCACTTCCTCAAAACCACTGCGACAGATTACCATTCCAACAGATACCAGTTTCGCCGGGCGACCATGCTTCTGCTGTGTTGTTAGATACTCTGTATCCAGAAATGCAACTGTTTCATTCTTTAATATATCCCATACAACCAGAGTCTCTTTGGGCTGCTCTTTTCTATATATTCTCTTTTTATGCTTCATCTTTGTCACCGCAAAGTCCTCCCAGTATATAATCTCGTATCACTTTATATGCCTCATACAATTCCTCATAATGGACACGGCAATTTGCCGGACTGGTCGATGGCAGACAGATAATCTCCCGCCCGGTCTCTTTTTGACAATACCTTTTATATAATTGCGCCGCTTTCTGCCCGGTTGCAAATATTGCCTGAATATCAGCTTCTTTTAATATCCGGTTCATATCATTCGGCTCCGGATTGCGGATACTGCTGTCGTCCGCACCATGTATCTCACAACCTGCCAGCACATCCCATACCGCAATATGATTCCGCAGTGCAAATGCAATCTTCTCTTCCTTTGTCTCTGGTAAAGCCTCTCCGCACACATCCGAAACAACTTTCCAAAAACGATTCCTCGGATGGCCATAATAGAATCCCACTTCTCTGGACTTTGGCGATGGCATGGTGCCAAGCATCAATACTTTGGAATCCTTATCATATATCGGTTGAAATTCATGTGTCACATGTTCCATTTCGTTCATTTTCTTCTGCCCTCATAGTCTTTTATCTGCCTGTTTTCTTCTCTATCTTCGACAGACTCCCATACATGGTTCCTGGTACAAGCACAATCTCTCCATCAGTAAGTTCTTTTACCTTTCTATGTATCGTAGTACGATATACAAAGCATATCGCACTGCGATATAATTATCAATAGTCTTTAGTTGTTTTTGATTGTTAACCAATCACACGTATGTGGTTGACAATCTGTTTTTCACGTGCTAAAGTAACATAAGAATAATAAAAACGAAACGGAGAATGAAAATGAATCTTAACAATACTCAGGAATTACAAAAAAATAAAACCTATGCCTTGACAGCAACCGCTCTAATGACTGCTGTCACCTGCATTCTCGCACCATTATCTGTTCCAATCGGTCCGGTGCCAATATCACTTACCAATTTTGTAATTTTCCTGTCTCTCTATTTGTTAAACTGGAAAAAAGGAACTTTAAGCCTTCTGATCTATCTGTTACTCGGACTTGCCGGTCTTCCTGTTTTCTCCGGATTTGCCGGTGGAATCGCTAAACTCGCCGGTCCGACAGGCGGATATATCATCGGCTTTATCCCAATGGCAATTGTTGCTGGTATAATCATTGACAAATTTCATCAGAGATGGATTCAGATACTTGCTATGATTATCGGAACAGCAATCTGCTATGCATTCGGAACCGTGTGGTTCTGCTTCCAGTCCGGATATACCGTAGCTGCTGCTCTTGCAGTCTGCGTCATTCCATTTATCCCGGCTGACCTGATTAAGATCGTTATTGTAACAATAATCGGACCAATGATACGGAAAAGATTAGGAACTGTAATTGAATAGTCCCCCCTTATAGAAAAGGTGGATCTGCCGAATATTCAGCAAATCCACCTTTTCTTGTTATTATCACTTTGTATTTTCATCATTCGTAATAGGCTGCTCTAGATACAACAGCCGCCAAAATAACAGCCATGCCAACTATCTTTTTCATATTTTTGCCCATTCCTTTAAAACTCCTGTGCTTTTGTTTCTATCTTTCCATTATTTCTTACTTTATTTTTTCTTCCCACTCAGCTTCTTTGAACCCCGTAACGACAAGATCATCACCCACTACCAACGGACGTTTTACCAGCATTCCATTGGTGGCTAAAAGCTTCAACTGCTCGTCCTCACTCATAGTCGGGAGCTTATCTTTCAGCTTCATCTCTTTGTAAATCATACCGCTGGTATTGAAAAACTTCTTAAGCGGCATGCCGCTCTTCTGATACCATTCTTTTAATTCTTCATATGTTGGATTCTCCTCAACAATATGACGTTCCGTATATTCAATCTCGTGACTGTCCAACCATTTCTTTGCTTTCTGGCAGGTTGAACACTTAGGATACCAAATAAATAACATATCAATTTCCTCCAATCCGTAAATCACTTTGTATTTTCATCATTCATAATCGTTGCTTTTACAGAATTATAATCAACATTCAATGTGATATCTTCACCCGGTGTAAGTATGTATACAACTATAAAACTTCCTAGATTTTTCAAGACTTTTAGAGCATTTTAAACCGAGCTTTCCGCAAGGCTTCTTTAATAATTTTAACCTTACAAAAAGCCTGGAAATACGCCACTTTTCAGCACTTAATTTTATTTTCCTGACAGCAAACAGACCGTCTCAACGTGGCTCGATAGGTCCAGATTGATGTCGGTCATCTGGAACCTATCCAGACCAATATGGCATGTACTAAAATATCTCCGTTTGTTCGCGGAAACATATCTACAAATTCTGTAGTAAAAATATCTTGATACATTCCGCTCTCCATATCACAGCCTAAACCTCGCCCGTCCACGGAAAAAGTTCAACTTTTTTATTTGTTTCTACTATTATAGTGATTCCAACATAAAAGTCAAATCTTGCGAGGAACCGCCATCGCCTCAACCTTGTCCGTTCTTCCTACAAAAACAGGTCAACAGCTATTTTTCGTCCTAACTGATAGCCAGGTTTCCATGCACTCGACCTTATCATACCTGAAAATCTAGCATTGAAAGAGAGAACCGATCCTATTACTTCTTCGCATTCTCTTCCAATTCCAGCATGTATTTATCAAAATCAGACATGAACAATCTGTCCTGAATAACACGATACTTTTCAAATTCAGTCTCCGCTTTTGCCTTTGCAATCTCTGCTGTAATCTTACCTACATCCTGAGGACCTCTCTGTCATCTGCCATCAGGAATAAATCCAGACGCTTTGCCCAATCCTCCATTGTCATCGGAATGTGACGTTCAGCACGATCCTCTGCCAGATCTAAATACGCTGAAACAATACGCTCTAATGAACGCATTTCCTGATCAGAAAGATAATTTTTTGCAACAGTCACATCACTTTTTACAATCTTGCCTTCCGGTGCTGCTGCCCATGTAGTTAATCCCATATGTGGCTTATCTGCATCGGCTCGCTCATAAATCAACTCCGCTGCTGTATGTCCATGAACCGCATAATGCATCTTGTTCTGCACCTTGGTAAAAAACTGCTTTGTCGTTTTTGCTGTGCGGTCATAATCAAGAGCTGTAGCATAGATGTCCGTTATCTTCTGATAGAATCTACGCTCAGATAAACGGATCTCACGAATCTGCTCAAGCAAACGATCAAAGTATTCTGTTGTAAGAACGGAGCCACCATTTTTCAGGCGTTCATCATCCATAACCCATCCTTTGATGGTATAGTCCTTTGCAATTTGATTAACCCATTTACGGAACTGCACCGCACGCTCAGAATTGACCTTGAATCCAACAGCAATGATCATCTCTAAGGAATAGTGATTTGTGCTATAGCTTTTTCCGTCAGCGGCAGTTATTCGAAATTTTCGAATAACTGAATCCTCCTGTAGTTCGCTATCCTCAAATATTCTCTTAATATGATAATTTATAGTGTTAATGCCGACATCGTACAATATGGCCATCATCTTTTGTGTCAGCCATATATTCTCATCCTCATAGCGCATCTCAATACTGTCCTGTTGATCGCCGACCGAGGCAACATAAGTCAGGTATTCCGCTGCACTGGAACGGATGGTTATTTCATCTTTTTTCTTTTTCAATAGGAGGTCTCCTTTTTGTTGCATCTCATTTCACAATTGAAAATCACACCAAATTTAATAACTTTAATATGCCTTTGTTAATCCAGAAAAATGTGACTCCACAATTCTATCCATTTGACTAGCAATCTCAGCAAACGGTAAATTCAAATCAAGCGTCTTAACACTTATCTGACTACCATGCATCTGATACAAATTATTTGAATGAAGAGTATGTTTATCATACTGTACCTGTGTTGTGTGACTGTAGTATTTTGCCTCAATTATGAGTACCGTATTTCCATGCAGCAAGTGAATATCACTTTGCATATTTTGCTTGCGCTTTTCCGTTTCGCAGAAGAAGCATCACTGTCGTTTTCAGGATTTGGTTTAATGTGTTGTTTTCTGACAGCTCATCAAAATCACAGGTAAGCACTCTTTCATGTGCCAGCTTGTTTTTTATTGTCCCTGGCATGTTTATTTTACCACGCATAACAGGCAGCTCTTCCTGACGACTTATGTATTCTCTGTAGAGTCCCTGCTTCGGCTGCAACCCTATGCCTTTTGCTAGGATTGCAGCCAGCAGATTATACATTTCATCAAAAGACTCCACTGCAACATCATCGTATGTCTCTTGATTCAACGTCTGAAAGGCATAAGAAAGCATGTGATAAATATTATTGATTAGAATACTTTTATCCTTTAACGCTTGTTCACCTTCATCTTTGTTGGTACTCTATATGCTGATAGATAATAATTCACCCGCAGAATAATCCCCCACATAAACAACATATATAGTGTTGCTATCTTCTGATAATACATCGTCGTATATCTTTGCTTCAAATCCGCTCGGAATGCAGAAATCTAAATTTCACTGTCTTGCAGATGCTGGCACTGTTCTGATATAAGCATCTTCCATTACTTCTCTTGGTGCAAGCATACCTTCCCTTTCTGCGTGAAATGGTGTTATACGAATTGTCAAATCACTACTGTTAGGATAAAAACATATACTCCCCATCCTCTTTATCGTATTCGCCTTGCCAGTTATCTGGCATAGAAATTTGCCAATCAAAGAGTAATTTATAAGAATTCATGTTGCTCCTCCGACTCCCGATTTCTCAGTTTCAAAAAACATAAATTTATTTTAACAAATATTTTTCAAACGCTTTGTAAGTATCAAAGTGAACCTCTTTGAAAAATAAGATGAGCCAAATGATAAAAGCTAGAACAGCCATATATGGACTTAAAAAATAAGATAGCACTGCTCCAATTAGCATTATGCCAGCCCATGTAAAACATTGATTTCTTATATCACGAGAAATATAAGCTTTATCATACAATGCCTGCTCTTCTTTCGACAACGAATTGAATCCCGAAACAAATTTTGCTGCTTTTTCCTTTAAAACCGCAAATAACACACCTATAATCACAAATAGTATTGCCAAAATTATACATGACCAAAATCCTGTATTCATAATACATTCCTCCTTATTAAATATCGATTTGTCAATTTCATTAAATATGAATTTTATCTTTCTCCAGTGGATACAGATATGTAATTGGATTCTGCGCCGACTGATTTAATTTCAGTCCAGCTATCGACTTTCCAATGTAGAACGATTCATTCTCATCCAACGAAAATCCTTGCTCATATCTTTCATCCACAAAGAATAATCTATTTTCAGTTTTCGATGTAAGAACGATATCCTGTCTTGGAAGTCTGTTCTTTGCCTCTTTACATGCAAACCATTCTGACGGCTTATATACTGCCACAATCAAAGAATTGTAAACACCGAAAACATACTCAACTGTTTTAACCTTTTCCTTTGATGCTCTCCAAACACCACGAACAGCATCATATAATACCTTCTCATCCATACCTCTCTTGTAGAGTCGGTTTATTTTGATAACAAGGATTCTGTGCCTGATGTCTTTTTCTTCAAGTTCAATGGCACCGTTTATTCTTGCATACTCATCAACCAATAAAGCCTCTGCCGAATGATGCCCAGCAACAATGTTTGTCAGTCCCGCATCACTAACATAGTTGAATGCATTGATCAGTGATGCCTCTGCAGCAAATGCCTCTTCTTCAGTTAAGTTTGAATTTATAATAATCTTTTCAACTTCAAGTCTGGCATCCTTGATATCTGCGATGGTCTTCAGCTTCTCACTATCTGGACTGACCAAGCTTTCTTTTTCATGCTCAAATACTCTGTTTTTCGTGCCTTTTCCAATATAGAAGATTTGCTTTGTGCGCGGATCTATGAGTCCATACACATAATAATCTCCAAGTGAAAGAAGGCTCTTCTCTGAAAATCTATCCGTAGAAATCACCACCTATTCGTTACTCGTTTTTATCTGCTCTCCGTCTGGGAAGATAAACGACTGCTCAAAGGTAACACCCATGACATCAGCTATCAGCTTTAACTCCTCAAGAGTCACAGTATCTCGTTTCAGTTTCTTACCAAAGTTCTGTGGAGTCTGACCTATCCGTCTGGCAAGTTCCGAAACGCTTATATTCTTTTTATTACATAATTCTTTAATCATATCGGATGTTTTCATCTTAATCCTCCATGTCTAAAATGCACCTCAACTTGTTATATTATAAACCAAATGGTTGATATTTTCAATCCTATCACAGTTACACTTTGTATATTTTCTATGAACGACAAAAACACCCTGCATTGCTGCAAGGTGTCCGTATCATATTCAATTATCTCTTAAGTTCAAGTGTCATACCGGATTTGAATTCAAAGATAAGCTTATCATCAAAGACGGTAATCTTCTCAATGAGTCTTCTTACCATCTGCTCATCGTATTCAGTCACTCGGCTTGACTGTGTCTGCAGGAACTGTCGCATCTCTTCGATTCGCTTTTTTAACATTTCCCGCTCGGCATCCTTGGTTACAACTGCTGCCTTCTTTGCAAAGTCCGTAACCTCTGCTCCTTTTTCGTGATTATCAAAATCAAATACAATAAATCTGCATGTACCATTTGGCAATAAAGGATATACACCTATTACATCTGATCCATCTTCTTTTGTGCCTAACAAATGAGCAATTATTTTTTTACATCCAGACTTATCCATTTAGTATTTTCACATTCATCACAAAACACTTTCTCTTTACGTTGTTTAGGGCAAAGCCGGTCATTCCAACAATTCGCACATTGTGGAAAATAGCCCCCATTCTTTCCTCTTCTGGCATATACATCTTCTCTTCCCCAAAACATAGAAAAGAAACGTATTGCCATTTTCTCTGTAATATACGGTGGATTTACAATACGATCCCCTTGATCCAGGTCATATTCTTCTGCACTTTCTATTTTTTCTTCAAAAGGATTCACCTCTTCATAGGAAATGCCTGCTTTCTTCAATTTATCTTTTAATATCTTGTTCTCATATTCAAGCAACCTAACCATCTTTCTCAATGAATCTGCATCATATGCCTCTATGTTCAAACCTTCCACCTACAATTCTTATTATTTTGTAATGTAACCTTCACTTTATGTCCCAACCTTATTTCAGTACTCGTTCCAACTATTTTCAATACTTATTTTTCTTATTGACGCACTTCTCTGTCAATCGTATAATTAAGTTAGATACAGAGTATTTCTGTTATCAAAATATATTGTCTGCCCACCATTGGCGACTTATAAATGATTGGCTCGAAAATATTGTTCGCTTACCGGAAGCGTCTAATAAATGTCCGGCTTGAATATTATTTAAAAATTATTTTTGTTTTCGATATTGTATTTTTATCACACATTACATATACTATAAATACACAAAAGCCAGAAAAAAAGGAGGTGTTAGTATGGCTACTTCAAGTATTACTCATAATTTTGTCGTATCCAATCCAAACAGCGTAAAGCGTTTTGTCGCAGCAATTGACGAAGCCGACCGTGACCGCACACCAAAGCAGACACTTCCCGGACGTCAGTTAACGAACCCACAGGAAATCTTAGCTTTAATGTCAAAAAGGAAGAAACAACATGTCTGATAAATATTTTACCGTTAATATTCGGGCATATTTGGATAAAGACGAACCGACATATATCGGAGAGGAAATTCTTTACGACTTACTCTCCGATTTTTCTTGTCCCAAAAATCCCGATGTAGAATACTTTTTATTACATAATGCAATTGAATTTACGAAAAAAGATCAATCCATCACTTATCTGGTCTTTGATGCCGAAGATGCTTCATTGGTTGGCTATTTTTCCCTTACAGTAAAGCCAATTTCTGTCCGGGCTTCAAATATCAGCAAAACAATGGCAAAGAAATTGTCCCGTGTCAGTATCCTGGATGAAGAAACACAATCCTATACCACAGCAGCTTACTTGATTGCACAATTAGGAAAGAACTATTCTCTTCCAAAGGAGAAACGAATCCCTGGAAATATTCTACTGGGATTTGCACTGGAAACCATATCCAATCTCAAATATTCCGTAGGCGGCGTTATGGAGTTTCTTGAATGCGAAGATAATGAATTTCTTCTGAGCTTTTATACACAGAATCATTTCAAGCCATTTGATACTCGTATTACCGCTTCCCAGAATAATGAGCCACACACTCTGCATCAGCTTTTAAAATTTATTTGATTTAAAAATACACGAAAACAGCGACAGTCTGATTTACATTTTGTATTTCAGGAAACTGCCGCTTCTTTTTCTTGCTTATTCTGTTTTTCTTCCTCCAACTCCCAGAGGACTTCTTCGCCGTACTTATCAATCATCCGTACCAGAAAATCAATGCACCGCTCAAATTCAATATTCTGTTGCATAAGCTCCTCCCGTCATTGTTTTAATCTGAGCTTATTTTACAGAACCTGCCGGAAAACCACATTGAATAGAAATTGATTGTAAATTGACACAATCAATTTAAAAATATCCGCTTACTATTCCAAGCCATCCAATCAGAAAAAATTAGCCCATACCATCCACCAGAATCTTCTTCCACTGATGTCTGACTGTAATATGGCTATACAAGATATTTACACTTTATTCATTCAGGATGACAGCATCTCAGATGCGAAAAAGAAAAATCTGACTCCCTTATATAAACCAGCCAGTTCAAGACTGCTGTTTCTTGCAAAACTGATTTCTTTTGGCATGGAACGCCAATTCATCAAACGTAATACCAAAAATCAGAAGCTGCTCGCCGGAGGCGCTTTATCCCCCATTGTGCTGGATTATATTATGGACAGTGAGGTTCCGAAACCATGCCGTCATTTTATCGGAAGAGATAAAGAACTGGAAGAATTATATACCATGCTTGAGGAAAACCGTCATGTTTTTCTTTGCGGAATCGCCGGAAGCGGAAAAAGTGAACTTGCCAAAGCCTACGCAAAGCGGTACATAAAGCAATACACCAATATCCTTTATGTAGAATATACCGGCAATCTTCATCAGGATATTACTGACATGGATTTTATTGACGATTTGCCGGAAAGCACTGAACAGGAACGGTTTCAAAGACATAACCGTTTCCTGCGTTCCCTGAAATCCGATACTCTGCTTATCATAGATAATTTTAATGTCACTGCGACACAGGACAGCTTTCTGTCAGTAGTATTAAAATATCGCTGCCAGATTTTGTTTACAACCAGAAGCAAACTGGATGAATACTGTACTCTGCCATTAAAAGAAATAGAGGATATGAACGCTCTCTTCCAGCTGGCATCAGTATTTTATTCAGAGGCAGACACGTACCGGGCAACAGTTGAAAAGATCATCGAAACTGTTCACTCTCATACTTTTGCCGTGGAACTGGCAGCAAAACTTCTGGAAAATGGAATCTCGACTCCAGACCAGTTATTAACAAGACTTCAGGCGGAAAAAGCATCTTTCCATAACGAAGATAAAATTAAAATAATCAAAGATGGACAAAGCAGCAAAGCCACCTATTACAATCATATCCATACGCTGTTTTCTCTATACACTTTATCTCTTAAACAGCAGGATATCATGTGTAATCTATGCTTTCTTCCTTCCACCGGTATTTCTGCCCGTATATTTGCCAAATGGCTGGAACTGTCCACACTAAATGAAATCAACGATTTAATTGAGACTGGTTTCGTTCAGACAACAACACGTCGCACTATCTCTCTGCATCCGATGATTCAGGAAATCACTCTTTCAGAGACAAAACCATCTGTAAGTAGTTGCCACACATTGCTGGATTCTTTACAGCACATATGTTTAATGCATGGAATGGAAGTAGATTATTACAAAAAGCTATTTCAAACAATAGGAAATATCTTAGATCTGATTGAAAAAGATGATATGCCAAAGTATCTGCTTTTTCTGGAAAATGCATTTCCATACATGGATAACTATAACTATCACAAAGGTATGAAGGGAATCATTCAGGAACTGAAGGTGCTGTTAAAGACAAAAAGCATTGGCACCGACTCTGACCGGGCGTTATTACTGGATTTTCAGGCAGCCCTTGAAACCAAACCTGAAAAAGCAATAAAACTGGAAAAAGATGCACTTGCCCTGATTACAGAAATTACAGAAGATAATACTCATCTTGTTTCCAATCTCCATTCAAATCTCGGAGGTCTTTACCGCATGAACGGTTATCCAGATCTTGCAATGGAACATATGGAAAACGGGCTTTTTCTGCTTGAACAATACAATTTACTTTATACCCATGACGGTATTCCTCAGACCACCAACTATGCTATGGTTCTAACAGAACAGCAGGCACCGGAAAAAGGAATCTCCGTTCTGCAAAAATTATCAAAAAGCATAAAGGAATATAACTCTGATTGCTGTCTTGATTACGCTACAGTACAAGAACCCCTTGGAACCATCTACCTGATGACCGCCAATCTTTCACACGCCAAAACACATTTTAAAAAAGCTTTCAAAATATATGAAAAGATCTGGCTGATGAGCCTGAAATGATTGAAGCAAAATATCTGGAGATTCAGGAGTTATATCCACAGATTGGATTTTCCATTGGAAAAACTCTATCCGGTCTTTTAACAAAATAAGTACAATTTACGGCGGGCAATTTGCCCGCCGTTATATTCAACTATTCGTCAAATAAATATACGCATCTTCCAAAGTGATATCATTATCCAGGACACAATTCTCATTTGGCTTTCCTTTGCTTAATACTTTCATATGAATTCCATTTTCTACATACTGCTTAGATGAAATAGAATAATTGGCTTCTAACAAACGGGCCTCATCTGCATTTTGTACCGTACAATTCCAAACACAGCCCTTTGCATTTTCCAGCAATCCACTCACGCTTCCGGAATATAAAAAATTTCCTTTTTTCATAATGGCAAGCTGTGTACAGGTTGCTGCTAAATCTTCTACTACATGAGTGGAAAACAGCACAGTTCTATCCTTTGAAAAATCAACCAGAAGATTGCGGATCCTAATCCTTTCTTCCGGATCTAACCCGGTGGTAGGTTCATCAATAATCAAAAAATCCGGATTATTAAGAAGTGCCTGTATGAGTCCGACACGTCTCTTCATACCACCAGATAATTGTCGCATTTTTTTATTCTGATGCTCTGTAAGAGAAGTCTTTTCCAGATAATAGGTAATTCTTGGTTCGAGGTCATTTCTGGATACTCCTGACAGTCCTCCCATATATACAAGACATTCTTTCACCGTAAGATTCGGATATAAGTCGATTTCCTGTGGAAGATAACCAATCTTTTTCTGTATTTTCTCATAATTTCCCTCGTTATACAGAATTCCATCAAGGGAAACCATTCCTTCCGTTTGTTTTAAAACGGTTGTAAGAACCCTCATCAAAGTGGTTTTTCCAGCACCATTCTCACCCAAAAGTCCGTAAATTCCCTTGGGTATTTCAAGAGATGCCTTATTTACTGCAACTACACTATTTTTAAATCTAACTGTTAAATCATTTATTCTAATACTCATAATCTATCCTCTTTTCTTTAAAGCCATTGGTAATACTGCAAATAAAAACAGCCCCGTTATAAAAGACACAAGCGTTCCATAAATCCAACTCTCGGACATTAATTGAGTAGGTTCACAAAAGCTGAAAGAAAACAATCCCAGATTTCCGAAAAATGAACTTCCCGCTTTTGATATAAGTCCAATGACAATTCCAAATAAACATCCAATACCTGCCCACATATTTCGAAGCAATGTACACAAAATCACAGTGCATATACTCCAAAGCCAGATAGTTCCAAACATTGCAATGAAATATAAAAGAAATATCTGAATACCCGAAATGCCTTCGTTTACACTGCCCGGTTTTTGCCAGAAAAACAAAACATATCCAACACAAGAAAGTATTAATAAATATAATATTTGAACGCCCACTCTCTGCGATATTACTTTTAACTGCTTTTTTTGATCATACAAATGAAATACATCGGCACGCTTACTTTTTACTTCCATCAAATATGTGTCACTACAAAAAATAATTGTTAAAAATGCTATTGGAGACTGAATTGCTGAACCGATTTCTTCATAGTATATAATCGGATGAATAACACACAATATCAGTATAAATGCACATGAATAAAAAATCTTATATAACGACAGGCAGTTTTTTAGTTCCGTTTTCAATGAACCCTCCTCCTTTTCCAGATTGTAACAGAAATACATACTAATATAACTGATGAAATTACAAGAATAATCTGATTTATGTTTGACATTTTGGCTACATGTGTTTCAAAAAATCTGCCAGGGAATCGCACCATAATAGAGAACGGTCTCATATAATAAATATCATTCTTCATGGTCAGCATATTTGAATATATAATGTGTAAAAACAAGATTGGTGCTGCCGGAAGCGGATTTTTAAATATTAATGCTGTAATTGTATAGACACAACATATCATCAAAAGATTCGGCACAATATAGATCAGAGAATTCACGCAAAAATCAATTGGTGTTACCGGAAATCCCGATTCTAAAGACGTTTTCAAACACAGCATAAAGAATATAACATTCAAAATCACTAATACTCCCAGCATACTAATGAATCCGCTTATTACTTTCCCGCCTATATATTGAATTGCCGTAACAGGCTTTGTATGTAATAATTCATAGGTACTTTTTCGTGTATCCTGAATAAATAAAAATGATAGCAAGACTGTTGAAAAAAAGGCCATATGCAATCCTGCAAAATCCGTGAACTTTTTGGCAAAGTACCAGGAAAAAGAATGTTCGGATAATTTCTGTTCGATATAATGATTGATTTCTTCTGCTGTCCCCTTATGAATTTCAAGGTCTTCATAAGCATATATTGCGTTATAATAGCCATATTGGGATTCCAGGAACTCAGAAGCAGTCTTTACATCCATATTCTGAATTTCTTTCATTACATGATCTGCTTCCTGCCTGCTAAATCCAAAACCATTTTGGGAGGTGTCCATTAACGTCTCTTTGATCGTATCTTCCCACTCCCTTCTTCTTTCTTTATCATCAGATGTGGGAATGTACCCATCCATGACATCGGCATCTTCCAATTCTACATCATTTTGTGTGACCTGTTCATTCTGTTTGATATAATGAATTTGCAAATACGGTGACAGACATTGATACATACTGGCAACTATAATAATCAAGCCAATCCACAAAACAGGGTTCTTTAAATAATCAAGTATACTTCTTTTTATGATTGTTTTCATTGTATCTCTTCCTTTCTTTATTTCTTTAACAACATCATACAAATCAATTCTCAATAAATTCACAACAAAAAAAGACTAAAACCACTTTATTTGATATGCTACCCTCATATAGGACAATGAAATATAAAAGTCCTATATGGGGGTATTTTCATGTCCAGAAAAAGCAAAATTGATCCAATAGTAAAGGTAAAAATAGTTGAGCAATATCTTGATAGAGAGATTGGATTGGGTCAGGCAAGTAAAAACCTTGGAGTCGCTTACCAGAGTATTAGAAAATGGATTTCTATATACCAATGCAATGGACCAACAGGTTTACTTAATCAACCCAAAAACAAAAGTTACTCAAAAGCACTAAAAATATCTGCGGTAAATGATTATCTTAATGGAGCTGGTTCTCTTGATGATATTTGCTTAAAATACGGAATCCGGTCACACACACAACTTTTAAAGTGGATTCAGGTGTATAATTCTGGTGGAATATTAAAAACATCCACTGGAGGTGCTTGCATGAAAAAAGTAAAATCAACGACTCTTGATGAGCGATTAAAAATAGTTATGAAATGCTTGGCAAATGATAAGAATTATGGAGCAATGGCTTTGAAATATCAATGTTCTTATCAACAAGTTCGTAACTGGGTAAAACGATACGAAGAAATGGGAAGTAAAGGTCTGGAAGACCGCCGTGGTAGACGAGTCGGATCATTACCAAGTCGTACACCTGAGGAAGAATTACGTGATAGAATCGTTGAGCTTGAAAGAAAAAATCTTGATTTACAAATGGAAAATGATCTGTTAAAAAAAGTCAGAGAACTAGAAAGGAGGGATCACATTGCCAAAAACTATTTACATCGAGATTTTCATGCGGATAAACCGAATGAGAAATGGCTCACCGATGTATCCGAGTTTAAATATTACAGCGGAAATGAAGTGCACAAGATATATTTGAGTGCTATTTTAGATTTATACGATCGAAGAATTGTAACTTTTAAAATAAGTGACCATAATGATAATCCATTAGTTATGAATACTTTTGATGAAGCAGTTTGCTTGGAACCTGATGCACATCCGCTCTTCCATTCTGATCGTGGATTTCAATATACAAGTGCACAATTCTGCACCAGGTTAAAGAAACATCATATGAAACAAAGTATGTCCAGAGTTGCCCATTGTATTGATAATGGACCGATGGAAGGGTTTTGGGGGATTCCAAAACGAGAAATGTATTACTGCCAACATTTCAATGATAGAACTACCTTAATTGCAGCTATAACCGATTATATCCATTATTACAATAACCAACGATTGCAAAGAAAGTTAAATGTGATGACACCAATGGAATATCATGATCAATATATAAAAGCAGCCTAAAAATATCGCCAGCCATAAATCGGCTGACGATACAAAAATTTATTATTTTTTATTGTCCTATTGACAGGTAGCACACCATATTTGTGATTTCAGCCTTATAAAGTATTTTTATTCAGCTTTAAAAAGAGCTTCTACATGGGCACCGCCTTGTCTGGCATTATATATTTTCAAATTTCCTCCGTGCTTTTCACAGAAAATACGAGAAATATACATACCAAGGCCAAAATGCTTTAAATCATCTTGTGGATTCTTATGATAAAATGGCTCTGTTACTTTTTCCTCAGTATCCACAAATCCTATTCCATCATCTTCAACAGAAATTACAAGAAAACCATCCTTTTTCTTTATCTGCAAAGCAATACTTTTTTGTGCATATCGAACTGCATTTTCCAGTAAGTTGTCTATCACTTCCATGACAAGTTCCTCATCCACTTTCACAATGTTTTGTTCCTGCGCTCTTTCTACCTTACATAATTTACTTTCCTTCCTGGACAGCATGGCAGCTTCTGCCTCAATCTTTTTTGCCAGTTCCGATAATTCTATCTCTGAGCATTGCAGTTCCCTCTGTTCTAAATGGGACATTTTTCTCATGTTTTCCGTGAAATGCTCTATACGGTCAATCTGATACATGCCTGTTTGCAAGATATCAATAACATCCTCTGTTTTTATACTCTCAGCAGAAACAAACTCTAAGAGCATTTCCTGATACCCACGCAATATGGAAAGTGGAGAACGTATATCATGTGCAATTGCATTCCGCAAAGCCTTCTCGTCATCAATCATTCGCCACACCTTTCTGTTGTTATCTGCTAAAGCACTTCGCATCATTTCAAATTCTTTACACAAAGTTCCCATCTCATCTTTATTTTCATAGGACACATGAAAATCCAGTTCATTATCTGCAATCATTTGTGAGGCATCTTTTAGTTCCTGTAGAGGTGTCTTTAACTTATTTTTATAAAAAAAGAATACCGCAGCAACACTCCCAACAATCGAAAAAATCAGTACCGAATATGTTTCCATAAAGTCACACATTTCTGAAAGATAATAGTCCAAACGGTTCATCTGCGATTGATTAGGTCTTGATATCTCAATCTCGTATTTCTTTCCATATTGCTGAAACACGTCCGTATAATCTGCATAATCAATATATTTTTCCCATATTTTATTCTGCATATTTCTTGCAAAATGAACTGTAAATCCAGATAACAGAAATGCTGCCGTTAAGCTGATCACAAAATAAAGCAGAATTGTTTTTTTCAGTGACAAGTTTCTTATTTTTTCCATCGGTATCCAATCCCCCATACAGTTTCTATGTATTCTTTTTCTGAATAATCCGCTATTTTTTTCCTTATACGCCGTACTAATTCCGTTATCGTTCTACTATCCCCTTCCGCATCATATCCACAGACTTGTGCATATATACGTTCTTTATCAAACACCTGCCCTGGATGCATGGATAAGAATTCAATAATCTGATATTCAATTTTTGTGAACTCCATCCTGTGTCCAGCTATAGCTACTATTTTTTCAGAATAATCAATCAGCATTTCATCCATGAAACGGTATTCCGTTTTTTGTTGATGCCTTTCTTCCCTCTTTATGTTTGTGACAATCCTTGCTTCCAACTCCCGAAGACTAAATGGTTTCGTAATATAATCATCCCCACCCGAAAGCAACCCATTAATTTTATCATCTTCATCAACTCTTGCTGTTAGAAACAAAATCGGACATAACACTTTACTACGTATCAGACGACATACTTCAATCCCATCCATACGTGGCATGTTGATATCCAATAAAATAATATCCGGTTTCATTTTTATTTTATTTAATGCTTCCATTCCATCTGTAGCCGTAATGGTTTCATATTGTTTCATATTAAAATAGCTACAAAGCATTTTCACCAATTCTTTATCATCATCGACAACTAAAATCTTGTATTTCATCCAAGCCACCTCCAGTATCCATATTATACGATAAAAAACAATGAAATCACAACCAGAGTACATGAAGAATGTAAGCACAATATCTCTTTTTTCTCAATTCCAGCTCAATTTCCACTCAATGCCTTTTACCTCCGATTTTCGTATGCTTATCTCACAGCAAACACCGTCACGCCAACCGGAATCAAAGCCTATGAAGAGCTAAAGTTACGGAACGGAAAGAACTGAATGTGCAAAAGGATAAAACCAGTATTTTGAATCCCATCCAGCATATAAAATTGAATCAGCAGCTTACAACTGTTACCGAAGAAATTGAAGAACTGAAATCAAGGAAAGAGCAGCTAATCTTCCAGGCACAATGCTCTACTGATAAAGATATGATGAATCTATCCAAGAAATATGACCAGATGAATAACAATCTTGATATTCTTGATTCTCAGGACATCTCCCTTAAAAAACAGCTTGAAAAAGACGCCGCTGCTTTCCGGGAAGAAAAATTTCGTCCTGATCCAGAACAATACACAGAATTGCTGGACACCAGAATCCAGATACGTCCTGATTTTCGGGATAAGCTGATCGAACAGCTCAAAGGTACTTTCGGTAAATATTATGACTATCACCGTCGTGATATTGCAGCCAATGAGGTGGATTATCTCAATGTAGAAGATCCTGATGTCTTCTCCCATCGTGCATGGGAACTTAAATATCAAAGAGAACAGGAAATACGGCGAAATCAGCCTGCTCGGACTAAGAAAAAGTCATATGATATAGAATTGTAATTTTCTAAAAAAGGCGCATGGATCCATCAAATCCATACGCCTTTTTTACACATTGTTATTATTCTTTCCGAATCCTTTCAACAATGCTTTCCCGACTCATCTTTTCAAACTGATACTTTGGTATCACATACGCAATCCCAACCAAAATTGGAATCATAAGCACACATGGCACTATCGTAAGATGCAGCCGGAAGAAAAATGCTGTACCGAGCGTATTTACTAAAATTTGCTTTGCTCCAAACACAATTAGCAATACTGCAATCACAAATGCGCCTCCCAAATATAGGAATCCCTCAGCCACCAACATTTTCGATATCTGCTTTTTCGTCATTCCCACAACTTCCAAAAGTGCCAGTTCTTTTTTTCTGCTAATTACAGAGGTTGCTGTTGTATTAAAGAAATTCATAATACCAATAAAAGCTAAAATAACGACAAGAAAACTACCGATCATATAATATTTGCTGACATACCGCTGAAAACTCTCTTTCATGTCCAATACAGAAAACACATTGATCATATCATTTTCTTTCAAAATATTTTTATCAATGTATTCTTTTATCTGCTTGTCCTCGCCCTTCTTTGCATCAATGGCAGCATACATGGCTGATTCATTTCCTGTCTGGGTGATATACTCCTCTTCGGGAACCAATACCGTGATATAGATACAGTCCGCATACGGATAATCCAATGCATATGGCATCAGTGCTTCTCCGATGACTTCGTAATCTTTTTGGTTTCCATTTTTGTAATCCATCTGAAAAATATCCCCAGTCTGATAATAAGAAACCGGATGCTCTGCATATTTATCACCATAATCTACAAGCACATAATTTCCGCTTTTAAATGTATCCCAAGAGCATTTTTCCCCTCTCCATTCTAATTTGTCAAACACCGACTCGCTGATTCCGAGAAAATGAACACTTACTGTATTGGAAGCCTTTGCCTCTTCCCAAACCTGTTTTTCATAATCATTCCAGTTTTTTTCACATTTATCTGCGAATGCTTCCCATGTTTTCAGAAGTTCCGGCTCCATCTTGTTGGTTTCCTCAGAATAATACACATATCCTGTCTTAGCACTATCAGGACATTCGTCCAGAATCTCTTTGATTTCAGGTGTAATACCGTTGAAATTCGTATTTAACAAACTTCCCGTCATCTGATCCAGTTGAAAATCGGAAGCTAAAAGCACTTTTCGGTAAGAATCAAAATCATATCCCTGCACCAGCATCACGATACAGTTGACAACCACCATAGAAAGAGCGATAGAAAGCATAACAATCAATCCCTTTTTCCAATTTCGTAACACATTTTGAACTGCCATCCCCCACCAGGTTACAGAAGTATTCTTTTTTATTTTCCTATGTGACTGCTCTCCTTCTGCCAAACGCAGAGCTTCCACAGGCGAAACTCTTTCCACCATTTTACAAGCCTGCAGACTGGAGAGATACACCGTTAAAAGTGTCAAAAGCGCTGCTGCAAGAAAAATCAAAGGATTTGCTGATACTACTGTCTGAGCAGTCTGTCCTGCCTGTGCACTAATTTCAGCATCTGCTGTCAAGGACGGAACCATACAAAGACCTGCAAGATAACCACAAAGCAATCCGATTGGAATACCAATAGCTGATAATCTCCACGCCTGCATACGTACAATTTTTTTCAACTGCTTTCCCGTTGTTCCCACATTCTTTAACAATCCGTAAGCCCGGATATCCGTTTTCACAGAAATGTTAAAGATATTATAAATAATCAGGTATCCAGCTAATATAACAAATAGAATCATTATAATTAAGGATGAAAATGAAAATGAATCTTCTTCAAAGAGATTATATGCCGGATTGACTTCCATTCCTGTCCCAGCTTTCGTAAATCCCGCTGCTTTGGATATCTTTTCCGTTTTCTTTTCCAGATTCCAAAGGTTCTTGTACCAGACAGAATACTCTTTCCCTCCATTGTAGATGCCATTTTCTAATTCTTCCTGCGTAACAGGATAACGATTCTCCTTTGCATAGGCTTCGGATACCCAGACCATCTGACCTAAAACAGCTTTATCTCCTTGCCAGAATCCACATATCTTAAACGTATCTGTCTTATATTGTTTCAGCATGGGATTTACTTCCCAGGTCAGCGTTACTTCTTCCCCAATCTTTGGTGTAACACCCAAAGATTCCAATATCGTGCTGCTAAGTGCTACTTCATTTTCTTTCTCCGGCAGTCTTCCTGTAGTTGGCAGACAGTTAAAACTTTCTGCCATATTTTCATCTGCATATCGGACCTCTACGGAAAATCCAAACCGCTCGTCCATTCCAGCTCCCAGAAAAATACCGGAACCATATCGCTTAACATCTTCACTCTGTTCGATTGTTTGCTGCAATCGCTTTGCATCTTCTTCTGACAGATTCTGTGCAATGGCATGGGCAGAATCCATAAACTGCTTAATTTCTGTT
Source organism: Dorea sp. AM58-8 (assembly GCF_003464045.1). NCBI lineage: Bacteria > Bacillati > Bacillota > Clostridia > Lachnospirales > Lachnospiraceae > Dorea > Dorea sp. AM58-8. The sequence continues at coordinate 141,187 of NZ_QSDM01000001.1, read as the reverse complement.
GCTCTTTTAGAAAGAATCATAGATACACTTCCCACAAAGAGACTTGTGAATAAAAGGGAAGTCAGCATGATTGCAATAACAGCAATAACATTCCTGGCGCGATTCATTTTCATAAAACGCCTCGTTAATAATCGTAACGTCTCTTTATTCTCTACTTTTACCATAAAATCGCCCCCTGCTATACCAGACCACTGTCTGAAACAATTTTTCCATCTTCTATCTGTAAAATCCGGTCTGCCATCTGGGCAATCTCTTCATTATGGGTAATCATAACGATGGTTTGGTGAAAACGCTTACTGGTTACTTTCAGAAGCCCTAATACGTCCTGACTTGTTTTTGAATCCAAATTTCCGGTCGGTTCGTCAGCGAGCAAAATAGCAGGTTTTGCAGCTAAAGCCCTTGCAATTGCCACTCTCTGCTGCTGTCCACCGGATAGAGCACTTGGCAGATTTTCCAATTTTGTCCGAATACCAAGTGTATCAATGATTTCGTCTACATATTTCTTTTCAATCTTTTTTCCATCCAGCTTCACAGGAAGAATAATATTTTCCCATACATTCAGCATCGGAACTAAGTTATACTGTTGAAATACGAAACCAATATTCCTGCGTCGGAAAATGGTAAGCTCTTCATCTGTCATATGGCTTAAGTTCTGTCCATCCACAATTACCTGCCCAGATGTTGGATTATCTAATCCTCCAATGATATGAAGCATCGTAGACTTTCCGCTCCCGGAAGTTCCAACAATCGCTACAAACTCCCCCTTTTCCACTTCTAAATTTACACCATCAATGGCTTTGACTTCTGTTTCTCCTTGTCCATATATTTTTTGTAAATCTACCGCTTTTAATATATTCATGTCTTCCTCCCTGTCTTATATTTTAAAAAAGCCTGTATTGCTCTTTACAATACAGACTTTATCATAACAATGTCTCCATCTGGTTTCTGAAATATCACAGTTTTGATACTATTCCTTTTTTGATATCGGGAGAAACATAGAAAAGATAGAGCCCTTTTCTCTCTCTGATGTCACTTTTATATACCCCTTTTGTGCCTGAATAATCTCTCTTGTAAGGAATAAGCCAATTCCTACTCCTGGCTGGTCTGCCACTGACAGACTCCGATAAAACCTTCCAAATATCTTTGGTATTTCTTCTTTTTCTATTCCAATGCCATCATCAATGATATCAATCTTTACAAAAAAAGAATACTGCTCAGCTTTTACCTGAACATTTCCCCCACATGCTGTGTATTTAATCGCATTATCTACAATATTTCCGAGTGCCTCCTCGGTCCATTTTGGATCACATAGAACATGCAAATCCGTGTCACATAGGCTCAGAGTAATATTCTTCTCCCTTGCTTTCACGTTAAACTGCTGCTGTATGGATTCAAGCATCTGTGTAATAGTAGTATCCTCCGAATGTACTGCGATAATTCCACTCTCCATCCGTGATAATTTGACCAATGATTGTATCAGGAAATCTAATTTCTCTGTCTGCTCCAAAATGGTATCTATCTTCTCCTGATTTTCATGACTCGTTTCAGAGAGTATTTCACCATAAATTTTCAAATTTGAAATAGGAGTCAAAGTCTGATGCGCAATGTCGGAAATAAGTTTCTGTATCACTTCTTTTTGTTCCTGTTGGTTCTTTCTTGCCAGAAAGCTACTGTCTAAATGTTGTTTCATACTGTTTTCAAGAGCAGAATACTTTTCTTCTGATATTTCTGTCCGTTCCAGTTCTCCATCTATGGCACAATCCAGCATTTGCTGCAGCCGGTTCAAAAGCTTTTTTTCTTTCTGATAAAAAATGCTATGCCAGAAGATTCCACTCAAAACAAATATTCCTACAATCAATATAATTATTTCTATCATCCATTCACCGCCCAGGTATAACCAATTCCATAGACTGTCTTGATATATTCAGGCTTCTGCGTATCATCTTCTAATTTGTCTCTGAGACGTTTAACTGCAACAGTCAGAGCATGAGCATCCACAAACTCTGTATCTCCTTGCCATACCTCATCAATCAGGTATTCTCGCTTCACTACTTTTCCTCTGTTTTCGCACAGCACTTTCAAAAGTTTTTGTTCTGTCTTGCTCAGTTCAATAAGTTCTCCATTTTTGAAAAATTCCATTTTATCGAAATAGAACTCGAATCCATCAAGCTCCATAGAATTCTTAGCTACTGCATCTTTACTTCTAAGCTGCACAGACACTCTTGCACGCAAAACCATCAAACTAAACGGTTTCGTAATATAATCATTTGCCCCAGCGTCCAATCCTGTTACGATATCTACTTCCATGTTATTTACTGTAAGCAGGATAATCGGCACCTGACTGTTTTTCCTTATTTCTCTTACAAAATCAATCCCATTCCCATCCGGCAAGTTCACATCTAATAAAACCAATGTGATATCTTCCTTTTTCAAGATTTCTCTAGCCTCCTGCAAAGTCTGGCACTGATAAAAGAAATAGGAATCATTCTTCAATGCGAGACGTATTCCATCATTTAATTTTTTGTCATCTTCAACAATCAGTAAGTTTTCACTCATATTTTCTCTGCTTTCTTTCAAATTACGCTAATTGTATCATTGCCAGTTTTATAAATCAAATCATTAAATCAAATTTTCCGACAGAAATTATCTTATAAACAGCAAAAAGCTCCCGAAGGAGCTTTCCACACTTTAAATATAGACCAATTCTTTTAACACAATCTCTTCTGCTGCATTCCGGATGTTATTTACAACTCCAACCCACACCATCTGATCACGAGCTTTCAATTCTTCCGTAACGCCTTGCTTCTCCATCATCTGACGCACCAGAATACCCATCCTCTCCTGTGCTTCATCGTCCACAGCATTCAGATGTTCTGTCAATCTGTCTTCCAACATATACAGAGAATACATTACCGGACGATGCTCTTTCAGATACGTTTTCCGAATCATTCCATATTTTCCATAATGCGGTTCTTCATCTGTACTGACAAGATTCGGATAGTAAATTCCGTCTGCGCCAAGTGTGTAGGTTCCACCCATTTTTTCAAATGTGCTTTTCATGTGTTATTCCTCCTTGAAATCAGCAATGTCCTTAGATCATCGCAAAATATTTCAGGGCAGCCTTAATGGCTTCTTCTTTCTCTTTCGGACACTGTGGCACTTTTGGATTTTCTGTCTTTGGCAGATTATAGTTCTCTCCTACTTCGATTCCACATTTCCTTTTGATTTAAGAAATATATAAATTTGAAACCTTCAAGTCAAATTCTTTCAGCACATAATCCATGATTTCCTGATAGGTTGCTTTCGTCTCTGCACTGGTTGCATCCAGCTCATCTAAGTCTAAGTCGATCTCTATCGTGTCATCCGGCTTCTGTTGGGACAAAAGAACTACCGTCTCCACATGTGTATCAAATTAAAACATATCCCCACAAAACTACAGATATCTAGGCAATATTATTACAGTACAAATACCGTTCGTCTAACCCTTTTCACACAAGTATTGCTTGTTACGGCAATCTCCTTTCCATCAATTTTCTCCGCATTTTATCTAGTTTTAATATTTGTTTATGCTCCCAGTCCTTTTCTATTGTCTTTAAATTAACGAATGCAATAATTTTATCAATATTTTCATTTGCCTTAAACATTTCTGATAATTGCTTAATATCATCTTTATCAATCTTCCGATAAGGAATAGCCAGTCTTTTAAACTCACTTGGCGTTAATTCTGAAACGCCTCCAGCATAATACCGCCCATAAAATTCGCATTGAGTTAATGTCAATGAATTATAAAAGCAAAATGCCATGCTCTCTTTATCATATGCAGAATCCAATCTCATATTATAAGCAATATCTGTTGTATAAAGATCTGTTTCATTTACACATATTCTTGGAATTTTATCATACCTTTTAAAGAAAAAAAGATCACCATTTCGTACAATTGGTACTCCATACCATGGTTTCCTATTTCTGCATTTATATCTGTCTTTTAATTTTACTTCCGCTGCATTTTGTTTTTCTCCAATAGTTGTCAAATATTCCCTCAAAGATTTCGAAAGTAATTTTTCATCAACATGTGATAGATTCAATAAATAGATTCTATTCCCTCTTTCTCCGATTTTTTCAACTACATCTTGAGTTAATATAAACTGACCATTTACTATAATACTTTTAGCAATTGTCGGTAAAACAAACTCATGGCACTCCAATTGTTCTACCTGTTCTTTCGTTAAAATAAACTCATTATTTGCTCCAGTTACAATTCCAGGCGAGGCCTCACACACTTCGGAAACCTTCTTGTATTTTGAGTCAATCATGTTCAACAAATCAATATCTTCATCTGAAAGAATGGCATTCGTCCATTTTTTCAATGGTTTATTTCTTTGAATTTTAGAGCAATAATATGGGTAATCTGAATCTAATTGAGCATAAATCTTAAAATTAATATATGGTTGATTCTTAAATTCATTTGTCAAATAAACCAAACAAGATTCTTGTTCTATTTTTGGAAACATCCTTTCTTTAAAAGACAGAATATGTATTGTATCAAAATGTTCTTCCAAAAACAATCTAATCTTCTCTGCGTATTGAACCTGAAGAAACTCCATCGGGAGCACAAAAAAAATAGTTCCCTCTCTTTCCAAGCAAGATACCGCTGCTAGCACAAAAGCAACCCACATATTTTGCATTAAAGAATTAGGTAATTGAAATTTCTCGCATATTTCTTTTGCTTTTTCTTTTGAATTGTTTTCCATATTTTTAATATTAATGTATGGTGGATTTCCAATAATCAACTGGTACTTTTCACTTGTCTTCTCTGCAAAATCTAGAAAGTCGTCTGCAACTATCTCTACTTGTTCTAGATAACCTCTATTTTTTAACTGTCCTACCTTTTCTTCGATTAATTCTACGGCCACAATCTTTTCAATACTTTCTTCCTTTTCAAAGGCATCTAAAAATCGCCCATCCCCCACTGACGGTTCTAACACTTTGCCATATATTTTATGCTCTCTTGCCAAATATTCTTTCATGAATTGAATCGTCCTATATGGCGTATAATAAGAGCCTGATAACTTATCCTCTATCTTTTTCATTATTGTATTCCGCCTGTCACTGCCATACGATTTCTTTTCTTTAATAAAATTCTGAGCGTTTCACCTAGTTTGCGTTTACATTCTTCATCCTTTTCAACCTGATACTTGCCCTCAATCTGCAATCCCAAATAGTCTAAACGTCTTGTCTCATATCCTAAGTGAAGGGCATCGTAAAATTGTTGTACGAATTCGTCATCCTGATATGTATCGCAAATCTGAATGTAATAGTCTTCATCTCTCTTAAAAACAGTTGCTATATTCCCGTTATCTACATTAAGCAAATCATCATATGGTGGCTTAATTGTAATTCCACGTTTTCCACGATTACATGATATGCACGCCCATGCCAGATTAATCATCCTACCTGCTTCTGTCCTTCCCGCTGTTGTATCTGGAAAAGAAGCCTCATTAAAAAAATGATCAACTTCAAAAGACTCTACTGGCAGAAGTCCCCACATAGCACCACAATATGCACACTTATTATTATATATTTTCGCAAATTTTTTATGGTACTCACTATTCCGCTCCTTCACCTTATTATATATTATCTTTGTCCGTGGAAACGCTAGTTTTATTTCTTTTTCTAAAGCATTTTTTTGTTCCTCTACCTTATCCAATACGGGACAATATGTTGTATTTCTATAATCATTATCTCTTGCCATATTACTTGCTCCTATTCCATACTCTGGAAAGCGATAATTAATTTATCAATATCCTCTTTAGACAAATCCTCATAATCATTTATCCCATTTAAAGAATCCACTGTCTTTTCAATCAAAAACTTTTCAATTCCTTTATTGCTCTCCAATTTTTTAGAAATATTTCGAAATGTAATTACTCTCTTTATACTCTCATCTATTTTGCTTTTTAACACTCGTTCATAGTATTCCTTTGATGTCTCCGAACTTCCACTCCTATACTTTGGGATAATATCAAAGTCATTATTTTCACCATTCTGTGAAATTACCAACACCTCAATAAAAGGAAATACTTTTCTCAATATCATTCTAAATTCTTCCCCCGAAAACTTTCCTTTACATTTTACACTATCGTTTTCAAACAATCTAGAATCAATCAGTATAACGTTTGCAGAAGCTACTTCTGGAGAATCCAACAAACCTTCATAACCTTTGTTAACTTCAAATTCAACTTCCTGATATCTCACCTCATACTTATCATTCCGATAAATATCCTCTAAATAAGAGGATATTGCCTCGTCTCGGTCATCGTCAATATAAACAAGGTTTATTATTTCTTTTATTTTCATATTTTATCTCCTAACATAAATTCAATTTTAAATCCATTTAACCCTTCAATTTTTAATATCTTTCCGCCTGTATTAGCAATCGTATTATTCACAATCCACATCCCTATTCCATGACCTTTTTTTCTTGATGTTTCATGCACCTCCAAAATACGCATGGGATCAAACTTATATTTCTCTGAAAGTCCCTTCCCTTTATCCTTATACACCATATTAATATATCTTCCTCTTTTTTCAACATATATATGAATTTCCAGCATGTTTTCAGCATCATTTTGTTGTATACTATTCAATATCAAATTATCAAATATCACTCTGAAAATATCTTTAGCACTTCTATATTCTAATCCTTCTTCTATATGCAATTGAATATTAATCCACGAATAGTCCTTTTCCCAAACAAATTTTATATTTTTAAAAAGTTCATATACATTAATATCCTCTGGCACAAACTGCTCTTTTTCAGATTCTGACAACATCACATCCATAAAGGTAATAATTTTCCTATTAATTCTTCTGTTTTTTTCTAAAAGTGCCGGAACATCTCTATGCATATACTTCATATTTTCAGGCTCATTCACAGCATCCCAAAGCTCATATCTTTTTAATGCTCTAATAATGTAATCGACATTCTCGTCAATACTATTTCTATCATTATACATTTCATGTGCAATAGAAGTTGCTTTTAATCCAGAGGTGGCAAGCATATTCAGCAGACGAATATCATATTTATACCTTCTTTCTGTTTCATCCATCTGTTTCTTACTTTCTCTATTTTCTTTTTTCATCTGTTCCAATTCGTCAAGAAACAATTTCTTTTCTTCTGATGACAGTTCTGTTAATTTTTCTGGATTTTTTATTACATTGTCAATAACTTTGGGCTTTTTTTCTTCTTTTGACTCGTTATATTTATTTGCAATACAGCGAACTATGCTTTGTCGGTACCTTTCAAAAGAATTTATCCCCGCAATAATAATTGCAATAAACACTTTATAAATATCATTCTCTACTAACCCCTGTCTATTCATCAAATCAAATAATCCTTTATTTTCCTTTTTATCAATAATAACTTTACCTGACATTTGATTTTCACGAACACGCCATGAGCCTGTAGGGTGACTGGCCGCTGCTGGAGACTTTCTAGACCTTTTTCCAAATCCAAGCCAGTCTTTCTTACCTTCGTAAGATGAAATACTAAATGCATTTCTGTACAAAACAACACCCGCTTCATACCGATCAACCAATATTCTATGCTTATAAAAATACTTTTCCGCATCAAATGTAGAAGGATTTTTTAACGAAAAATACAATTCAGCCGAAAAATCACCCACATTTTCCAATACCTCTTTCCATTCTTCAAGAGTTGCTTCTTCAGATAAATCATTTTTCATTTCACCCAGTTCGTCCACGATATTTAGTTCTATTTTCTGTTCTTTTGTATCAATATCTGGACATAACTTTTTTACATTTTCTTTAAATTCATCTGATTCTATATCACATACTAGCTTCTGAAATTTTGCAAGATACTGTAGTCTTATTACACTAACGCAGTTAACACCTAACTGTATTTTCCCAAAATATCGCGTTACAGCTTTTCTGTCTTCTTTATATTCTACCTGTATTTTCATTTTATCATCATTATAAGTTCTAGACAAAAATTCACGCAAATTACGAACTCTCGATTCTGTCCAATTGTCCCGAAGCTGCTCGATAACTATTTTTGTACCTCTTTCTTTTATCTCCTGATAAGTTTCCAAAGTATTTGTATTCCAATCAGTCTTCCACAAAACTGCTTCTTGTTGATCCATTTTCGTATAAACACTGGCTTTTGCACCCAGTCGAGCTATAGCAAATCTACCGACTCCTTTGGAACCTGCCAACACCCTCGCAGTCTCTCCCGCACCTATAATATATTTTTTATCACTTATACCAACATGCATCCACGCCCCAAGTATTTTTTGACGATTCATTCCAATTCCATTATCTTCAATTATAATCTGACTCTTAGAAATGATAATAACAACATCTAGTGACTGGGCATCATATGCATTTTTTACTAGCTCTAATATTGCAGATTCTTCATTTGTAAAATTCTGTACTCCCAGCACTTCTGCAATTGTACTATCTTCAATAATATATTTTAACTTTTCCATGGATCGCCCTCCGAATCAGCACTCAACTCTTTTATAGTAATTATACCCTCTACAAGAAATTGATATAATCCCTCATACATCTCTCAAATAAATCTAAAAATCATTTTTTACGCTTGTCCAAAATACCTCAACGCATCCTTTATCGCTTCCACTTTCTCTGCTGTCGGATGCTTCCTCGGCTGTTTCAATTCCTCTACCGCATTAGGAGCATCGCACATTGGCAAGCCTAAATCTCTCTTTACCTCTGCGATATATGCGGTATGTACCTTGAAGCCGTATTTAGCTTCTATGTACTCCTTTATCATTTTGTAGGTCACTCGTTCTTTGGGCTTATATTCTTCAGCTCTTTTAGCGATATTATCAAGCGGAACTTTTCCCTCACCCTCGCCAAACTCAACTTTTACGTTGATATGTCCGTCTGGCTTTTTGTGGGAAAGCAGAACTACCGTCTCCACATGGACGGTGCTCGGGAATAAATCTACGCATGCGATCCTTTCCACCTTATACCCTCTTCCCTGCAGCATCTCAAGATCTCTTGCAAGACTGGTCGGCTTACATGCGATATACACCAGTCTATCCACGCCAAAATTGCAAATCTTCTCCAGTGCCTTTGGATGTACGCCGTCACGCGGTGGATCGAGCATGATCAGATCTGGTACTTCGCCCAGTTCATCGATTACTTTTAGTACATCACCGGCCCAAAATGAGCAATTATCCAGTCCGTTCAGTGCCGCATTTTCTTTGGCTGCCTCTACTGCTTCTTCTACGATCTCTACGCCAACGACTTTCTTTGCGACTGGAGCAAGGATCTGTGCAATAGTTCCGGTTCCGCTGTACAAATCGAATACGACTTTATCTTTGGTGTCTCCAATATATTCTCTTGCTTTTTCGTACAATACTTCTGCTCCCAGCGAATTAGTCTGAAAGAATGAGAACGGCGTGATTTTGAATTTCAATCCCAGCAGTTCTTCATAGAAATAATTCTGTCCGTAGATGATCTCGGTTCCTTCGTCTTTTACCACATCTGCCAGACTGTCATTAGAGGTATGCAGAATGCCTGCGATACTTCCTTTCAGTTCCAGATTCTGCAGTGCCTCTGCCCATTTCTTCATATCAAATGCATCCGACTCTGTTGTCGTTACCAGATCGACAAGAATCTGTCCGGTCTTTACAGCTTTTCGTACCAGCAGATGACGGAAATATCCATCGTGACGCATTTTATGATAATACGGAAGTCCACTCTCTGACGCACACTCTAATGTACAAGTAAGAATCTTACGGAAATCCTGATCTACAATCTGACATTCCGGCACATTGACAATATCATGAAAACTTCCGCGCTTGTGCATACCGAGTGCCAACGGTCCGTCTTTATATTCGTCACCAAATGAGAATTCCATCTTATTGCGATATTCGCTGATTGCAGGGCTTGGACTGACACCTTCCCATACATAATCACCGTTAACAGCCTCATCCATCATGGCTTTAACCTGTTCTTCCTTCATATGAAGCTGACATTCATATGGTAATGACTGATACGTGCAGCCTCCGCAAGCTCCAAAATGCGGACATGGTGATGTCACTTCGTCCGCTGACGGCTCCAGCACTTCCAAGAGTCTTCCTTCTGCTTTGCCTTTGCGCATCTTATTAATCGATGCCTTCACCTTCTGTCCCGGTATGGCATTTTTTACGATCAGAGTCTTTTCCTCTCCCTCGACTTTCACAATTCCTTTATTCGGGAAATCTACCTTCGTTACAATTCCTTCTACGATCTGTCCTTTTTTCATCTTCTATCCTATCCATTTCTTCTATCTTAATTATCGTTCAGAGCCACTTCCAAAACGCTCCGCGTTTCGTCAGTGTGCGTATCCGCCACATAGAATCTCAGTTCAGGGACGTTGTTCGTGTAAACACGACACATCCCTGAACTGAGATTCTGCGTGGCTCTGAACGATACAAAAAGGCACTTCCATCGAAGTGCCCTTTGCATCTGAACTGTCTAACTATACCTGATCCTCTTCGTTGAAAAAGTCATCATCGAAATCGTCTTCAAAGTCTTCTTCAAAATCTTCCAGATAATCCGGTGTCAGGAAACAGTATACTGCATATGCGATACCTGCTACTGCTGCAACTGCTCCGATAATAGCCAGAATCATAAGAATGATCTTACAATTCTTTTCATCTTCCTCTTTCTTGTGGATCAGTTCATTTAATTTGGAAGTAGCCAGAACTTCCTCAAGCTTGTTCATGTTCATATTCATATTCATGCTCCCGCTCCTTTCCGCTTACCATGTATTGATGATGCCGGGATTCAAAGCCCGGCTATGATGTGTTTATTATAACACCTAAGCCTGCCGATTACTACTTTTTTTAACAAAATATACCCGCATTTCTTAACGGATTTCTTAATCAATTTTCTGCAGTCTCGCAAATGTTGCAAACATCTTTTTCTGACCTGCCTGATCAAACTGTACAGTCACTTCATAATCTCTTCCGCCTTCTGTGATTGCGGTCACAAGTCCATCTCCAAACTTCATGTGACGAACTCTGTCGCCCACGTCATAGCCAGGTCCTTTGCCGTCTGCGACCTTGAACTGCTGAATCGGTTTTGCCTGAAATGCTTTCGTATGGAAGCTTTTCTTTGCCTGCTGATATGCTGTCTGTACCGGCGGTTCCGGTTTCTCATTCTTAAATGCATCTCCATCGGATAATAGCTCAACCGGAATCTCTTTTAAGAATCTGGACATCTTATTATACTGCATTTCACCACGGATCATACGTCTTCTTGCGTAGGTCAGCGTCAGTTCCTGTTCTGCTCTTGTGATTCCCACGTAGCAAAGTCTCCGTTCCTCCTCAATCTCACTCTTATCGTCCGAAGTGATGCACATATAACTTGGAAATACGCCATCTTCCATACCTGCCAGATAAACCTGTGGGAATTCCAGTCCTTTTGCACTGTGAAGTGTCATCAATACCACGTAATCGCTGTCCTCTTCCAGACTGTCGATATCAGCTACCAGCGCCACTTCCTCCAGAAATCCGCTCAATGTTGCCGTTTCTCCCTGGTCTTCACAGACCTCTTCGTATGCAATAATCTTATTCTTCAACTCGTCGATATTTTCAATACGTGCTTCTGCTTCAATCTCGCCTTCACCCTTCAGTTCTTCCAGATAACCTGTTTCTTCCAGAATCTCATCTACTAATTCAGATATTTTAATCCGTTCTGCATCCATTTTGAAATGCTCAATGAGTGCTACAAAGGATTCCATTTTGGATGCGCCCCTGCCAATATTCGGGATAAATTCTACTCCCATCAATGCTTCATAGAATCCCAGTTCTCGGGCAAGCGCATACTCCTGCACACGATTCACACTGGTTAGTCCGATACCGCGTTTCGGCACATTGATAATACGGCGGACTGCGATATCATCTTTAGCATTATCGATTGTCTTCAGATATGCCAGTACATCCTTGATCTCCTTGCGGGCGTAGAAATTGATACCGCCCACGATCTTATATGGAATATTCGCTGTAACAAATTTCTCCTCGAACAGACGGGACTGGGCGTTGGTCCTATAAAGGATTGCAAAATCATTATAATTTGCCCCATTGCCACGAGTCTTTCTGCAGATATCATCTACAATAAACTCTGCCTCATCATAGGCAGAATCAAACTGGCGGAACTGAATCTTATCGCCCTCGTCATTATCCGTCCACAGCGTTTTATCCTTTCTGCCTCGGTTATTGCGGATCACAGCATTGGCCGCATTCAGGATCGTACCTGTAGAGCGGTAATTCTGTTCCAGTTTGATCACTTTTGCATCTGAAAATACCTGCTCAAAATCCAGAATATTACGAATATTAGCACCACGGAATTTATAAATGGACTGGTCATCATCACCAACCACACACAAGTTACGATACTTCGCTGCCAAAATGCTTACAAACTGAAACTGTACCGTATTAGTATCCTGATACTCATCCACCATGATATAACGGAATCTTTCCTGATAATACTCCAGCACATCCTGCTGTGTCTGAAACAGCTGTACCGCTTTCAGAAGCAGATCATCAAAGTCCAATGCATTGTTGGCACGCATCTGTTTCTCGTATTCTTCATATACCGTTGCAATCTTCTGACGGCCAAAGTCACCCTCTGCTTTCAGACGGTACTCCTCCGGCGTGATCATTTCATTCTTTGCCGAAGATATGGCTGATAAAAGATTACGTTCTTTAAATACCTTCGTATCAATCTGCAGATATTTGCAGATATCCTTCATCAGTGTCTTCTGATCATCAGTATCGTATATAGTAAAACTGTTGTCATAGCCAAGCCTGTCTATGTATCTTCTCAGAATCCGCACGCAGGTTGAATGAAATGTACTTACCCAGATACTTTCTGCGCCAAATCCTACAATCTTATCCACACGTTCCCGCATTTCACCCGCAGCTTTGTTAGTAAATGTGATTGCCAGTATATTCCATGGGTTTACACCCTTTTCCTCGATCATATATGCGATCCTGTGGGTAAGCACTCTGGTTTTTCCCGATCCTGCACCTGCCAGAATCAGGAGCGGTCCTTCTGTATGCTGTACCGCCTCGCGCTGAGGCGAATTCAGTGTCTCCAAATCTATCATATTATTCCTCACAATTTCTCTTTATTCTACAATCCAGCAATGAATATCGGATGCATTGGCATATTGTTCCAGATATTTTTTACCATATTCCATTGCTTTTTCCAAATCCTGACTATCAGAAAATGAATAGATCAGTGTCAATACTTCCGTTGCATCTTCTGTAATCATCGCACGCTCTGAATCACTGGTGGAGCTTCCAATTGCTCCCTCCGCATCTGCAAGAACCGGCAGACAGTCAATCTTAATCTCTTCTTTTCCGATTCCTTTATATGTCTCTCCATCTCTTCCAATACGGAATATCAGCTGATCTGCAATCTTGCTGCAATCATAGGAGCCAACAGAGAAGCCAGCTTCTATAGAGATCAGATTATTCACATCCACAACTGTATTCACCTCATACAGACCTTTGCCCTGCCCAATTCGCCGGATCAGCGCCTCAGAGGATACTCTGTAACGGCTCGGATCTTTGCCAAATGCCTTGTATGCAAGACGTGATTCCTTAATATTCGGTATATCATTCACACCATAATCAAAGATAGCGTCTCTGGTCTTTTTAAAAACATCTTTCTTCAGATATGACCACATATCTCCATTTTTCTTTTCCACTTTCACCTGGTACTGTAAACATCCAACCCTGGTCTGCGGCCATTTTTCTTTCATGTCAGGATCTATCCTAAGACTCTTCATTATATCTTCCTCCAACCGAATACTCACTGACTCATTCTCATTGAATGCATCGTTGCTGTGCTTTAACAGTATACCTCAGTTTAACTTTCCATTCAACCGGAAAAGCACCCGGAGCCTGAGCCCCGAGTGCCATTCATAAATGTCCTTATTCTTTTAATTCCGTCTGATTTTATGCGGAAATGCTGTTTCCGGTATACAACTGGTAATATCTTCCTTTTTCCTCAATCAGTTGGTCATGCGTACCACGTTCAATGATCCGTCCCTGCTCCAGTACCATGATACAGTCGGAATTACGTACAGTAGACAGTCTGTGTGCAATGACAAATGTTGTCCGTCCGTGCATCAGGCGATCCATACCTTCCTGTACGATCCGCTCTGTTCTGGTATCAATGGAACTTGTCGCCTCATCCAGAATCAGTACCGGCGGATCTGCGACTGCTGCCCTCGCGATCGCAAGAAGCTGTCTCTGTCCCTGGCTTAAGTTCGCTCCGTCTCCGGTCAGAACTGTGTTATAACCTTCCGGCAGTCTGCGGATAAATCCGTCTGCATTGGCAAGTTTTGCTGCTGCGACAACCTCATCGTCCGTTGCATCCAGGCGGCCAAACCGTATGTTGTCCATAACCGTTCCGGTGAATAAATGGGTATCCTGCAGTACAATACCAAGTGATTTTCTCAGATCAGATTTCTTAATCTTATTGATATTGATGCCATCGTAACGGATCTTACCATCCTGAATATCATAAAAACGGTTAATCAGATTGGTGATCGTCGTCTTACCGGCTCCTGTTGATCCTACAAACGCAATCTTCTGTCCCGGTTCCGCAAACAACTTGATATTATGCAGTACGATCTTATCATCTGTATAACCAAAATCCACATCGTTAAATACCACATTGCCCTGAACCTCTACATAATCGGTTGTTCCATCTGCCTGATGAGTGTGTTTCCATGCCCAATGTCCGGTACGTTCGTCTGTCGGTACCAATTTTCCATTCTCTTCTTTTGCATTTACCAGTGTCACATAGCCGTTATCTACCTCTGGCTCTTCATCCAGCAGCTTGAAGATACGCTCTGCTCCCGCAAGCGCCATAACGATCGCATTTAACTGCATACTGATCTGGTTGATCGGCATACTGAAACTCTTGTTGAATGTCAGGAAACTTGCCAGACCGCCAAGTGTCAGTCCACCGATTCCATTTAACGCCAGCACACCTCCTACGATAGCACACACCACGTAGCTGACATTGCCAAGCTGTGCATTGATCGGCCCCAGAATATTAGAAAATGTATTCGCACGGTCTGCACTGACATACAGTTCATTGTTCAGTTCCCGAAACTTTTCTTTGCTTTCTTCCTCATGGCAGAATACTTTTACCACCTTCTGGCCGTTCATCATTTCCTCGATATAACCATTTACTGCACCAAGATTCTTCTGCTGTCTGGCAAAATATTTACCACTCTGTCCAGTCGCTTTCTTGGTAAAGAACAGCATAATGCTGACCATGATAAGTGTAACTGCTGACAGCGGAATGCTCAGGATCAGCATACTGATAAAGGTACTGATAATGGTAATTCCACTGTTCAGAAACTGTGGAATACTCTGACTGATCATCTGACGCAGTGTATCAATATCGTTCGTATATACAGACATGATATCGCCATGTGCATGCGTGTCAAAATACTTGATCGGCAGTTTTTCCATATGGCTGAACAGATCTTTTCTCATATTATGAAGAGTTCCCTGTGTAATGTATACCATGATCAGATTGTAAATATATACAGACACTACACCCACTGCATAAAACACTGCCACCTGACCAATTGCTTTTGCAAGCGGTGCAAAGTTCGGATGGTCAGTCAGCAGAAATGGCGTAATGTAATCGTCGATCAGCTTCTGCATAAATAAAGTTCCCTGTACATTTGCGAGCACGCTCACAAAAATAAGGATCACAACCAGAAAGAACTGGTACTTATAGTTCTGAAATACATAAGACATGATCCGCTTAAAAATCTTGCCTGGATTCTTAACATTGGACTTCATGCCCCGCATCTGTCTTGCATTCTGTGCCATCTTACTCACCTGCCTTTTCATCAAAATCTCCGCCGCCCTGTGTCTGCGACTCGTAAATTTCGCGATAGATCTCATTCGTCTCCACCAGTTCCTCATGAGAAGCAAATCCATCTATACATCCTTCATTTAACACGATGATACGGTCTGCATCCTGAAGACTGGAAATGCGCTGGGAAATGATGATCTTCGTCGTATTCGGGATCTCTTCACGGAATGCCCGGCGGATGTTTGCATCTGTTGCCGTATCTACTGCACTGGTACTGTCATCCAGAATCAGAATCTTCGGTTTCTTAAGCAGTGCTCTCGCAATACACAGACGCTGTTTCTGACCACCGGATACGTTACTTCCGCCCTGCTCTATGTAGGTGTTATATCCATCTGGAAAGCGCTGGATAAATTCATCGGCGCAGGCTAACTTGCATGCACGGATGCATTCTTCCTCACTGGCGTCCTTATCACCCCACCGCAGATTCTCAAGGATCGTTCCGGAAAACAATACATTATTCTGAAGTACCACGGATACCTGATTACGCAGGACTTCCATATCATACTCCTTTACGTTGTGACCGCCTACGATCAATTCACCGTTCGTCACATCGTAGAGACGGCTGATCAGATTGACCAGACTGGTCTTGGCACTTCCGGTCGCTCCCAGAATACCGATAGTCTCACCGGACTTGATCGACAGATTAATGTCTTTCAATACCGGAGTCTCACTGTCTTTGAAATATGCAAAATCCACATGTTTAAATTCAATTGCACCATTCGGCACTTCCATGACCGGCTGCTCCGGATTCTTTAATGTACTGGTCTCATTTAATACTTCTGCCACTCGGCGTACACTTGCCACACTCATGGAAAGCATGACAAATACCATCGACAGCATCATCAGACTCATCAGAATATTCATGCAGTATGCTAACAGACTCATCAGTTCGCCTGTGGTCAGTGAATTCGACACGATCATCTTAGCACCCAGCCAACTGATCAGCAGAATACAGGTATATACAGTCGTCTGCATCAGCGGTGCGTTAAGAATTACGTTCTTCTCCGCACGTACAAAGATCTTGTAGATATTCTCACTTGCTTTCTGAAACTTTGTGGTCTCTTCACCTTCTCTTACGTATGCTTTAACCACCCGAATTCCGGATACATTTTCCTGAACCGATGCATTTAACTCATCGTATTTCGGAAATGCCATCTGAAAATATTTGGTCGCATGACGGATCAGACAGAATAAAATCACGCCAAGGATAATGACCGCACAAAGGTAAATGCTTGCAAGTCTTCTATTGATTAAAAATGCCATCGTCATGGCGCAGATAATGCTTGCCGGTGCACGCATGGACATACGCAGCGACATCTGGTATGCGTTCTGGATATTGGTAACATCTGTCGTCAGACGAGTCACCAGACCTGCTGTGCTGAAACGGTCAATATTTGCAAATGAAAATGTCTGAATGTTATTAAACATTGCCTCCCGCAAGTTTCTAGCAAGTCCCGCACTGGCCTTCGCACCGTAACGTCCGCCTGCCATACCGGCAAGCAGTCCCAACAGTGCTGCTACAATCATCAGACCGCCTACTTTGTATATATGATGGATATCTCCCGCATTCACTCCCTGATCAATGATTGATGCCATCAGAAACGGAATGAGCATTTCCATCAATACTTCCAGGATCATATAAATTGGCGTTGCAATCGATGCACGTTTAAATTCTTTCACTTCTTTCAAAATTGTCCGAAGCATATTCTTCCTCCTCTCCACCAACCTGTATTCGTATCAGATTCTTCTTGATTTTCGTCATGATTCGATACAGACTGTCCAGTTCTTCTTCTGTAATATCTATCACCTGTTCTTTTTCCAACATTGAAATCAGGTGTTCCATCTGCAAATGATTCTCCTCACCTTTTGCCGTCAGACTGACACACTTTAGTCTGGCATCTCCCGGTACGGATCTGCGCTCTACATACCCCTTCTTCTCCATCAGCTGTATAATATTGGTTACTGTAGATCTTCGGATATCAAATGTATGCTCAATATCCTTCTGACAGATCACCCTGTCTCTGTTCTCATACAGATATCGCATGACCCAGCCATGCATCAGTGTTACTTCATCCAGACCTTCCGCACGCACACGAGAACTCAAGTTACGGAACATCAGACGATCTATCTGATGGATCATCGGTCCCAGCGGAACATCTCTGGTAATTTCTTCAAATTTTCCACATTCACAATTGTGCATAACACCACCCCTTCTCTATATCGTCTTCCTTCATTTCTGTTAGTCTCCTAATTGTTCGTTGTCTAACAATTAGGCATTGAACATTATTTTAAATCCATTATTTTAAATAGTCAAGTATTGTTTTAACTGTTTCAAAACAAAAACAGCGGACCTATTTCTGATCCACTGTCTCTATAAGTTTCTTTATTTCTTCGTCTTCTTTGTAGATAATGTCTGTTTTGCCAATGCTGTCTTCTGCCTTTCAGACACGGATGTCTTTCTAGGTGCGGTCACATGCTTTTTCAGATACACTGCGCTCTCCGCAGGCAAATCAAGATGCAACCCTCCAATCTTCGTCCGGATACTCTTCTTCTTTTTCTCTGTACCACCATAGATATCCCAATTACTGCTTAACAGAATATCATAGGTGCCCTCTTCTGTTTTGAAGAAATAATCCTTCTGCTCGATACCAGAGAAATTAAACACTGCAATAATCTTCTCATCTCCGCTACTACGCTCCATTGCATAGATACATCTGCTCTCCTGATGGCAGTCGAGCCATCGGAATCCCTCTGACCGGTAATCCCATTTCCAGAATGCCGGATGCTTCAGATACAGTAAGTTCAACTCTTTCATGAATCTTTGAAAACTGTCATGGATTGGATATTTCAAAATATCCCAATCCAATTCCCGCTTCTCATCCCATTCCCTGAGCTGTCCCAGCTCATTGCCCATGAAGTTCAATTTCTTACCCGGATGCGCATACATATACATGGCTAGCGCTCTTGCCTGCGGAAACTTCTGCTCATATTCGCCATGCATTTTCTGGGCAATTGTAGCTTTGCCATGCACAACTTCGTCATGTGACAGTGGAAGGAGATAATTCTCCTCCGGATAATACATCATAGAAAATGTCAGCTTGTGATATGCGCCACCACGGAATAACGGATCTGTCCGAAAATAATCCAGCGTGTCATTCATCCACCCCATATCCCATTTATAATCGAATCCCAGTCCACCTTCCCATACTGCCTTGGTTACATTTGCATATGCTGATGAATCTTCCGCTACCAGAAGTATTCCCGGATGTCGTTCTTTGAGTCCCTGGTTCATATGGCGCAGAAATTCTACACCGTCCCGGTTCACGCCACGGTCTTTATTGCCCTGCCAGTAGATCAGATTGCTGATGGCATCCATACGCAGTCCGTCCATATGATACTCCTCCAGCCAGTAATTCGCACAGGATTGAAGGAAACTCCGCACCTCGCCTCTGGAATGATTAAAGTTACAGCTTCCCCATTCACTCTGTCCTACATCCTGATGCGGATATTCATACAGAGGTGTGCCATCGTAATTGGCCAGCGCATATCCATCTACTGCAAAATGCACTGGCACAAAGTCCAGAATGATTCCAATGTCCGCCTGATGCAGCTTATCCACCATCTTCTTCAGATCCTTTGCTGTTCCATATCTGGACGTCGGTGCATAGAATCCTGTCGCCTGATATCCCCAGGATTCATCACACGGATGTTCATTTAACGGCATTACTTCGATATAGTTATACCCATTTTCCTTCAAATATGGAATCAATAGATCAGCAAATTCATCATACCGATACCAACCATTCTCATCCCTTTTATTCCGTTTCCAAGAACCCACATGTACTTCATAAATATTCAACGGTGTCTCCCGGCAGTCTGTCCGTTTCTTCATCCATTTCTGATCATGGAACTTATATCCCTGCATCTTCCGTACAAGTGTCGCATTATTCGGACGTAGCTCCATCTCATAACCATAAGGATCGCAGTGATCGATCACACTGCCATTCTGAGTGTAGATCCGATACTTATACATCTGTCCTTCCTTCACACCTGGAATCCTGCATTCCCAGAAGTTCCGGTCATATCCCTGATACATCTCCCACTCCTGCCAGCCGTTAAATTCTCCGATTACCGCTACGCGCATTGCGGCTGGCGCAAATGTTCGAAATACCGCTGTGTCCCCCTCGAATGAACATCCCAGATAACGATACGTATCAAATATTTTCCCTGTGTAATATCCATACAAATCCATATAATCTCTCCATTCATACAACATCCCTAAGAATCTACTATCATCATATAATAGATAAGATTCATTTTCCACCATCATTTCTTCACCTGTGTCTAATTTATATATTTCCGTGTCTGTGTCTGGTTGCATCGGACGATAAACAAAATTTCGCTTGTCATATGGTTTTCGATACTATATAATATCCATATTGAGGTGATTATAATGACGATTGATAAAAAAGATATGCTGAACAGCATTCTGGACAGCATTTCCAGAATTGATTATATTAAACCGGAAGATATTCCGAATATTGACCTGTATATGGATCAGGTTACTACATTTATGGAAGAGGGTCTGGAACGTACCAAACGTTACCCTAATGACAAGATTCTGACCAAGACGATGATCAATAACTATGCGAAAAATAATCTGCTTCCGCCCCCGGTTAAGAAAAAGTATACTCGCGAGCACATGCTGATGCTCATATTTATTTACTACTTTAAGAATCTGCTATCAATTAAAGATATAGAGACCTTATTTGCACCGATGACGGAGAAATATTTCGGAAATGATGAAGGTCTCTCCATGACCGATATATACAAAGAAGTATGCGAATTTGAGAAAAATAAGATTGATGTCACAGCCAAAGATATCGCAAGAAAATACCGTGATTCACTGGAGACATTTACCAATATGCCGGAAAGCGAACAGAAAGATCTGCAACTCTATTCATTTATCTGCAGCCTGGCTTTCGATGTCTATGTAAAAAAACAGGTAATCGAAAAACTCATCGACCAGATGCCGGAGCCAACACATAAAAACAAAAAATAGGATGCCAGAAGTATTCTCTGACATCCGCACTTATACAAAGGAGACAGCTTATTCGCCGTCTCCTTCTTCTTTTTCATTCTCTTTATTAATTCGCTCAAATACCATGTCATATCCGTCATTGCCATAATTCAGCGATCGATTTACGCGGCTGATCGTTGCGGTCGATGCACCGGTCTTGTCTGCAATCTCCAGATATGTCTTCTGCTCTCTCAGCATCTTCGCCACTTCAAATCTCTGCGACAATGATAATAACTCATTAATCGTACAGATGTCTTCAAAAAATATATAACACTCTTCTTTATCCTGCAGGCTTAAGATTGCCTTAAAGAGATAGTCTACCGCTTCGGTTCTGATCTTCTTACTCATAAATAATTATCTCCTTCATATCAGACTTCATGACTATTACATTTTAGCACACTAAATTTGTAAAGTCCATAGTTATCCTTATAAAAAGCCAGAATATACTTATGTTTATACCTGTTTATACCTTTCTTTCTCTGATATTACATTTTCTTCATTCAGTATAACATAGAAAATGTTTTTCCGACACATACTAAACATACTTTCAATTCAGAAAACCAGGAGGTCTTATTATGAAGCCACATGCCAAATCGGACATCACCAAATCTACTCACTCCATTTCATCTGACCAGAAGTCCGGTCAAATGCACAATCAGAAAATCATTGATTCCTATGATTATCTCGCCAATTCTGCATCTACGCAGGACTGCACCGGATTAATTCCTTCTGCTCCACAGAGCAAAGCAGAACTAGAATCCTACGAAGACGTCTATCACTATCAGCCACCAGTCATGAAATCTACTCACCACAGGAAAAAGGCGGACTCCTGACATCCGCCTTTTGTATGCTATAGTTCTTTTTCAGTCTATTACTGTATTGCTTTCTCGGCAAATTCTGTGGTCACAAGATCTTTGTAAGATGCACGTTCAGTCAGTTCACCTGCATCTTCCAGAATATCCTGTAGCAGATCAAAGCTGTCTTCTTCAAAGACCAGATCTGCTTTCCAGGTATCCTGCTCATAATATCTGGTCACAATCTTTGTAATTGTCTCCAAATCCGTCTCATCAAACTGTGGTGCGATCACCTTTGCAATCTCTTCCGGTGAATGAGCCTGCACATAATCCATGCCCTTTTGAAGTGCATTTACAAACCCCTGAATCACTTCCGGATTCTGATCCAAATAGCTCTTCTTCGCTGAAAATGCAGTGTATGGTACATAGCCGCTATCCGTACCAAGTGATGCTACTACATAGCCCTTGCCCTCCGTCTCCAATGCAGTCGCACTTGGTTCAAATTCCACCGTATAATCATATTTTGACTGATCCCCCGCAAATGCTGCTGCAGTAGATCCAAAATCGATGCTCTGATCAATATTTACTTCCGATGGTTCAATGCCATTCTGACGCAGAATATACTCAAATACCATCTCCGGCATACCACCTTTTCTTCCGCCGATTACATCCTTACCTTTCAGGTCTTCCCATTTAAAATCTGGTTCATTGTCTCGTGCCACAAGGAAATTACCGGCCCGCTGGGTAAGCTGTGCAAAATTCACCACATAATCTTTCGCACCCTCATTGTAGGTATAAATGGACGCCTCCGAACCCATAAAACCGATATCCGCTTCCCCGGAGATTACTGCAGTCATCGTCTTGTCAGCTCCAAACGGGGTTAACCAGTTAGGCATAGACTTTTATATAATAATAGCCTGATAACCTTTAGATTTTAACTCGCTCACCAGCTTCTCCGCGTTCGTTTTCGACTTAAATGCACCAACCTGAACCCGGTAAATCTTACCTGCAGTCTCCGTCTTGGTAGATGTAGACATGCTCACCGCCGATACCCCGAACGCCTGCAGGATGCCCCTGGCGATATCGTCCATCCGGCTGTTGAAGATCTTGACATCCGTGGCACTCGTAATGAATCCACATTCCATCAGCCGGTACGGATAGCCTTTTGCGGCTGCACGTTTCGGATTTGCCAGATCCGTCCTGCCTACAACGATCTGAGATCTACCTGGAAAGATACCGGAGATCATTTTCGCCAGAGCGTTATCATACTGATCAGCTTTATACTTTCCATTGATAATTACGTGTCCGCCCCTTGCAGATGCTGATGCACTGTCCATGTGAAGCTCAATGATCTGGTAATCCTTTGGAATACTAAGTTTGCTGATACCATTATCTGCATACCAGTTCCGGCTCGTATCTGCAATTGTGACATTACTTCCGCCCAGTGCACCGATACGAGATGCCAGGGCTCTCACTCTCTCTGCTTCCGTATATCCATTTCCGGTCGCTCCCGGATCACCGGCACCATGACCGGCTATGATAAATAGATGCATGCTTCGCTCCTTTCAAAAAAGAGGACGATTACTCGCCCTCTACTTACACTGCTGTTTATACAACTGATTTACTCCGGTCGCTGCCAACCCACTCGCCATTCCGACCGCAATTGCATTAATCACATCTCCGGCCGGAAAATCCGGCATTGTGTAGAGTCCGGCAATGCCCAGAGCTCCGCCACATACAGCCATGATGACCGGAATCCATTTGTCCGGAATTTTCTCATAAGCCTTACAGCCAAGTCCAATCACATAGCAGATTGCTACGATTCCAACTACTGTTCCTAATGTTGTAATATCCATATTATCTAATCCTCCTGATCATGCGCTTGCTTATTTATATGCTTCTCAATCTTGTCTATTGCCTCAGTTACTGGGCCATTGCACCCCTGCTCCTTAAGTCCTTTCAAGCAAGCGAGAATTCCATAAGTCAGCAAGCATTGTTCTGACTTTACTCTTTCAATTTCTACGTCCTGCTGATTTTGCTTTAAGTACCACTTGTACACCGCAAAAATAGCAGAAAAAATAACCACTACGGCTGTCAAAAGACTTCCGGCCATAATGATTGTGTTTACGTCTACATACACTCTATGTACCTCGATTCTTGAATTTTATATATAAAAATAAGACCTCTCGGTCTTGCTCGTATCTCCATGTATTCACCTCTGTTAGTTCGCTAAAGCCACATTTAGCGAATTTCTTCATCGCCAATATCCATCAGATCATTATACTGTTCCTCAGTAATCCTGCCCGTGGCGAAGAAAATGTCAATCTTATTCTTTAGATCTTCTGTCAGACCGTTTCTTTCTTTAAGTTTCAATAATGTTCTATATAACATAATCATACCTCCAATTCTGTAAGTGCTACTGCGTACTCGCTGTTCACATAGGCTTCTGCGCTCTGGATGTCAATATCCTGCGCCTTAGCATCCATGTCGTAGATGTAGTCTCTAGTGTCTCCTAGCTGCTGTTTTACATAGTTCCATCCATTAGCCATGCTAATCGGGTAGTTAAATACTGTATATCCGTCTAACTGGTCGGATGTGACGGAGATGTTGGTTACTGGGTAGTTGGTGACAAGGGTTCGCAATTTAGCTTGTATATCCCCCGGAAGAGGCTCAAATATAGCATCTTGCAATCTGATATACATATGTACATCTATGGCTTTAGCAATTAATTCAGATTGTGAATAACCAATAAAACCCAATCTAAAGAACACGATATTATTGGAATTTATATTATTTTGGCAAAGATCGGTCTGTGTAAAATTAGATATATAAGTAAGTATTCTGGCTGTTCCTACAGGTTGCTCATTGTAATATGTAGCATCAGATACGCCTTCTACTTTATTCCATCCAGGATACTCCTCGCTGTTATTCATAGTTTTTGTATTCGTATGGATTTCTCGGATATTTCTTTCGATACCAAATACACCGTCTTTTTCCACAACTCTATCCGCAATATACTGCTGACCATTAATTGTCACATTGCCGCCAGATGCTACTGGGATGGCGTTGAGAGTGTAGGGGAGCTGGACGGATTGCTCGGTGTATGGCTCGTAAGAGGTGGCTTCCGAACCTTTTTCGATTTGAATTGTATCGTATACACCAGACGGGGCTGATACTCTAATATATTCTGCATCTGTTATATTAAATGTATTTATGCTATGTTTGTTTCCGTCTGAAAGAACGACGTTTTTTATCCACTTTTTTCTGCATCATAAAATCCAATTCTATATGCAAAGGCATATTCTAATGCCAAACTGAAATTACGTGCTATAACAGTAATATCTTTTCCATTTGTTTTTATAAAATCTGTTGTGGCGATATCTGATTTTTCACTTGCTGTTATTGAGCCATTAAGGTTACTTATATATCCTCCTGCTATTGGATTCCACAGATTCTTCCCACATACCTTAACCACCGGTTTCACCACTCTTTTTATCTCCTGCGGATAATCTGGGTTCGGGGATGGCTTTCCACCAGTATAAGGCTCGTAAGATTCATCTATACTAGATGCTAATTGAATCATAGGATAGATTGTTTCATCTACTGTTAAACCTTCCTGTATTGCAATATAACAATAGATTTCATTGTGCCCTTCTGTGATCGTGAATGTTCCTTCGTTTTTTGCAGAAATTACACCATTGTTCACAGTTACATTGCACCCGCTTCTCCCTTTTGTAACTAGCTTATACGTTCCGCTTGCAAGTGTTAAACGTTTGCCGTCACGATTCGAATATAAATTGTAATAAGCTGTCCCTGTGGCAGTTCCACTAACATTAATACTTCCGTCCTTGTTATCCGTGAACGTTATGCCTAGAGACGTTTTATCTGCTTCTACATACGGATATTTCAATAAATTCTTACCTTTGGTTTGATTCTGGTTACTATTTCCACAAATCATCATATCCTGTATTTTTCCGTTATCGGAATCAACCAGATGATTTTCGCCTTGATTCGATGCATAAAATTTGGTGATTTTCTTATCTTTTAAGTCAGCTATATCTTCATTTAGCGAACTAATGTCGGCTTTATTCTTCGCAATCTGCTCAACATTTGCCTGTATTTGCTCGGCTGATCCGATTTGCTCTTTCAACGATGCGTCTACTGCATTCGCCTGTTTTACCGTGGCGTCTAACGCTAACTGCTTCTCTCCAGCGGAATTGATGGAACTGTCTAGCTCCATCTTTGTTTCGCCGGCTTCTTCTGTTGATGCTACCAGTTCTTTCTTCTTTTCCTCTGCACCGTCGATCATACCAGAGAGCTCAGACTTCTCCGTATTGGCATTTTCAATGTCTTCCGAGATACCATCTGTTACACGCTTGATCTCTGCCAGTGTTGTCTCTGCTTTCTCAGCGCTTCCCTTGGCGCTCTGCTCTGCCATCTCCGCCCGATCAGCTGATGCATTAACAGCTTCAACAGTTTCGTGAAATATATTCGGCTCCGGAAGAGGTTCTTCGCTCGGCTCTTCCGGTTTGGGTCTTGATTTCACATGCAAAATAATTTGATGCTCTGTATTACCGGATGCATCATCGGTAACATATATCCAAGCGTAGATTAGATAATTTTGCGTACAGTTTTCATTTTTCAAGAAGCTGTCTGGAACTTTAACCTCTGTCACACCATCTACTGTAGTGCCGATTCTTGTAAGTGTATCTCCGCCTTTGTCCCTCAATGAGAACTGAACTTCTACAGCTTTCGGCAGATCTACACCTGTGATCCTGAGTATCTGGCCATAATCATGCTGCCAGATGCCCGTGTATATCTCCTTGCAGATGGAATCCAACCTACAATCAATAATATTGTCCATCGCGACGCTCCTTAATTTTCTACGATGACCTCATCGTAACCATCGGTTTTTAAAATAGTGTCAACATTATCTTTCCATCTCTTGTATAATCGCGTCTTTACAAAATATGCACGGTATTTCTTCTGTCCTGCCTCAATGCTTTTGTCAGCCTCTTCTATAATTCTTCTTGCAATAAATGTAGTCATATCATTCATCCTTTCTTTTCCTTTCTTATTTTGTATCCGTATTTTCTGTATTAGTTTCTTCTGTGCCATCGCCGAGCAGTGCCGGCAGCACGTCTGTGAGGATACTGTCTACGGTGGCGATAAGCTCTGCATTTTCAGCCTCACGGCTTTTATTGGCTTCTGTAAGATTATCCACATGCTCTTCCAGTGCATCAATACGATCCATTGGTGATTCTTTTTCCTTATACAGAACAACGCCAAGAATCCCACCGGTATATTTCACCAGTGCATTTAAGTTTGTGTAGTTCTCATACTCTGCAACGGCGGATTCCCTTTCCGTTATGATTATCTTTTTGGTTCGAAATTCGTCCTGGAATGTATTTCGGAGCTCATCCTCCGTGACAGAGATGGTTTTGATCAACAGCGATCCATCTGTTCGGATGGTTGCTGACTGGATGGTCATTTCTGACGCATCATTGAATGTAATTTTCATGGATATCCCTCCTTTCAAAAAATGACACCCGATAAAGGTGTCATATTGATAAGTTACTGTAAAAAATAAAGATTTGTCCAACAAGCTTACTGAATTAAATGGCAATAGCTTTATAAGAACGGAAGTTATATCTGTAACAGTTAATGTTCCAGCGGCTAAAACAGCTGGCGTGTTCAGTACACCGATACCGCCTGATGGATTCGAGCTGGTTGCTGCCATCCCCACGAATGCTAGCGGTTCTTCATGCACTTGGGCGACATGTAAAGCACAATCTGACGGGACTGTATATGTTGCAATGAGGAACTGGACGACATCAGCTGCTAATATTCATCCGGAGTACACAGCGGTCTATCTTAAAAAATAGACCCATCATTCATACACATATACAATTCTGTAATTGATACGGATATTTCCAGATACTGGCGAACTGAAATATTGGTATATAGATCCTTGCCAGTTTTCCGGTGCGTAGAATTGTACGGCTTGGCTTACATCATCTCCGTTAAATGTGGAGACGCTGAGCCGAGTTGTATCGACTGTTACGCCAAATAAGTTTTTTAACTGCTCGTCAGAAAATAATGCAATGTAGTTTTTACCTACTCCGGTTTTAATCACAGAGCCGGATATAACTTTGACTTTTCCGTCAAGTAATGTATACACCTGATAATCTCTTTGATTTTCTATAAGCTTTCCAGATTTGCCATTTAATTCAGCAACTTTATCGGACAAATCTTTATTTGACTGAGCGATCTCTTTCTGCAGAGTTGCTTGATTCTTAAGTATATTGAACAGCGGTTCTACTTCCACAATATTCAAACCAGTCAGTTTTACGCGATACAACTTCATCTCGTGCAGTATAGCTCCCGATCGTATATCTCCAGTCGTCACGCTCGGATCCACCGCTTCTCCTGATGACGGCGTTCCCTTAATCACTGCATACTCCGTAGATTCCTCTTCCGAAACCTCATCCTTTTTATATCTCCGGACGATAATATCATTCCGATTCATACCCTGAGTTCCATTATCAATAGTCACATCTGTATATCCGCTTGCCGGAATTACATCTCGGCGTCCCTGTATGCAATACACAGCATCGAAAATTCGGATGCTGTTATTCGTCAGTACCTGTGCTTCGGATTCCCGACCACCTTCCAACACATAATCATCAGGTCCGAATGTCGCCTGATGCGCAAGCCCTAA
This sequence comes from Dorea sp. AM58-8, assembly GCF_003464045.1. Classification (NCBI taxonomy): domain Bacteria; kingdom Bacillati; phylum Bacillota; class Clostridia; order Lachnospirales; family Lachnospiraceae; genus Dorea; species Dorea sp. AM58-8. The sequence goes on along the minus strand of NZ_QSDM01000001.1, from coordinate 112,644 downwards.
CTGTGCTTCCGTAATATGCGGACCGCCCGCATAACCATCCATCAATGTTGTTTGCACAAATTCTGCCATTAGTCCTCTCCTTTCAACTTATACGTAATAGTAGCACGGCCTTTTCCATTCACGTTCACAATCTTTCGCACTACCGGCGCTGTCATGCGAATATTAGTGATTCGCTCTCTTCCGCCTACCACATCTCCGAGTTCCAGATCTATGTCCGACGACACAGATATCTTCAATTGCTTATAATCCCTTAACTCTTCTAGCTTATCCCTGCCTTCTTCTTCCAATTCATCCAACGATTCAACCGTAGTATTCTCATAATATGATTCAATCAAATCTTTTCCATAATAATACTGCGTTTTTCTAGTGCTTCCGTCCGGCCACGCATACAGGTCTACCTGCTGACGTTCTTCGAGCTCCCCTTGTCCCAGGCAAATCAGATGATTGATTCCGTTTTTATAATCCAATATGTCAAGCTTTACACTTCCGTCTTCATTCAATTCTACATTCTGAGAATGATCCGTGATAGGAACTGCGCGCAACTGGACATATCCCTTGCTATTCGCTGAACCTTGCCTATACTTGATTTCCAATCGTGCATCCTGCTGTTCAAGTGCCTGATCGAATGCATCTAACAACATCGCCTGCAGTGGCACCTGAAAATTATCCAGAATAATTCCACTGTTTTCTCCTGACACCTCAAATAATTCTGTCATTCCAAGCTTTGAAATATACGTAGATAAAACCGTATTGGCTTCGCCATTCAGATACACATACGTGTTCTTTTCTGGACTTATTGCTCGTTGATTCAATAGTCCTCTCCAACTCATTCCAGTAAGCTTAACAATCTTATCGCCAGTTACTGGGTGCGGACTTCTGATAAGACCTCCATATTCTGTTTGCGGGCAGAAGAATCTGCAGTTCTTACCATGCTTATCTGAATCGTATAATGATTCCTGGATTTTAATTTCAAAATCGTTATCCGTGCCAAGAACAAATTCAACGCCACTATGCTCCAGCGGTCCCTTTTCCTGCCCGTTTATGTCTGTGAGTGTAAAGTCCATCTCGGAGTCCCCCTTTCATTAAAAAGGATAATATCAAAGCCAAATGCTCCATTCCAGGAAACAATACTGAGCCCGGCTGGAATTTTCTCCCAGATTGAACTCTCGTTATTCTTGCTGTTAAACAGGTTTTCCTCTGTTCCATCCGCTTTTACCTTAATGATTTTTCTATCTTTGGCATATCTTGTGCTGGAATCAATAACCGCATATTCTCCATCGTACAATGTTGTTCGCAGTTCATACACATGTCCGGCAATCCGAATCAATGGGTTAATGCATGGACCATAGATGATCATTTTGAACCCCGAAGCGGTATAGTTATTGTTATTAATGTACTGCAGGTTTCTGACCTTTGAAACCTCGTAAGGCACATCATAAGGAAATTCCAGCCATTCCAATGCTTCAGAGCTTTCACTGCCTTGCTTGTGGAATCGGAATTCTTCCTCCGTAATCCAATATGGATAATCTGTTATAACTTCCAATTCATTGCTGATCCGATCCAGATCTGCAATCCATCTGTCTTTTGCTGTTCCGCGAATCCAGCATTTCATATAGCTGTTTCCAACATATAACTTTCCTGCCGTAGTGGCTATGATATCCTTTTCCGTTACACTTTCAAGATTATCAATTGCCTGTGGCAATGTGATAAGACCAGTCTTCGCTATTTCGATATTTAGTTTCTTAGAAGTGATTTTCTTCTCGAATCCCTGAATATGATCATCGTCCTCGATTTCATCATAGGATCCATCAAATACATCTCCGCCAGTAACCATATATGGCCACTGGCAGAAATCAATTTTCTCGGAGTTCTGCGCTCCGATATAATAAATATCATACATAATCTTTCACATCCTCTATTAATCTTGCAAACACACGCTCATCGCATTTAAATCCAATATTTGATTTTGTTAATGCTCTTGCCGTGGCTTCACCAAGTTTTTCATAATCAATGCCAGAATCCCGTCCTTGCACAGTGACATTGATTCCTGGCGCATTGCGTTCGGCCATTCCAACCATGCTTTCCAATCCTCCATAAGATCTGAGCAGATTCGCCTCTTCTTTGGTAAGCACCCACTCTCCCTCATCCAGAAACGCTGGAAACATATCTCTTGGCACATAATCTAGTCCAACCTTCAATCGTCTCATCTTCGGCAAGCTAAAACTCTTACCTCCTGCAATCGGCACCCAGTCCGGAACAGATATACTTCCGATACTACTTACAAGACTGTTCCATCCATCTACAATGGCATTCATTGGAGCCTTGAAAATTGTAGCCAGTCCGGATATTGCATTTGAAAAGATATTCTTCACATTCTGCCATGCAGCACGCCAGTTTCCTGTAAATACATTCTTGATAAAATCAATCAAATTACGAAAGATATTACTTATATTTCCAATAATACTCGTAACACTAGACAATACTGATGAAAGCACACCAGAGAACACGCTTCCCATAATGCGAAGCTGTGGAATAAGGTTTGATGCAATGATCTGGATCAGTGGAACAATCGCGTTTACCAGCGGTGTGATTCCCTGAGCAATCAGATCAACAATCGGCGTGAGTAAGCTAATAAACAGATCTAAGATTGGTTGTAACACGCTTATTACTGCTTCGAATATAGGCATTAATGCAGACACCAATTCAATAAGCGGCGGTAATAATGCGCTTATGATCTCCACCAACGGTGGAAGTAGCATATTCAGCAGATCTGTTATGACCGGAAGAACTTCTCCAACCAGTTGTGCCGCTAATGGAAGTATTTCATTGACCGCATCCAACAATACTGGAAAAATCTCGTTAGCCAGATCCATCAATGGCTCTCCGATTTCTGCCAGAGAATCCATTAACACTGGAAGGATCTCTTCAATAGCTGGCTGTAATGCCTCTATCACATCCGACACGGCATCCACTATTGGCGGCAACGCCGATTCCAACATAGGAAGCGTATCATCAATAATCTCCGCCAGAAGCGGTATTAACTGCTCTCCTAATGGAACAATCAATACCTCTAAGCTTCTTTTGAGACCTTCAAATACAGAGCCGATATCATCGTATTTGATATCTTTGATCTGCTGCATTGCGCCTGCAGTGTCGTAAGCTCCGTCCTCGATACTCGCTAATGCTGTTACAGCTTCTGGTCCTAAATCTTCCCACATGGTACCAAATAGATCGACACCGGCTGTGTTCTGCTCCAACGGATCCTCCATAGCAGCAAGTGCTGCAATCGTCTCCTGGAATGCTTCTTTCGCAGTATCACCGCCAGCAGAGAATTTTGCCGCCATCTCATCAGCATTCAAGCCAATGCGCTTAAATCCATCAACGGTGGTATCTGATCCATCGATTGCCCGAATAGAGAACTCTTTTACTGCATCACCAACCTTATCCAGATTGAAAGCTCCGGATTCTGCGCCCTTCTGGAGAATCTTAAACATATCATCGGCATCCAGTCCGACTTTCGCGAACTGTACCGAATACTCTGAGATGCTATCAAGAAGTTCTCCAGAATAATCGAGTCCGTTCTGAGCGCCTGCTGCAATGAGGTTCATTGCCTCTTCGCCAGAGATACCGAAGTTATCCACCATAGCCTTAGCGGCTCTTGTGGATTCTGGTATTTCATAGCCGAAAGTATCGCGCAGTGCAAATGCCGATTCAGTTACCGTCTGCAAAGCAGTATCATCAAGATCGCCCAAATTCTGAGTGATTGATGCCATCGCTTCGCCGATATCTTCGAAGGAGTCGCCATAGTTATTGGTGTAGATATCCTCCATAACCTTCTTGTACCGTTCTGTTTCATCGGTACTTTTTCCGGTACTGGCAATGTACTGATTCATTGCCTGGTCGATATCATTTGCGCTTTTTACAGCAGCAGTACCAACTCCTACGATTGCAGCGCCCGCAGCCAGCATACCCGCTCCGATAGCTTTAGCTGTTCCAGAAGCTATTGTCGTCAGCTTTGATCCATGCGATTTGGCGGACTCCTCGCGGTTGGAATACGAATCATCATCATTCTGCTCCTGTTTATCATTTTCCTCTTCATTCTTTTTAGTAACGTCCTCTTTAACAGATTTCTTTACCTCAGCACTTTCCTTCTCTGCCTCTTCTGATTTCTTTGCTGTCTTCTTGGCTGATTTTTCAATTTTCTTTCCGGCTTCATTCAGATCTGACTCCAGATTACTGTCATCAGCAGTTAATTCATAAGTAACCTCTCCGCCGCTGCTCTTACTCACATATGCCACCTGCCTTTATTATCTCGCCGGCACAGTGGCACAATATGGCTGTTATAGTCTTATTTCAAATTCCTTTCTGCAGTCTGGATTTTTACATTTAAAAAAGAGCCCTCTGCAACTGGCTCCTGTCTCATAAAAAATGTTCTGCTTATGTCCGCAATGCGGACACTCTACTTTTTTTATCTTCTTTCCGTCTGCTATCATCTCTTTGCCATTCCCTCCAATGTATGGAACAATAGATCTAATCCAGACTGTCCTCCTCCGCCTTGCACCGGAAGAGCATAATAAGATTTCATCTCATTAATTTCCTGTATCTCTTTTGAATTCTTACCGTTGTATTCCGGAACCGGCATCTGCCTGATCCGCATAATCTGTTTGATTTTTGTATCCGCCGGCAATCCATTGAACAGATACAAGAACTTTTTCCAGGGTAATTTCCCCTGCTCGTCAATCAGATCGATCTGGTACGCCTGCATGAACGAAGCGTAGATATAATCTCCATCCCGTTCGAAATCTAATACCGGAACTGGACTCTTCTTAATCTGTGGACGCTTTTCCACTTCAATATATCTGCTTGTGATATCCTGCATGAGCTTCAACTGTTCTACTGGCTTCAATAACCTGAGATTCCACCTGTTTCGAATCAACATGCTCAACGCCTGTTGAATCTTTTCGTAATCCGTCAGCAATTCCTCTTTGTATAGCCTCTGTACTTCAAGGACAACATCGAAAGCCGGGTTGATGTCAAATCTCCCTTTGTCTGTGCAAATACGATAGGACGGAAGCTCTGTCAAGACTCCCATTACCAGAATCTCCGTCTCTTTTTCGCACGATTATACTGACTCACCAATGCTTTCTTATTCTCCGCCTTGATTTCAGTAAGCCTTGGAATAACAACTCCTGTAATAAATGGGATGACTTCCTTTGCCATCTCGATATAATGGTCTTTGTAGAACTGCTGAATAGTCTCTGTCCCATCTGCTCCAAATACAGCTTCAAACATGTCTATTTCTGCTCTTCCAAGCATCTCGACCGCATCACTTAACTGTTCGTTGCTGGCTTCTTTTCTTTTGATTTCCTGCACATCCGAAAGCGCTCTGACCAGTGCCGTGTATTTCCGATTGATCTTTGCGACCATATCATCTGCATCCAAGGATACTTTTAATGTGTGCTGCACAACGCCGTTTTCATCTACCAGTTCGAAGTCTTCCTCAAATCTTTTGTTTCGTTTTGCCTGATATGCCATAATCTTTACCTCCTAAAAAGGGAGAGCCGTGCCCTCCCTACACTGTTGTACCGATTGACGGACGTCCATTACCATGAATGGTCACAGTCAGTGAATTGATATTATTCGCATCCCCATAAGCCGGCGTAATGTTCGCCAGTGTAATCGGCCAAATAATTATCTTTTTGCCTTTCTGCAGCTTCATATGTGTCTTTCTCTTCTCGCCAAGTCCGTACATCACATCATCACTTAAAATATAATCACACGCATCATCACCTGGCTTCACTGAGCCTGTCAGCGTTAATGTAAGCTGTGCACCTGTTACCTCACTGGATCCCCAGCCTTTATCGGCGTAATAAGTAAGCTGTTGAATGACCTCATTTAAGCTCTGCGCCATATTTGTTGTCAAATTCGCAAGCGACGCCCAAGTAGGCTGCCCTTCTGCCGGAGACGTGTTGATGAATGCCTCTGTCTCATAGTTGATTTCCGGAGTAATCGGATTACTTGGAAGATCTGGTTCAGCAAACAGCTGTAAATCCATATATTTCATAGTACCACCCTTTCTTAACAATATATCTTACAGTTCAAGATGCAGGAGTAATGATATACTCCGTCTTCATCTCTCCCTATTTTACTTGGTTCCTTTGCTACTGTTGTATCTAACCAGGAGAATGTCTTTCCTTGCGGATACTTCTTTAATCCCTGCAGATATCCAGCAATCACACACAGTTGTTCCAGGCAACGTTTCTGATCAGCGTGCCGGCACAGTAACAATACCGGAATCGTCTTGACTTCCTGCTTATTGTAACTGGTCGATTCTGTGAAGCCTTCTCCCAGTTCGGCATAGATGCCGCCTCCTGCCGGAAGCTCTTCCAGTGAAATTTCTGCGTCAAGACTGCAGTTCTTTTCTGCTGTATCTGCAATTAGTTCTAATAATTCTGTCAGCATCACCTAAGCCTCCTCTTCAACGCTGCTTGATATACCTGCTTCCATTCAGCACCGTATACTTCTCTGGCGTACTTCGCCCATTCCTCGTGCGCAAGGGCAGAGGTAAATGAGATTTTTTTCGGCCCATATCGTCTTTCTGTTGGATTGCCATACATCACATCTCCGTTCCAGAGATATTGAGCATACGGTGTGTTCCAACGCATGGTATATTTACCATCCACTGCCTTTGTATCACTACCAGACAAACCGTTGCTCTCTAATGTTCCCTGATCATGAGGTACATGCTTGGATGCATCCTGCAGTGCCTGATTCCCCATATCTGTCAGTGCATCATTACTTGCCGCCTTAATCATTGCCACTGCTCGTGATGTATGTAGCGTAACACGAGTGTTAATTTTTGCCATATCTCACCATTCCTATTTCATAATGATGTAGCTTCGAGTTATCATACAGAGGCTCTACCGTCTTAATCTGATGCTTCTGTCCGTTAAAATCAATAATCTGATCAACCTCAAAAGAAACATCAGAAGGCCTACTGTTGCGACAGTCATAGAAAAGCGTAGCAGCCAACTGTACCTCTGCGTTATTCTTATCACGAATAATCTGCTTGGAAGGCTCTATTCTGATATTGGATAATGTCTGTCCGGTATCCAACTTCTCGCTTCCCCATTTATCTGTACTGATTTTCTTATACAGCGTAACTGTATGGATCAACAATTTCTTTGAAATCGGTTTCATCAATATCTACCTCCCCGATAAGTCAACCCAGTTGGCCAGAGTATTCTCTCCGCTCTTGGCGAAAATATCGACTGTTCCGTTGATCCGGAACCGGAAGATGCTCCAGAGTACGAAAACTTGCCAAGCGTTGCTCCTGACATTCCATTCCCCATATCCATCTCAGCGCCACCGTTAGCGTCCAGATATTCTACCTGCGCGCACACAGCATTCTTCACAAGCTTCTGCGTGTTTTCCGGCATCATAGCAAAGCCTTCCTCCGTAAGCCTGTACAATGTCATCTCTTCGATGATTTCTCCAGCGCGTTGGCACAAAGCCGGGAAGTCGGTATCATCTACCGGCTCCCCCCTGAACATATCATGGTAATATACCTCATCTACATACATTCGGCTCAGCTCCTTACACCTCTGTCCTCTTAACATACACAGTCTGTGGCTTAGAAATCTTCATACCAAAGATTTTACGTCCCTGCACAGCAGAGGCACCGATATATTTACCGGATCCGGCAAGATCCTGAGAATGAACTTCAACTCCCCATTCCTGCACGCGATGACACCAATTTGGATGTCCTGCAATGAACTCAGTTGTGGTTTTCTTAGAAGTTACAATCTCCGTATTTTCAAACATCGTATTTCCTGATTCAAATACCGCAAATCCCGCAACTGATCCAACTGCTCCGGCGTTTTTAAGCTGCTGTGAAAGATCTCCCTGACGGATGAAATGATCATCCATCATCAGCGTTGCCATGAACTCCGGAGAACAAATCAGCCAACGTCCCTCTGTCGGAACTCCAGTTCTTCCAAGATAGGTCTTAGCATCCAAAATATTCTTATATGCTGTTGAGTCGGTGCTTGCCGTTTTAGTTGCGCACACTTTGATTCCGGAAGTAGTTTCCAGCAGATTAATCGATTTCTTGTCCATATCAAGCGCAAGCGAATAACCGGCGGAATCAAGCCGATCAGCAATCAGATTATCTGGAACAGATACAGCGTCATATCCATCAATCAGCTCATTAACCGCCATATCCTGGTTAATATCCAGATCCATGTAAGTTGTGGAACCTGTCTCCAAGTCAACACCTGTAGCCTTGTTATACGCTTTTACAGTTACTTCGGTATCTCTAACTGGAATCTTGACTTTTCCAGCCTTTGGATTTCCTTCGTAGTTTGTGTTGAAAATATAATTATCTCTTGTAACAAGAGTCTGTCTGAGCTTTTTGTCCACGAGAGAGGACCAGCGTTCTTGGTGCGCGTGCGCAAAAAGCTGTAAATACATCAAATACTTCATAACTTATCACTCCTTAATCATTTTTTAATCCTGGGTTTCTTGCATAAAATGCAGCCTCCACGCCTGATGTCTTCTGTCTGCGTCCATTCTGTCTCTGCCCCCAGGACTTACTTTTTGTTTCTTCTTCATCATCTTCCTCTTTGGAAGACTCCTTAAACTGTGGGTATTTCTTTAACACCTCATCAATAGCGTCCTCGATGTCCATATCCTCGTTTTTAGCCATGTGCACTCTGGCCAGCGCAAGAACATCGTCCACACAAGACTTGTCCACATCATGTTCTAAACATGTCCATTTCATCTCCATTTCATCTGCCTTGGCAGCCTTATCACGGAGCTCCTGTGTATCGGCATCGTCATCCTTGTTGCTATCCTCTCCGGTTTTAACCTTGCCGTTCGGTTTCTTTCCATCTTTCTTCTGCTGCTCTTTCTGCCATTTTCTCTTTTCTCTGGCAAGACGCTTCTTGACAGCATCATCTACGTCCTTCTGGGAGAATTTCTTTTCATTCTCTTCCGGCTCATCATCATCGCTGTCGTCGTCATCGTCTCCTGGATCATCGTCATCATCCTCTCCACCTTCGTCTCCCAGATCATCGTCTCCTCCGTCTCCGGCAAAAAGCTGCAGGTTCATTGTCCAGTATCTTTCTTTCATGTTCATGTTCTTCATGATTATCCTCCATTTCTCCGTTTAACGCCCGTCGGCGACCGTAACCTGTACGTAATCAGTACCGTAAGTGCATTGAATGTCACTCGCAGCAATAAAAAAAGAATCTACCAGAAGGCAACCCCTTTCTGATAAATCCTTATATTCTATATCAACGTGCCCGTCATCAATACGATAAGCGATCTCGTCATTCGTAAGTGATTTGAGTGAATGTACAAGTCCCTGTGTTAGCACTGACACAGCTGCACAAATGATATCATTTCCGATTTTTGCATATTCAGCATGGCCATCTACCGTCAGACCAGTTGTAGTAATGTGTACTGCAATCAAATAGCACCACCTCCTAAATGCATATAAAAATACCACCAACCATTTTGATATTTAACCTGTCTACTTGACAGGGGCATATCACATTTCTGATCAGTGGCATTAATCTTCAACTATTCTCGCTTTTCCATTTTTCAAATCTACTTCGACGGCCAATATCCTATCCGGGAAATTATCTTCATTCACCGTAATTCCTTTACTGGTATCGATTACCGGCGCCGAATTGATTTCTTTATGATATTTATCAAAATCAATTATCATTTTCCCATTCTTTTTTTCCCACATGATTCCGATATAATTCTTATATTTCTCAACATAAGAACGCCCATATTTCTCAATCAGTATCTGGCCAGCTATATTTGTTGCTTTTTTCTCGCTTATCATAATCTACTACTCCTAATATCTCATTAATCCAATCCTGAGTACTTGCAGTAAACTCTTTTGTATTACCTTTCAAATCTATTATAGTGCTTTTTTCCTGCCAGGTAAATAACTTTAACGTCTCTCGATCTTCTGGCGATACAGTTATTTTCGTCATAGTTGGATGAGAATGGGCCGTCCATTCATACTGGTTACTTTTTATAACTTCCCACGCATCATGCGGAATATGCCATGATTTCGAAGTTCCATGTATAAGAATCTTGGATGATTTTCCTGTGAAAACTGCAAATTCATGTCCAGTAGAAGCTGTCAGTGCCGCCAAATCCTTCACGCTCACCTGTTTCTTTCTTAGCTTAGTCCAATTGCCAACTTCTGGCACTTGTTCAAGAAGCTTTTTCTGCTCTCTTCTTAACGTCACTTTCCCATCTTTCAAGGATTGCAAATACTCGCGATATTGGCTCTGCTCAGAAGCAATCCTGATACTATGTTTATTTGCTGCCACAGCCTTTGCAGATATCGTTTTATCAAATCCAATAATCTGCTCCCTGTCTCTTCTTCGATGAGCTGACTGTTTTTATCAACATAGTCTTTCAGTTGCGCTTCTTTACTTTTCAGCTTAACCGCTGCTTCCTCGAATCCATCCTGATCTCCGGCAATATCCAGCATCATGCACTCTCGCTTCTGCTTCCGAATGTCCCGTTCCAAAGCTCTCTGTACCTGCGTCTGCTTATACAATTTATCATTTGCGTCCATATCTTCCGTCGGGAAATACCGTTGCACCTTCACGCCTGGAATAAACGGCCACTTGTGATGTCTGCAGTTAATACCAAGAATACCGTCCGGTTCTCCATAGCTGGAAGATTTCCAAGGATAGTAACGAATCTTCTTACCATGCAAATCTTCCGTGTAACCACTCCCGTTATTCAGATCAAATATCTTGCCCTGGTCTTTCGCACATTTGGGACGTGCACCAGAATGACTATCGATCTGTATCAGGTTACATCCAGCATCTCGTATTCTAGCATCCTGCACCTCTTCAGCTGTGCTTCTGGCCGTATTTCTCATAGCCATATTTACATAGGCTTCTGGCGTCCATTCTCGCCCTCGCTTATCCACAAATGCCGGGATGCCCTTGTCATTCAGCTGTCTGATACATCGTCTGACTGCCTGTTGTCGTGCCTCAATACCACTCACCACGCCTCCAGCGCCGCTATTCAGAATGTTCCATGCTTCGCGTGCTATATTCTGTACAGACCTCTGTACTTCTCCGATGCCTTATACAACATATTGGTGTTGCACATATTCAGTGTATCTTTTGCCTGCTTGCGGAAGCCATTAACTGCACGCTTCACATTCTTGCTTTTATCAGCAGATACCGCTTCGCCAGCTAATCCACACCTTGCCATGTAGCGGAGTCCGGGCTCCATATTGTTGATAGCGTCCTGTGCTGCGTCGTTCAGCATTCTTTCGGCTGCGGTCTGGCTTAATCCGGACATCTTGGCAATCAACCGGATATTCTCCTGATTGAGTTTTCCAATCTCCGCAAGCTTCTGCAGAAGCCACCGGTCTGTATCAATGGGCTGCTCCCATCCCTGCAGGTGCCTGGCTATGTTCTGTAATATCTGCGCTTCCAGATCAATATAGATGCCATCCACGGATTCTGCAAGCTGTTGATTCTCCAGTATATTCACAAACTACCACCTACTTCTTATCGCCCGGATCAGACGTTTTGCCACTCTTAGAATCATCGGAGTCTTGATCCTCCTTGTCTTCTTTTTCTTTGGTCGAATCATCCTCCTCGTCCGGTTCATCGTCATCTCCTCCTGTCCAGTCAATATCCTGTCCGGTGATTTGATTATCTTCCCGGATACGTTCAAGTTCTTTTAATGCCTCTTTTTCAGAGCATTTATTTATTTCCATGATTGCCTTAAGTTTTGATCGGAGCCCCGCTCCTACAAGTTTAATATTCTTATCGATAACAGCATTGCTGTCTTCAATGATAGAATCATCAAAATCAACCGTAGCTTTAATAGCTTCGCCAGTGTCAAGGAATGATACTGCACGAACCATATTGACAACAGCAGGATCTATCACAATACAATGTTTCTGTCGATTTTGATAGAGATCCGACTTATCAGAGATTACTTCTGTCGCCGTCTTCACTCCGCCAGAGTCATATTTGTATCTGCCCGCACCCATGCCAACCTTAAGGCTCAACAGATCTAATGCCTTCTGGATACCAAGCTCATGCTCTTGTGCCCGAATCGTCATATCAACCTCTGTCAGCCGATTGTTTCCGTTCTTATCTTCCGGAAGCAGGTAATACACGGTATCGTTCGGGTCGAATATCGGCGCTGATACGCCGTCGTCCTGCATTATACGTTTTGCCTGGCTGATTGGAACCATGATTCGTTTGCGTCCTAAAACGAACTCATTCATGTAGCTGTCGTAAGTAAGATCGCAACCTTTTACCTCGTCAATTCCGTTGCCATACACAGATATTCCAAGCGGACTATCCAAATCTATATTGTTGCAAATATTCGGCGTGACAATCTGGAATAACGGTTCCACACTTTTTGTTGCCACCAGCGCCTCAATGTCCTCTGGAATTTTTATCTCTTTCCCGCTCTCAACATCAACATACACGTTTTCGATGTAATATTGATCGCTGTTTTCTCCATTTTCTTTTTTACCAAAACGATGAATTTGCAGATAGATGGCTTTTTCTCCGGATATCGTCCTCTGCGTACCGAATGCACATTCCGTTATATCCCCGTTATCCCAAGATAATGGATAAATCATATCGGCACGAATATAATCTATAATTACCTGCTTATCCGCATCCAGATACTCCACGAAAGCTCCCGTGCCAAGCGCAAATGCCTTTTCAATAAGCTGATTGCCCTGCTTTTGGAAATTATTGTCTTTCAAAATTTCTGCCAGACGTTCGTTATAGTCTCCGGCATTAATAGTTACCCGCTCATTCAGCAGCAGATTCGCCCAGTCCTCACAGACCGTCTTTGCCATTCCAGCTTGTAACGCTCTTGGTTTGTCGTGACTATTCCGTTATACAGCTTGTAGTGATGGAACTTCGCCACATCGTTCTGATACCACTCCAGCCATTCATCAATATGCTCGTATGTCTCATCTGACACTGCGCGATATCCCTGTTGTACCAGATACTCTTTTACTTTCTTATATGTGCTATCACTCACATTTCCACCTCCTATGCTGCAATATACATGATGTCGTCCTGTATACTCTCTGTGCTGTATTCCGTACTGTCCAGGCTATCGACGTTCATCTCGCCATCATCCAGCCGGACGTCCATGTTCTTTTTCTTCTCGTCATATACCGCCTCTTCAAACGCTGCAATGATATGTGTACAATGCTTCATAATCTTCCATCTGTGCTGTGCTATCAGACTGTTGTAGAATGCTATCCGATCATTGATTGAACCTTTAATTGCATTCTTAATGTCGATTGCAACATGTTCCTGGATGCACGCCATCTCCAATCCAGATATAAGCGTCTGCTCTGCGCTATCGCAATAAGCTTCATATACCTTATACTTTGACTGTGCCCGCCGGACAAAATCAATGAAATCATCCTGTAGCTGCTTCGGATTAATACGCTTCTTGCAGTAATACTCATTCAACACAACCACCTGCTTGAACCCCTTCGTGAATCCTGTCAGGGTAAAAGAATGAGCCGACTTCGTTCCTCCGAAATCGACTCCGATTGTTGCGTATACTATTTCATGCTTTAATCGATCATGGTCATCTTTTTCCAGTAACCATGAACTACTGATAATATAATCCTCCGTGTGATCTGCAAACTGCTGGTAGATAAGTCCATCTGCCGCCACCCACTGGCCAAGAATGAAACGCTTATAAAATACGCTGCCATGTGGCCATGCCCTACGATATCGTTCCAATACCTTTGGCGACAACGTAAGATTGTCTGTCATTGCAAAATGCAGATGGTATACCTTCTTCTCTTTTGCCAGAAGAATGTACTCTTCCCGGATGTAATGATGCGGTCCTGCCGGATTGCAGTTCATCCAGATCTTAGCGCCTTCCACGGAACAACGTCCGATTGCCTGATCTACAAAGCTCTTCGGGAACAGTGCCGCCTCATCAAGATAAGCTCCTGCTGCAGTAAGTCCCTGCAGAGCATCTTGTGCTGCTTCTGTATTGGCTCCATACAAGTAATAGGTATTCGTGCCAATCTCAATCCTTGCATCCGTTCCGGAGCGCACGTAATTGTATGGCCAACCCCATGCTTCAAGAATCTGTAGCATAGGTCGAATTACATTCTTTTTGAGTGCTCCCATCGTTTTCCCAGCCAGAATAAATGACTGGCCAGAATGTATCTCCTGGGACCACGTAAGATATCCTATGATGCAGGCTATAGTTTTACCTGATCGGATAGCCCCATCCGCAATTACAAAATCGCATTGCGAACTCATCAACGGTGGTCTCCACCAATGCATCAGCTTCTGCTGCTGAGTAGAAAATGGGGAAAACTTAAACTTCGCCGGCTTCTTCTGTACCTTCGGCATCTTCCTCGTCCTCCTCTTCATCAGCGAATAGATTATCTAAATCTTCCTGCGTCGGTTTCATAGCTTTCAGGAAATCACGGATATTCTCGTCCTGATTATCCGTATCACCAATTTCCTGATCTCTGGCTCTTTTGGCTCTATCTGTCCGAATCTTCTGTTCTTCCAGATCAGCCTCAGACATCTCTGTCTGTCCAACTGTCTTCATAATGGCTTGATACGCTTTCACGTCTCCTAGTGACGCCTGCTGAATCATCGCCATTGCTATAATTTCCTCATAGGTGCTCTCGCCACCATCTGACCGTAATATATCTGATAAACCCTCAACTTCCACCTGCATCATCAAGAGCCTGTTCATCGTATCTCTGAGAGCCGCTTTCCTGCGTCTGGTCTCACCGGATTTAATCCCGCCTTTTCTCCCGTATTCTCGAGCTTCGCTCGGGCTTAAACGTATTAAGTTCTCTTCATTCGCCACTTCACCACCTTCAATTCCGATATGCAATATAAAAAGCACCCTGTTAAGAGTGCTTAAAATTCCATTTTTTCTTCATGGTCATATTTGATTCCTACTAATTCCTGCAATTCATCTCGTTTTCGTCCAAGTATATTTGTATAACAACTATTCTTATATTTTTTTAGGTAAGTCAACAAGTTATTTATTTCATTCTCTAACTGTTCGCGATGAATTATATTAAATGTATACTCATCCGATAAGCGATTCAGCTTTTCGATTTTTGTATAGAGTTCAATAATCATAAGCATTATTTCTTCGTCTTTATCAACTAATTTTCCGGTTGAAAAGAATGGTTGGAATTCATTAGGTTTCATATGTACATAATCTCTCATGAAATAATATACCGTTTTTATAACCTCGATTTCCTTTTCCAAACTATAATTTCCGCCTTTAAAAATCAACGAATTGAAGGGCATAAGCTCCAGTATCAAGCAATCGACAAAATTAATCCTTTCCGTTATGAACCTCTTTCTTTCAACTCGATAATTTATAACAGCGATAATCAGCGCGAGCATAGCGCCAGAGAATACTCCCAAAAAACAATTGACTATAAAATCAGAATGACTGATTTTTTTGCTTATGCATTCACAATATTCTATTAGGCTTGCCAACAATAAAGACATCAGGGCAATTACCATCGTTATATATATTGCATTTCTATTCTCTCGCATAGATACCTCATTTCCTCCCATACCTAAAACCTACTTCCATAATACTCCATATTTCGGTAATAGACAACGAAAAGACAGCCCTGTTTACACCAGGCTGTCCTCTCAGGTACGGGATTGAGCCGCCGGATTTCTGCCAGTGGCTCTAGTATTATTATAAATGTGAATCGTGTGAATTGTGTGAAACTTTCAAATACGCATCAACTTTTTTGCTTATGCTGCTACGATCCAAATGAATCTTCTTCGCCACATCCCTCTGTGTCACATTCTTCCGTCCATCAATGTAATAGATCCGGAAGATTCTCCTGGTCACACTGTCCGTGATCCCGCTCACAAAATCCTCAATCTCTTTGCATTCTGCTTCCAGCTTATTCTTACGTCTGAGGTCTCTGTCCTGCAGCCGGCTGTATTTCTCATAATCAAATCCCGTCACGCTCTGGGGCATCGGATATCCCTTACTGTAATCAAATATCACATCATTCCCAATCATGGTATCTGATCGCCACCGGTTCTCCAGCACATAATCCAGTTCCAGGATCTCCATCTTATTGCTCCGGTATGACTCCAGACGTTCTTTTGTCATCACTTCTTCCATCCGCATCACTCCCCTTGCCGTATTTCCGTCTGATATACTCTGACACACTCACGCTCTGATATGCCGGTTTCCGGAAGTCTGCCAGAGCTTTCTCATCTGTCTTGGCTTCCAGGCCGTCATAATGCTTCTTCTGAGCTATCTTCTGTTCTTTTTTTGTCTCTCTTCTTCCGCATCTACCACCACCCGCTTTCTTCGGTCTTGTGATCGGCATGAATGAATATCACCGGTCTGGTTCCGTCAGAACCATCGTTGATGATCTCCAGTTCTCCGATGTAGTTAAAATCCTCTGCTGTATCAAGATATACTGTTAAACTGACTTCGCCGCCCAACACCTCATCCACACGTTGTGATACCGCCTGTTTAAACTCCGCCGTATCCGTGATGTCTTTCTTCTCAACAGTGATCGGTGTCGGTTCTTTCACTTCCTGCTTCTCAGCGCATCCGGTTAACGCAATGGATGCTAACAATACAGCAAGTGCTCTATTGATTCTTCTCATCGTCTACCTCCCTGTATGGCTTTGGTAATGGCATCCAAGCATTTACGAACACATCATATTGTGTTAATGGCGTTAAGCTATCACCCTCGTAAAATGCTCCACCTCCATCATCTTCTTCATATCTTCCGAGCACCAAACCGGAATAATTTGAAAAAGAAAGCAAAATATACTCATCTGGCTCCGGCAGTCTCTCACTGCACGGAATCCACTTGCCAGGGACATTTGTGTCCTTAGCATCTTCCCTGTCCTCATACATTGCCAGTCTATCCACCAACTCCTGTTTCTTGTTCGGAGACCAGTATCCCGTCTTTATACCGTTCTCTCTCTTATGTGTTAATCTCTGCATCTACTCTTCCTCCCAGTACTCTATAACATATTCTTTCTTCCCTTTTGCATTGCCAGGAATGACCTGATATCCAATTCTGACCGAATATCCTGCCTTGATTAATAACCTGGCTATCTGCAGCCGATCCTCTTCATTTAGACCAGCTGTTCCACCTCTAACGCTTTTTATCGCTGCCATCTTGCTTTCCTTCCTGGATTCCCAACAGATCAAGCTCCAGAGAATCCATTTCATATTTCCTTCCACCAGAATAATTCGTAAATCCGATCTTTTTCTTTGTCTTCTTCTCCTGTTTTCGGCTGGGATAAAAACTCTTCCAGCCACTGGCCGTTGCCTTCTTCACGATAGCCAGTTGTTCCTCAGGATTATCACTCAGCTTCAACAGATCTTCACGGAGAGCCTGTATCTGCTCCGGAAGGATATCACCGAAATTACTCTTACGGACAACCAGATACAATTGAAATGCCTGTTCCAATTCTGGCAGCTGGAATATATTATTCTTTATATTATTTTCTTTACTTTTATTTAGGGATTTTTCCGAGGAATTACATTCATTTTTCCAGGAAAAACTATCCAAATTCCCAGAATTATCCTCAAAAAGGGTGCACTTAATAAAAGGCTCTGTCTCATTCTTATTTAAAAGCCAGTACCTTCCAACTTCTAACGGTTCTTTGCTTTTGCGCATCCTCTCTTTAATGCCAAGCTGATACCGTTTCTGTATCCCGGCAGAGGTCAAGACCTTGTCCGAATTAAAAAGTGTGTTATCAAACAGTGACCGTTTTAACAGGAAGTTCAAGACCTGCTTCACCTTATTCTGATCTATCCCAAGTTCATCGGAAATAATATATTCGAAATCATCATCAACCTTGATATAATATCCTTTACGATAGATCTCACATAACAAAAATAAATAAATCTGCACTCCATCCGACTTGTATCTCGCCTTCAGGATCCTGATCTTATTATCCTCAAAAAAATCGATATCCAATGGAAAGTAAAGAAGGCCTCTCGTTTTTGGTCTGGCCATCACGCACCTTCTTTCTATCCCGTATATTCTTCCACCGTAATATCCAGCCCTTCCACGGCTGAATAAACCTTCATGGCAACCACCATAGCAATCTGCGTATCATCATGGTAAGCAACACCATTTAAAGCGTCTGCCACTACCTTTACAATATTATCCATATCTGGCTTCTTAAGTGGCATCTCCCTGCCTTCCAGCATATCCAGCTGACGTTTCTTCGATGTACTCTTTGGCGGAAGAAACCTTGCTATAATGCTAAGAGATACCGGCTTTTCTCTTTCCAAATAAAAACCTTTTGCATGGTTCAGAAACTGATTCTTAATATAATTCTCATATAGAAGATCTCCCTCTGGAATATAGGAATGAACATTGCCTGTCGATCTGTTCCTTACTGTCTTCGCTCGTGCTTTTCCCTGAGGCTTCCCAGGAACATGAAATGTAACTGGCTGCATTTCTTCTATCTCCTTTCTCCCCATGCTGCCATCTACGACAACATGGGGGAAATACCTGTTAATAGTTACAATGTGATATATGTATCCTTTTTAAGGATGGTGCCTACACAGTTACTTTTTATGCAATCACCGTAATGTGATGCTTTTCCAATTCATCCGCGAGTTCGAACTCCAGATAATATTTAATCTTCTTCATGGTCGCATTCTTCCACAATCCGCCATCTGCTTCTACCAGCTTGAATGCTGGTCCTCTCTCACTGTCCTTAATGCGGAATACATAAGAACTCTCTGGCTGCTCAATCTCTGCAAATGTACGGTAAGGTCTGAGTTTCGCCGGATTCGGTACGATCACATCTGTGAACTCCACACCCGATTTGATCGTTGTCTTCTGCGATACTCCGTCATCAGAATAATTCGCTGTTGTTCCAGACTTGATATTACCAGCAACCTGCATGATGGTTGCCAGATCCTCTGTCTCTACAAAGTTCGCCTGTAGTTCGATCAAAAAACGCTCCTGGTCATAATAATGATCAAACTCGAACTCATTCACGATCGCATCCGTTGCCATTAAAGTTTCTCTGTCTCTCTCATCGATCAATCCGGAATATAAAAGAACCCTGGTCGGACTCACCACATGAAGAATCGAAGATTCTCTCAGTTCTTCCGGCTTTCCTTTGATGTAATCAACTAATGCTGTTAATGTATTTACAGAAAGGCTACTTGCCATCGGGAATCTGTGATATCTACGGAGATCCTTTGTACAATACGTCTCACCATTGATTTCCAATAACTTTGGCTCCATACTTTCTGCTTTTAACCCCGTAATATACTGTAATGCGTCTCTTAATCCTTCCATCATCTTACTTTTTCCTCCTTATGCTTCTTTTCTTCTAAGATCTACTACTTTGTTACTATTACCCTGCTGATTCTCTACAATCTCACCGGTATCTACATCTACAGTCTTACCTTCAACCTCTACCACAGCACCCGGTGTCACGCCAGGGATATCTGTTACAGACATCTGTCCAGGAATCTGATTGCCGATTTCTGCCACATCAATTTCGCCATTTGTAAGATCCTGCTGAACTCCCAATGCAGTTACAGCTCCAAGTGCAGGCGCAACTGTCGGCTTAGAATTCACGCTGGTTGTAATAAAATTCCTCTGTTCATTCGCCTTAAATCCAATTGTTACAACAATCTTTCTCGCTGCTTTAGCCTCTGTGTTTGGATCAACAATATTTCGCATTACCGTTTCAAGATCCCTGTTGATCTGTCTGCTGAGTTCACCATTTGCAAATGCTTCCAGATTAATGTGTTTCATAGTTTATTACCTCCTTCTAAAAATTTACATATTCCCGAATCCCCTCTGTCAGATTCATATCTGCCTTCCTGTTCCATTTATTCCAGAATTCTATCGTTCTGGACTGTGGACGTTCTTCTGCAAGAGTTACCTGTATCTTAAGCGGAATCGGTACTGCATCACCTATGATCAAGACTTCGCCCGGATTGAATGTTGTAGTAGTGCCCACTACACTTTCACTGCCATCCGGCAGCATTCCCCTGATCATGCTCTTATCATTCTCATTGTTCAATTTGGATACAATGAAATTCGCACATTGTGCCATAATCGTTTTATTAAGCTCCGAAGGTCTCTGGCTCGCGACAAACAGTGAGACCCCGAACTTTCTTCCTTCTTTTGCTATTTCTTCAAATGTCTCCGTCATTCTTCTTTCAGACGCTGATAACTGAATTCCATTAGGGATATATACATGTGCCTCATCACACACCAGTGTAATTGGTGTGATATCTGACATTTGACAGCTTCTCTGGATCCCATAAATCAGGGTCGTGATGACACCGATCAGCGGTATTGCCACGTCATGCGGGATGTCCGACAAATCAATATTCTTAACCGGCTTATCATTATCCATAATGTCATGTACGACCTGAAGCAGATATTTCTGCGGCCGTTCTTCAAACAAGAAAGAATATCTTCTATCCTGCCTCTTGTCAGTCATACTGTTGATCACTCCGGTCAGCTTACCATAGAACTCTCCCTTTACCTTCTTTGGTGTCCCGGCCTTATCTCCTGACTTGTAAATCTCTCTGGTAGTTATCTCTTCCTCGTTCATCCGCGTCAGTTCCTGCAGCATTAAGTTGTAATCAAAATATACCGGTCGGTCCTCTCTGCCATCCGGGCAAAGCTTATAATATACTTTTCGAATAGCTGACATCACTACCGTTGATGTCTCGCCCCGAATCTTCAAAATATTATTTGTCATGCCTGTAAGCCCGAACATCCATACTGGAAACGCAAAATCCTTTCCAATCTTGATATTCCGTGCATAGGACAGCTGCGCATATTCTCCGTGGATATCAAATACCACAACATTTCCCGCTTTCAGTTTACTGATGCTTTCTAATATCTTGGCTACTGTCTCTGACTTTCCAGAACCAGTATTTCCAACAATGCAGGCATGCCTCTGAAAGAACCGGTTGCCATTAACCCACGCCGGACAGTCATATGCAGCATATTTACCGATCTGAAATCCTTTACCGTTTGCGTATTCAATCATCTTCTTAAATTCTTCTGTCGCGATCTCTTTCGCTTTTACATTCGTGACCGGATACTTGTCGATCGCATTACTGAATTTTCCATCATGAACGCTTCCGATAATAGAACCCTCAACGATTTTGATATCTGTTCCGCCAAGAAGAAATTCATCTTCTTCACTGATTCCTGCTTCACTTTCCGACTCTGTAACAGCAGTCACCATTGTGATCAACTCTACACTGTCATCAGAAATAGATACCAGATCATTGATTCTCACATCTTCAAATTCTTTCTGAGTAGTCCGGATCTGTATCCGGTCACTCAATATCTTGATCAATTTCACCTTATTCCCTCCAATAATTCACTGTAGTCTCTGATCTTTGCTCCCTTAATTCTTTTGCAGTAATCACATTTTCCACAGCTAGCCGGCTTTTCCACCCCAGCTTTCACTCTGACATAATGCTGAATATTCATTTCTACTTCCCGAAGCGCAATATCCAGCACAGGCTGTGTGATCTGAAAGATATCAAAGTCCGTTACACGCTCCTTAGTTGCTACCGCAAGATAGAACGGTAGCTGCTCCCCGGTATTCAGCCGTACGCCTTCCTGATACACCGCACCCTGCAGATCATATCTCCATAGTGGCAGCGATCTAAAATTCGCTACCACCTTAAGATCTGTAATGCAGATACCAGGGAGATAACTGTCCATTTTCATCTTCCACGGAACGCCGAATAACTCAAAAGTCATGATCCTCTGCTTTTCTCCGGACATAAACTGTGCAAACAGCTTGTCCTCTGTCACTCTTCGGATGATCTCATTTGCCTTCCGATATTCACTCCGAAGTTCCTTCTTTCTTGTAAATACTTCTGGATGCTCTTTCATAAAACTATCCAATGTACCTTCGAAGTAGGTATCCACAAAAGAACCAGTCAGCATAGCCTTGGTCATTGCCGGCTGATATTCGCCTCTGATCTTGGCAAGTGCCATTGCCTCACATTTCATAAAATCCTTATACTGTGATACAGAAAAGAACTGCCGATTAGATTCCACAGAATAATAATTATTTTGATTCAGCTTCATCCCTCTTTACGCCCTTTCCTGCCGGCTTAGGTTTCTCTTCTTTCCCTTCAAACGGATTCTTTACATCTCCTTCCACTCCTCCTGCCGGTTCTGCGATTGAAAGTTCAAAATAGTCTTCCCTCTTTGCCATTCCATCATGTAAAGAACTATAGATTCTTCTGAGTCTGACCAAGTCCTTCATGGAAAATGCTTCCGATTTACAGCCAATGAATTTTTCGATTGCCTCCAGCGGGACTCCGAATTCTTTCTGAAAGATATTGGACATTTCACGGACCAGATCGATCAACGGCTTTTCTTCGCCATTGATGAGTGTCTCTTCACATTTTTTTACTGCTGCTTCTACCACGTCTCCCGGAATAATCCCCAGGATACACGCTCTCAAACGTCTGGCTCCCTGATTTGCAACCATTTCATAGATGTCTCTTGGATCTGTAAGCGGTACATTTCCTTTCTTCGTACCTCTGATATGCGGAACTGTGAAGATCTTCGTCTGTCTCGCATTTGTTTCCAGATCCCATGCATATGCCATGACCTGCGATTCTCCGTTAGACTGTTCCAACTCCGTGATTCCAAAATCAATATTTCCCCAGTTCTGAGCTATTGCTTCAGCTAAGCGGATAGATGGTCCTGTTACCTTAGTTCCGCCTCTCGGATATTCATATGTAGCTGTTTCTGCTAGTGATTTTCTCTGGCACGATGTCAAAATCCGATTAAAGCTGTCCACTTCATCTCTTGGAAACCTCTTAGCAATGACCATTGCGGCCTGTACTTCCTGTGCCTGTCTGCTTATCATCATTTCTGTCTGTGAAGTTCTTACAGCCACGCCTCTTTCTTCATTTACCATAACTCCATTCATCTATTCTTCCTCCGTCTCTTTTTCTATCCAGTTTCCGGAATAAAACCATTCCACCAACATCTCTCTAAACTCCTGCCGGTCCTGCGGTGTTCCATGAAGGCATCTGTCCAACGCATATTCGTATGCTTCTTCCTCTTCCACCCTCTGTCCGTTTTCCGGACCGATCCCTACATATATCTTGCGCAAAATAGGTATCCCTTTCTTCCTGACATTCACACTTTTCGCCCGGATCAAGATTTGCTCCACAAAGCGGGCATTCGTTGTAATACATTATTCCTGCTCCTTCTCAGCTTCTTTAATACCGGTTTCTACTACTGAATATTTAATCATTTGACTAATCCTTTCTTTTTCCCTATAATAAAGTTGACTAATTTCCTGAGTGCTTCTCGCCTTGCCGGGCTTATGAGAGCACTCTTTTTTATACGATCTGATGTACCACATCGCAGATCATTGCTGTTCCTGAGTCCATTGCGACATTCACGATCTTGTAATTTCCACTGGCAAACTTCGCATACACCAGTTCCCGGTCTGCCCTGTACTCCAGCTCCACCAGATCATGCAGATTACGTGTCTCTTGTAATGCCGGTAACAGCAAGTCCAGGATTCTCTGCTTATTCTCCACCTATCTCACCCCTTCCTCTCAAATGCGCCCCGACGGACATCACCGCACACCAGATTGCTTCTCGCGCAAAATCCAGTGCTATCGCTCCGCCACGGTTATTCATGGTAGCAATCGTGTAATACGCTCCCGCCAGTCCGATCACGATCAGCGCCGTGCCGATCTGCTTCATTGTCTGTGCTTTCATGCTTGTCTCTCCTTCCTACCGCCTCAGGCGGTCTTCTCCAACTCGTAATCTATCTTCACTTTCTCCTGTTCTTCCAGCAAAGATATCAGCTCCTGTATAATCTTTGTCATATCTGGATTCACTCACACCACCTCTCTGTATGTTTATGTGGTACGGTTTGTACTTGTTGCAACTTTCCTCAACCTCTCCTATACTTTAATTACAGGCACCGACATGCCGAGTAATTATGAAAGGGAGGTTACTATATGAAAAAAGTCTATGCTTGCCTTGCTGGTGAGTGGGTATGTCTTAACGATGACCCCGACAGCAAAATCAGCGAATACGGAAAATCACCGTATCTCTGGTGGGAAGAGGGGGCTCCCATCTATTCTCCATGCAATAAGGATAAAGAACTTGAACATAGCTTTTATGGTCTTGATTATGTTCACGTTTATTACAAAGGGAATGATTGGAGAATCAACCCTATGTTTATACAAATTGTGAACGGATAGTTTTTTCCACACGTTCTACATCGGTGAGTTCGAGTTTCCTCTTGGATTCACCGATTAACCGGTTAAATTCTTTGTCCATACCTTCCCGTAACTTAATCCATTCAAAATAGGAAATTCCCTTTAATGCTTCGATGTATTTCTCCACTTTATTCACCTCCTACGGTTTGTACTTGTTTTCCTCTAATCCTATTCCGCTTACTCCAATGTGAATTGCACAATCATTCATTTTAATTACTGTAGTTACTGGCACACCTCCTACATACTGTGAAGACTGTTCTACTGTTCCTCTCACGCATTTTCCGCATATCGAACAGTAATTTGCTTCTTCGGGTAGATCGGTAAAACATGCTGGACATAATCGTTTCATTCTTCCTCACTTCTCCTCCCATCAGTATTTTGTTTCTTGCTCCTAACCATCGTCTTGTGTGTCTGTCTTTTACTACATCTTCTTAACTTTTCATTAACTTCCAGTATTTTCTTGCGTTTGCTTTTTTAAGTGATATACTTGGTAAGTTGTACACACAATATTTTGTAGTAGTCAATTACTATAATTTTTATTTTTATACAATATATTGTGCTTTTTAATATTTTTTTGTTGACATTCTAAGCATTGCATCCTACCATATTATTAGAAGCTTCGTAATTCTAATAGAAAGGCAGGTGACGATATGAGCGTGAAAGTCAAAACAACTTTCAATACCAAAAAGATGATGTCTGATATCAAAACTCAGGCTAAAGCTTCTTTAGAGAAAAAATCTTTTGATATTGAATGTCCTCACTGCAAAAAATCTTTTTCTGCACATAAAGGACACAATGTTTGTCCGTACTGCAATAATGCTGTGACATTAAACCTCAATATTAATTTTTAAGCTTTTTAGCTTTTCAGCCAGCTCATTTGATAATGAGTTGGCTTTTTTTAACAGATCTACTAACTCACACGCTTCATTCATAACTTTCTCCATTTCAAGCGTCACTGTTATTGTTTTTTCTGATTTCATTTCTATCACTCCCCTCTTCGATCAGGTGCAAACAAATACTTATACTCAAGATCCTGGAAGAAGCTGCCTCGAATCTTCATTGCTTCCTCTATCGAAAACGAGCTTGCTCCATTTAACTTATTTGCAACGCTGTTTCGATGAATGCCGAGCATTTGCGCCATAGATTCTATAGTAATATCTTTCCTTGCCATCTCTGCTTTCAAGTTACTGTATGCCATTTTCATCACCTCGCTTTTATGCATTTGCATAACTTGTGATTATATGATATATCCGTTTGGATATATTGTCAATAGTTTTTTATTCTTTTGCATAACTTTTTGTTTACATTGTTATGAAAAAATGCTATATTCATATCAGGAGGTAACAACTATGGGAATAGGAAGCAAACTTTCAAAATTAATAGAGGCAAACAATACCAATCCTAACGAACTTGCAAGAAAAGTTGGCGTTTCACCTCAAACTATTTATTCGATTATAAAAAGAGATAGCAAGAAAGCTGATATCGAAGTGCTTCTTAGAATTGCGGAAATTTTTGGCGTTACTGTAGAGTACTTTGTAGAAGAAGATTCTAAACCAGTAACTTTGGCAGCACATTTCGACGGAAGCGAATATACAGAATCCGAACTGGAAGAAATCAAGAATTTTGCAGAATATGTAAAGACAAAAAGAAAGCAGTCCTAATTATTGGACAGCTTGTCAGATATACTTGAGTGGGAGGTGCTTATATGAATACATACGAGCGTTTACAGGAAGAAGCCTGCGAGGACGGTATAGAAGTTGTGGACTATACATTTGAAAGTGATCGGATTAAAGGATTGTACTGTGATGGTGTTGTAGCCATAAAAAAAGATATGGACTCTACACAGAAAGCGTGTACCCTGGCAGAAGAGATGGGACATCACCATACATCCGTTGGAAAAATTATAGATATGGAGTCTGCCCAGAACCGCAAACAGGAACGTCAGGCAAGACTCTGGGCGTACAATAAACAGATCGGCTTGCAAGGTCTGATCAGAGCCTACGAAGCCGGATGCCAGAATCGATATGAGGTGGCTGAGTATCTGGAAGTCACCAATGAATTTTTGGCAGAATGTATTGAATGCTACAGACAGAAATATGGTGTTGGAACGACTGTAGATAACTACTACATCATGTTTATTCCATATTTGGCTGTAGGAAAGATTAAATGATAGTATAAATATATCTCCTAAAAACTAGTTATGATAAGAGGTACATTAATATGGATGACAACCGTGAAATTTTTACAATTACACAAGATTTGCAAAATGGTTTTCGCTCTCATGATCATTTATGCCAATTAGCAAATAAACTACAATATACTACTTCTTCTAAAATAACCATAGACTTAACTGGTGTTAATTTTATTGCTTCTAACTTATTTTCAGTTTTAGGATGTATTTTATACGAATATGCCCGCCGAGAAGCCGGTAAAGATGCAATCATGTTATCTGGTGTTAATTCTCGAATTTCTGATGTCATGCAGAAAAATGGATTTTGTCAACATTTGGGATTAAAACGAAAAAAAGATGTACATAATACAATTATTCCGTATATGATTTTTCCAGTAAATAAAATAGACGAATATGAACGCTATCTAACAATAAATTTGTTTACTCGAAAAGATTTACCTTCAATGTCACAAGCTGTAACAGACGCTATTCGCGATTCTCTTTTAGAACTATTTAAAAATGTATCTGATCACACTACAAGTGAACATGTATTTACATGTGGACAATATTTTCCCAAAAGTTATATGCTTTACTTTACGCTTGTAGACATTGGAGAGACTATATCATATAATGTCAATAGGTACCACGGAAATCAACATTTACCTCTGCCATCCAACCCTTTAAAATGGGCATTGGAAATGGGAAACAGCACTATATTTAGCAACCAACCTCGTGGTATTGGTTTCACCTTGATCAGAGATTTTGTTTCTTTGAACAATGGAGATTTTTATGTTTTATCTGATTCTACTACTTATGAATTTCATCGCGGTCAAGAACGCTATAAACAATTATCAGCTCCCTTTCCTGGAACAATAGTTACTATAGGTTTTAATTTGCACGATAATTCTACATACCATTTAGAATCGGACATTCATGATACTATTCAATTTTAGGAGGACTTAAGTTATGATTAGAATTGACATTGCGCAAAAAATTAATAATCCATCTGCTTTAACGCAAGAACAAGGAACTAAAATTTATAATGCAATTGTAACTTCCTTTGAACATAAAGAGGATGTTACTCTTGATTTTGCAAATGTAGAAAGTATGATTTCACCATTTCTGAATAATGCCATCGGTCAATTGTACGGAAAATATACAGGTGAATATTTATCCAAACATTTACATTTGGCAAACTTTCCAAGTGTAAAAAACTCTACACTCAATGTCGTAATTAGTAATGCGAAAAAATTTTATGCTGACAAAGATGCATTCACTGAAACAGCAAAGGATGTGTTAAACATTGAATAATATTTATAAGATAGATTCGTATACCCCTAGGGATGATGAAAATTTTCTATTAGACACAAACGTTTTAATTAAAATTTTCTATCCAACTTTAGCATCAAAAAACAGTACTCCGTATATTGAATTTTTTAATAAAATCAAAAGCAAAAAGCGTCTTTGCTTATATCAAGTATACAACTTTCTGAATTTATAAATAGATGTATACGTTTCCAGTTTGACTTGTATAAGAAATCTCATTCAAATATCAAATCATTTAAAGAAGATTATCGGAATACGAATGATTACAAAGAATGTATGTCCGGTATAATAGAAATTGTTAAAACAGATATTCTTCCTGCTTTTTTAAGAATCAACGATAATTTCGAAAACATGAATCCAGATAATTTTCTTGTTTATGGTTTTTCATATGATTTTAATGATGCAATAATTGCTGAAATTGCACGCCTGGAAAAAGCTATTTTAGTAACAGACGACAGAGACTATGCCAATCATTTGGATGGTCTGAATATAGCAACTAATAATCGTGTGCTTTTAATGTTTCAATCTAAACATTAAAAAACCGCCCCTGCGCCAACAGGAACGGTTGATGCATATCCGAAGATATACAAACGAGCTACCAACTCACAAATATTGTATCATCTTCGGACAGCCACTGCAAGCGGAACACTCGTTCCTCGCTGGCTGTATTTTTTATACCCATTTTGTGCGACGTCGCACATATACTAAGGAAGGTGATATGATGACGAACAAAATTATCCGCTGCGCTCTCTATATCCGTGTCAGCACCGCTGAGCAGTGTATGCATGGTAAGTCACTGGATGCGCAGGAGTCCTACCTGCAGCAGTATGCTTCTGATCACAACATGATCGTGGTCGGAGTCTACGCTGACGAGGGCAAAACGGCTCGTAAAGAGCTCAAAAAACGTAAGGCTATACATTCTCTGCTTGAGGATGTAAAAGCCGGGAAAATTGATGTTATCCTGTTCTGGCGGCTTGATAGATGGTTTCGTAATATGTCTGATTTCTACAAAGTGCAGGATATCCTGGATGAATATGGTGTGCGCTGGATGTCTGCCAGTGAACCGGGCATCAACATGGAGACGCGTGACGGCAGACTGCAGCTGAATGTCGTCCTGTCCATCGGCCAGAATGAAGTAGACACCACCAGCGAACGTATCAAGTTCGTGAATGAAGCTTCGATCAGGCAGGGCAAGCTGATCTTCGGTGATGCCAACATGGGATACGGATATAAGTCTGGAATTGTTGACGGTCGGAAGTGCATGGTAAAAGATCCGGAGCGCGAAGAAACAGTAAACGCCTTTTACAAATACTTCTTCAAGCATCAAAACAAATGTGCAACGCTCCGATATATCCAGGATAATTATGATCCTAACTTCAGCTGGGCTATCATGCGTACGCTTCTGTCCAGTGAATTCTACAAAGGTACATATCGTGGCTTTCCGTACTGTCCACCATACCTTACAGAGGATCAATGGAATGAACTTCAGAAGATCGCCCATAAAAATATCAAACGTGCCAAATCCGGCCGGATCTATCTGTTCACCAGCCTGATCCGCTGTCCGGTATGCGGTCAGCTTCTCTGTGGAACCGGATGCAAGTCCATCATCAATAGAAAGACCAGAGAAAAACGCGATTACTGCTATTATCGTTGCAGCCGAGCGCATAATGATCGAATCTGTACATACAGACACAGACTGAGCCAGAATCTGATCGAACAATATCTGCTGGATAATCTGGATACGGAATATAGGAAATACCAGATACGTGTGAAGAAGATAGAGGAAAAGAAAAAGAAAATAGCGCAGACAAAAACGCCGGAAAAGCTGAATGCAGAACTGGAACGTCTGAATCTGCTGTTCCAAAAAGGCAGGGTTGAATGGGATTACTACTCTTCCGAATATGACCGGATCGAACAGGAATTAAAGTGTCTGAGCAAGATCAAACCGGAAGTCAAACGTGACCTGTCATTCCTGGAAGATCTGCTGCAGTCTGATTTTAAGACATTATATGCTTCTCTGTCTCCAGAGAACCGCAGAGCCTTCTGGCGATCCACGATCAAGCAGATCCACCTGAATGAAGACTCTACGATCAAGTTTGTTGATTTTTTGTAGCGCGTTTCTGCCTGAGGGGCGCGCTCCAAAGCCAGTAACCAGCGTCAGGTCAATGCCTTCATCCTCAAAATATCCTTCTTCAATCGCCACATACATCGGAGCATAAAAGATAGAATGTGCCACCTCATTCAACGTTACAGACACTAATTTCTTCTCTTCTGTTTCTTTTGTATCTTTTACTGTCTGACTGAGCTCCGAAGATTTATCAGAACCACAGGCACATACCATGCTAACCACCATCGCTGATGCCAACAACAAAGAAAGCAATTTCTTTTTCATAAGAACCTCCCATAAAATAAACTTCTCGTTTACCATATGCTGATTCTTATCATTTGTGCTTTTCTGCATGGCAAACCCTTATATAACACAAAAGCTCTGTCCTTTTAAGACAAAGCTTTTCTGCATATACCTAACTCAGGAAATTCTCGATAATTACATTTTCCGCTTCCGCTTCTGTCATTCCTAATGTACGGAGCTTCAAGAGCTGTTCATCATTAATTCTGCCAATCGCAGCCTCATGTATAATTGCCGCATCCACATGCTCTGCCTGAATCTCAGGAATAGATCCTACATGCGCCTGGTCCATAATGATGGAATCACACTGAATATGTGCATGGCATTTATTTCTTCCCACAGCTTTTGGATGGAATGTCTGTAGAGAATGCCCCTTACAGACGGAGCGTGATACGATCTGTGCTGATGAACCGCTACCCTCCAGACACACCTCAATATTGGATTCTGCCTTCTGTTCTCCGTCTGTCATTAGCTTCTCCAATACATAGAGTTTTGCACCCTCTGCCAATTCAACATTCGTCTCACGCACAGTAGAGTCCACACCTTTAATCTGTGCAGTGTCCATAGTAAATACCGAATTCCGGCCAACCTCAATATTTGTCACAGGATTCAGCACACGACTTCCAGTGCCATTACCTTCTCCATAATGCTTCTCCTCATATTTTACATTTGCATTTTCTCCAATATGAAAGGTATGAATGCCATCATGACGGCTTTCATTGCAGCCACTGTTATGAATGCCACAGCCCGCCACGATCGTTACATCTGCGCCGTCTGCCACATAGAAATCATTGTAGACCAGGTCTGTCATTCCCGATACACTGACCACAACAGGAATAAATACCCTTTCTCCTTTGGTATCTCCATCGATCAGAATATCAATCCCCGGTTTGTCCTCTTTCTTACGAATCTTGATATGCTCACTGTCTCCATGACACAATGCGACTCCATTCTGTCGGAGATTATAAGCACCCTTCTGTGCGAATTCTTCACTGATCCGATTCAATACTTCCTGTGTCGTTGCATCTAACTGTACCATTAGCAAGCACCTCCTTCCATACCTGTTACGCATTTCTGACATTTTTCCTGCTGAAACAGGCTTGGAAGAACATCTTCGCTCTTACCAAACTGCTTTACTTTTCCATCTTCAATCACCATAATCTTATCTGCCATTCGGATAATTCTCTCCTGGTGCGAAATCAGAATCAGACATTCTTTCTTTTCCTGATGGATCTCTTCAAAACGTTTGATCAACATCGAAAAACTCCACAAATCAATTCCTGCTTCCGGTTCATCAAAAATGCTGACTTTATGTGCCTTAGCAAGCACAGTTGCAATCTCCAGACGTTTCATTTCTCCACCGGACAATGTACCATCCATCTGACGGTTCATGTAGTCTGCCGAGCATAGACCTACAGAAGACAGAAGTCTGCAGCTTTCTTCTTCTGTCAGTTCCTTTCCTGCCGCAAGAGACAGCATACGCTTTACAGTCATACCCTTAAATCTCGGCGGCTGCTGGAATGCATAACCAATTCCTGCATTTGCACGATGATCAATATCATACTCTGTTATATTCTCCTGATCCAGAAAAACCTCTCCGCTATCTGCCTTTTCAATTCCTGCCAGCACTTTAGCTAGCGTTGACTTGCCGCCGCCATTAGGTCCAGTTATAACAAGCATCTCTCCATCTTCTACCTGAAAACTGATATGATCCACCAGACAGCGTTTTTTACCCTCTTCATTTACTTCAAATGTAAGGTTGTCTACTTTTAACATAGTCTGTCACCTCATCTGTATTATTTGTTCCACTTTGAACTGTACTCTATCTGGAAGAATCTGTCAACTTACACCCCACAACTGGCAAATTCTCTTGACATTTTTTATATTTCTCCAGATACTATTAGCAGAAAGGCAGGAAATGAATATGAATAACTATATTAGTGATAAAAAAACGCAGCGCAATGAGATACGCAATCGCCTTCAACAATCGACACTCACTTATTGTTACTCCTCCGATCAGCACATTTTCCAATCCATCATTACTCTTCCAGAATACCAGAATGCATCCATGATCTTCTGCTATGTCAGTGTCAAAAAAGAAGTGGACACACGCAGACTACTTAAACAAGCCTGGGCTGACGGCAAACGCACTGCTGTTCCGCGCTGCATTGACAAAGGTATCATGGAACCTTATGAAATCACATCATTTAACGATCTGATTCCTGGACTCTATAACATTCCAGAACCAGCTAAGCACTGTCCACTGGTAAATCTGGCTGACATTGACTTTGCTATCGTTCCCTGCCTCTCATGCGACCGCAAAAGACGACGGCTTGGACATGGTGGCGGGTATTATGACCGGACACTTGCTAAACTTACTGCTCCATCCGCGGCACTCTGTAGAGAACAGCTACTGCTTGACGAAGTCAACTGTGAAGAACATGATCAATCCGTGTCTATCCTTATTACGGAAAATACCATCTATCGCTAAAACGGTCGTCAAAATTCTGAACCAACGCGGGCTCCCCCTCCGTAATACCAAAATTAAAGAGCATCCTTTATCGCACAAGCACGATTCAGGATGCTCTTATAATTATCTTCGCTTTCTTTATTTCTTACAGGAAGATATATTTCAGAATAAACAGTACAGCCAGTACATACATCAGACCGCTGATCTTTTTATCTTTTACCTTTCCGGTAATCAGATTCAATGCTACATATGAGATAACTCCCATAGAGATACCTTCTGAAATGCTGTAGAAGAACGGCATTGCCAGAATACAGATATAACAAGGAATTGCTTCTGCAATATCATTAAAATCAATATTAACAACATTGGTCAGCATGTAGAATCCTACGATGATCAGAGCCGGTGCTGTTGCAAATGATGGAATTGCAAGGAAAATTGGTGACAGGAACAGTGACAATCCGAAAAGGATTGCTGTTGTAACCGCAGTAAGTCCTGTTCTACCACCTTCTGTTACACCAGAAGCACTCTCCACAAATGTTGTAGTTGTAGATGTACCAAGTACAGCTCCTGCAGTTGTTGCGATTGCATCTGCAAGGAGTGCTCCCTTGATCTGTGGAAGCTTACCTTCTTCATCCAGCATATTAGCTTTAGAAGATACCCCTATAAGCGTTCCAATCGTATCAAACATATCTACAAACAGGAATGCAAAGACAACCACTGCAAAGTCTAATGTAAATATACCGTCAAACTGGAGTTTGCCAAAAATCGGAGCAAGACTTGGGATAGAAAGTCCGTTGCTGAAATCTGGCAGTAAGCTGTAACAGCTGACATCCGGGTTCGGTACATATAGACCTGTAAACTGGCAGATAATGCCAAGCAGCCATGTGATCAAGATACCCCACAGGATATTACCCTTTACATTTTTGATTACCAGAATACCAGTGATCACAACACCGATAATTGCAAGAAGTACCGTAATACCAACATCAGAAGCAGTTGCCTCCAGACCTGTTGATGAGTTATACCCATCCAGTGAAAACAGCTCTACCAAAGTTGCTCCACCGATTACAATGTGTGCATTCTGAAGTCCGATAAATGCAATAAACAAACCAATACCCACACTTACGGCTGACTTCAGATTCATTGGAATCGCATTAAAAATCTGCTCACGTACATTGGTAAGGGATAAGACAATAAACACAATACCCTCTACGAATACGGCTGTCAGAGCTACTTGCCATGTATAGCCCATTCCTAATACAACTGTGTATGCAAAATATGCATTCAGTCCCATACCAGGAGCCAGTGCAAACGGATAATTTGCAAGCAGTGCCATCAACAGTGTACCGATCAGAGATGCCAGTGCAGTTGCAGTAAATACAGCACCGTGATCCATACCTGTAGCCGACAGGACATTTGGATTGACAGCTAGGATATACGCCATTGTCATGAATGTTGTAATACCGGCAACGATCTCAGTTCTGACATCCGTACCGTTCTCACTTAATTTGAAAAATTTTTCTAACATGTGTCTCCTCCTTTTTCTCTCACTCATGTTCAAAAAATAAGATATATTTAGCATAACAAAACAGGTCCATAAAGTAAATGAACCTGTTCATTAGTTATCCTTATTGCTATTTATAAGCACTATTTCAATTCACGGATATGTTTACGAAGTGCAAGAATCTGAGAGGGTGCTACTGACAGTTCATCAATACCCATATTAATAAACTGCTCCGTCATGGACAAATCTGCTGCCAAATCACCACAGATACTAATCCGCTTGCCTTCCAGATGTACATTATTCGCCACAATACGAATCATCTTAAT
Source organism: Dorea sp. AM58-8 (assembly GCF_003464045.1). Taxonomy (NCBI): domain Bacteria; kingdom Bacillati; phylum Bacillota; class Clostridia; order Lachnospirales; family Lachnospiraceae; genus Dorea; species Dorea sp. AM58-8. The sequence goes on along the minus strand of NZ_QSDM01000001.1, from coordinate 78,126 downwards.
CAGGGCTGGATGCTTTGGATTATAATATCCTGCAATTCTCCGATTAGTACGATCCATTGCCAGTGTATACTGTGTCAGATCATTCGTCCCCAGACTGAAGAAATCCATCTCTCTTGCCAGTTCTCCACTGATCATAACCGCTGCGGGTGTCTCAATCATTACCCCTACCTGGATATTCTCATCATAAGCAATCTTCTCTTCGTAAAGTTCACGCTTTACCTTTTCAAGTACATTCTTTGCAGCAATCGCTTCTTCAATTGAACTGATCATCGGAAACATAATTGCCAAATTGCCATAGACCGATGCTCGAAGGATCGCTCGAAGCTGTGTCTTAAACATCTCTTCCTTATCTAATGACACCCGGATACCACGATACCCCATTACCGGATTATTCTCTCCCAGAATCTCCATACAGTCTACTGCCTTTTCACCGCCGATATCTGCTGTACGGATTACTACACGTTTGGTTCCCATAGATTCTGCGGCAAGCTTATAGATTTGGAACTGCTGATCCTCCGTCGGAAATCTGCTTCCGGATTCCATGTAAATAAATTCACTTCGAAACATTCCAACACCATTGGCATCGTTGCGAATCACATTCTCAATATCTTCTTTGCTGGTAATATTAGCGCTGACATCAATCTTCTGTCCGCTCTGTGTTACATTCTCCTTGCCTTTTAGGCGCTCCAATGTCTCAGCCTTATGCTGATTCATCTTCTGCTTTTCCTGCATTTTGGTCATTGTCGTCTGATCCGGCTCAATATATACCTTGCCTTCAAACCCATCAATAATGACCATCTTACCCTCGTATTCTTTTTTTAATGCCTCACCGATGCCGATAACTGACGGAATCTCTTTCGTCCGCGCAAGCATAGCCGTATGAGAATTAATCGTCCCATACATAGTCACAATACCAAGTACTTTGTTACGATCAAGCTGTGCTGCTTCACTCGGATACAGATCCCTGGACGCCATGATAAAAGTATCATCTGTCAGAAGTTTCTCCCTGCGGACACGTGACAGAATACGCAAAATACGTGTCGCCACATCATGCACATCTGCTTCATGTCCTCTGACATAACTTGCCTCGCGCGGTGCATATTTTTCAATAAAGCGGTTCGTTGCTTCTTTTACTGCATACTCTGCATTAAACTTCTGGTTCATAATAATATTATTGACACTGTCAATATACTCCACATCTTCCAGAACCATCAGCTGCATCTCAAACATTGCCGCATTCGCCTCGCCAATCTCTCTGGTCATTTCCGCATATAATTCTTTAATTTCCTGAACTGCCTTCTCACATGCTTTTTTAAATCGAAGAACTTCCTTCTTTGCATCCTCTACATAGATCCGGCGAATCTCTTTTTTTCCTCTTTTATAAAAGGTAAGCCTTCCGACTGCAATGCCTTCGGCCACCTTTTTTCCAGTCAATGTAATCATATTCTACCGTCCTTTTTTGTGTCTCTCTTTACTTTACACGCTGTCGCAAAATGCGTCAAGCAAAACAATATTTCCTTACTGTATCACCTTGTTAATTTGTCACATTTTCCAACGTGTTTTCGTTGACTTTTTTAGTAATACATGATAATGTTAATTGGAATCTTCTATAGATTGTTTTCAATGTATCTATAGGTGTTTTTCAAATCATATTATGGAGTATGGAGGTATTGCAATGAGCAAGGGTACAGTAAAGTGGTTTAATAATCAGAAAGGCTACGGCTTCATTTCTGATGAATCCGGCAACGATGTGTTTGTACACTATTCAGGCATCGCTATGGATGGATTTAAATCATTAGAAGAAGGTCAGGCTGTTGAATTTGATGTAACAGATGGCGCCAAAGGACCACAGGCTGTTAACGTTGTTAAATGTTAATCAGCACCGCATTCAGATCGGTAATGTACCTTTTATTTATATAAATTTATTGACTTTTTAGGTAAAGATTAAATTAATATGTAAAAGCATACATGCGAATGCGCAAAAGAGGCATCGCTCAATCATTTTTCAGATGATTCTGCGACACCTCTTTTTTTGTTTTCATCTATCTAAGTAGAACCGATAAATTCAGTAGACCATCACAATCCATGATATCAAACTCTTCCTTAGCTTATACGTTCGCGCTATATGCCTCGTCTGCGCTATATACAGTGAATCCGCATCCTGTCAGAATATCTACGACTCTGCCTGGCTCATCACTCTTAAGTACCGCTGCCGCATCAATACCATTAGCAAACGCATACATATACTCAATATTGATCTCACCTTCTACCAACTGATGCATTGCCTTGGACAAGGATCCTGTAGCATGCGCAACACGAAATGCAATCACATCTGTCAACATTGCAGTAATTCCTGCTTCTTTTAGTACCACACGTCCCTTGTGAGGATCGGACACAATCATACGCAGCATGCCATAGTCAGCGGTATCTGCAAGGCTCAGTGCTACAATATTAACTCCACCTTCGGATAATACTTTCAGCACATCGTCCAGACGTCCTGCTCTATTTTCCAAAAATACAGACAACTGCTGTACTGTATAACTTATACTCATAATCTCATTTCCTCCTATTACAGATTTCTGTTATCAATGACACGTTTTGCCTTACCTTCGCTTCTCTCGATTGTCTTAGGCTCAACCAGTTTCACTTTTACTGCTACTCCAAGTGCCTGTTTCAGCACAGCTCCGACTCTTTCTCTCAGAGCTTCCATCTTACGGATCTCATCAGAGAAGTACTCTTCTGTAACCTCTACCATAACAGTCAAAACATCCAGATTATTCTCACGGTCTACGATCAGCATATAGTGAGGTGCAACCTGTCCACCCATAGACAGCAGCGCAGTCTCAACCTGTGTCGGGAATACATTGACTCCACGGATAACCTTCATATCATCGGTACGTCCGGTGAACTTCTGGATTCTTGGAAGAGTTCTTCCACATTCGCATGTGCTGTGATCGATACTTGTCAGATCTTTAGTTCTGTAACGAAGTAATGGCATACCTTCTTTTGACAATGTGGTAAATACCAGTTCTCCTGTCTCCCCATCTGCACATGGTGTATGGTCTGCCGGATTCAGTACTTCCGGATAGAAATGATCTTCGCATACATGCAGTCCCTTGTGATGAATACAATCCATAGCCACTCCGGGACCTGTAATCTCACATAATCCATAGATATCAAAGGTATTAATATTAAAGATGTCTTCGATCTGCTTACGCATCTCATCTGTCCATGGCTCTGCGCCATTAATACTTGTCTTCACCTGTAGACGGTCAATGACTCCCATTTCCTGGGCAGCCTCTGCCAGATACATCGCATAAGACGGTGTACATGCAAATGCAGTTGCGCCAAAGTCTTCCATACACATCAGCTGACGCTTGGTATTACCGGAAGACATCGGGATTGCCATCGCTCCGAGAGCACGTGCTCCAAAGTCCAGACCGAGACCTCCTGTAAAAAGCCCATATCCATAGCAGATATGCAATCTGTCTTCTGCTGTAAGTCCTGCCATGGTAAGTCCTCTTGCCACACATTCTCCCCATACTTCTACGTCCTTATTTGTATAAGAAGCAAGTGTCAGCTTACCGGTTGTACCGGAAGTTCCTTGTACACGGGTGATCTTCTCCTTCGGAACAGCCAGCAGTCCAAATGGATAATTATTTCTTAGATCTTCTTTGGTTGTAAAGGGAAGTTTTGTAATATCTTCAATCCCCTTGATATCTCCAGGCTCCACTCCCAGATCATCCATTTTCTTCTTGTAAAATGATACATGCTCATATACATTCTTCACCTGTTTTACCAGGCGTTCACTCTGGAGTGCGGACATCTCATCCCGGCTCATACGCTCAATTCGTTCATCTCTGTACTGTTCTTTCCAGTCTTCTAATAATACCTTTGCCATCTTTTCTCTCCTTTGCCTATCAATGATGCTGACATCTATAAATTATATCCCACATCAAATGCCTTTTTATTAATGTCAATTGTCTTCGGAGGAACAGTATTCTCAATTACCTGATACCACTGTTCTTTTGTAAAGTCCATATGCTGTGCTGCAATTCCCAGTACAACCAGGTTAAATACGCGTGAATTCTCCAGTTTCTTAGCTTCTTCTGTCGCATTGACTGTGTAGACCTTGTGATCTTTTTTCAGATCCTCAATAATATTCTCCGGATATTCAGCAGCCCCGATTACTACCGGCATCGGATCGATACGCCAGTCATTGATAATCAGCACACCATCTTTTTTAAGAAAATGTGCGTAGCGTTTGGCTTCCAGTCTCTCAAATGCGATAATCACATCTGCCTGTCCTTCCTCTACGATCGGCTCAGCTACCTTTTCTCCATAGCGTACAAATGTAACTACACTTCCACCTCTCTGCGCCATGCCATGTACCTCGGAAAGTTTCACATCATATCCGGATGCAATGGCAAGTCCTCCGAGAATACGGCTGGTAAGCAGAGTTCCCTGACCGCCTACACCTACGATCATAATATTCTTTGTTGCCATTATTCTTCACCTGCCTTTACCAGTTCTATCGCATTAAATTTGCACAATTTCTCACAGAGTCCGCATCCTGTACACATTGTATCATCGATATAAACAGTACCATCTGCATTCTTTGTCATTGCCGGGCATCCCGGTTTCATACACATACCGCATTTCTTACATTTGTCAGAGTGAGCAGTGTATAACGGTTTCTTTTCCTTACTGAGAAGCACACATGGTGACTTTGTGATAATCACAGATACTTCGTCCTTTGCCACTTCTTCTCTGATGGTCTTCTCCAGTGTTTCAATGTCAAATGCATTTACCTCAACGACATTCTTAATGCCCATTGCACGACAGAGTCCCGGAATATCAATCGCGTAAGTCGGATCTCCCATCAGAGTCTTACCTGTAGCTGCATGATCCTGATGCCCGGTCATACCTGTCGTCGAATTATCGAGGATCATAACCGTTCCGGTTGCCTGATTATAGACCATGTTCATCAAAGAATTCACACCGGTATGTAAGAATGTAGAATCGCCGATCACAGCCACCCAATTCTTAATATATTCCTTGCCTTTTGCCTTTTCCATACCATGCAAAGTTGAAATACTGGAACCCATACACATGGTCGTATCTACTACGCTAAGCGGTGCAACCGCGCCCAGTGTGTAGCAGCCAATATCACCTGCTGCATGCATCTTCAGCTTCTTTAATGTGTAATATACACTTCTGTGCGGACATCCAGGACAGAGGATTGGAGGTCTTCCCGGTACTGCTGCCGGCTGATCGATCTCCAACGTTTCTCCAAGAATTCTTTCTCGGATCATATTTGCACTGTATTCGCCCTGTACAGTAAAGATATCTTTACCGACGCACTCAATGCCCCATGACTTCACCTGCTCCTCAATAACCGGATCCAATTCTTCGACAATATAAAGCTTATCAACTTTTGAAGCAAAATCTTCGATCATCTTTCTCGGAAGCGGGTTCACGAGACCCAGCTTACAGACAGATGCATTCGGAAGTGCTTCCTTTACATATTGGTACGGAATACCACTGGTGATAACTCCAATCTTCGTATCATTCATCTCTACACGGTTGATCGGCAGTGTGTTAGCTGCCTCAGCCAGTTCTTTATTGCGCTTCTCAATCTCTATATGGCGAAGTTTTGCATTACCCGGCATCATAACCGTCTTGCGGATATCCTTTACATATGGTTTATCTTCCGGCACCTTACGATCCTCCAGGGTAACCAGTCCCTGAGAATGTGCCAGTCTTGTAGTCGTACGATATACGATTGGTCTGTCAAACTGCTCACTCAGTTCAAATGCCATCTTAATATATTCTTTTGCTTCTGAACTGTCAGAAGGTTCGATTACCGGAAGCTGTGCTGCGCGGGCAACCATCCGGGTATCCTGCTCATTCTGCGAACTGTAAAGTCCCGGATCATCTGCCACGATAATAACCAAGCCTCCATTTACTCCCATATAAGACACGCTGTATGCAGGGTCTGCAGCTACATTAAATCCCACATGTTTCATACAGGACATAGCTCTTGTTCCTGCAATAGATGCTCCTACTGCTACTTCAGTAGCTACTTTCTCATTCGGAGACCACTCACAATATAAGTCTTCTTTATATTGTACCAAATATTCGCTAATCTCAGTACTTGGTGTACCAGGATATGCTGCTGACACTTTGACTCCAGCCTCATAAGCACCTCTGGCGATTGCTTCATTACCAAGCATGATCACTTTTTTAGATTCTGCCATCTCATTCATCCTTTCTATTCCGTAATATTACGGATAATACTTAATTTAGTATATCACAACACTTTTATAAGTTAAAGCATTAATTTGCGAAACGAGTGTTTTTACGATTTCCAGACAAAGACCGGAATCGGAGGCTGATTTACTCTGTTGAAATACTGATTCACAATCACTGTATATGTTTTTGCCGGAAGATTTTTCAGATATTCCATCAACCGATTTTTCTCTTCAAATCCAGTGTCTCCACCACTGTAAATGCACAAACACATCATTCCGCCTGACTTCAGGAGGCTCAGTCCTGCTTCCACCGCCTGCACACTGGTCTCCGCTCTGGTAGCAATCTCATGATTTCCTCCTGGAAGATAACCAAAGTTAAAGCAGATCAGATCAACCGTCTTTGCGCCGGCATATCGCGCCATATGCTCATGCCCATCAAGGATCAGTTCTGCACGACCGATGAGGTTCTCATTTTCCAGTCTTTTCTTTGTATAATCCAATGCAACTTCCTGAATGTCAAATGCAATCACATGTCCCTGTTCTCCTGCAAGTTCACACAAAAATGCCGTATCTGCGCCCTTTCCCATAGTAGCATCAATATATAATCCTTCCCGTTTCGCCTGTGTACGAATAATCTCATGACACCATTCTGTAATCTGTGAATACTTCATATCCTCACCATATTTATCCTTCCGCTGTATTATCTATGATGCTTACGAATTGCTCCGTGCTATGCACTCTCACAATTCGATCCTGACATTGTTATATATTATACCTCTATCTTTTCCCATCAGGCAACGGTTTCCGGTATTGATTTCGGTCGGAATCTGACGTATGATATTAGATGGGTATAAATAACAATCAGAGGGAGTTTCATACATGAAAGAATGTACATATTATGATCTTTTGGGCGTTCCCATGGATGCAACGGATGAAGAAATCACCAACGCAAAGAATTTCCTGGTGAAGAAGTTGCACCCTGACGCCAATATAGACAGCAAGTTCGATACAACAACTTACATTCAGAATATTCTGTATGCTTACAGGATACTGAGTAATCCGGACAAACGCCGTGTATACGATCGCCGTATCCGTAATCCGATCCGCAGACGAACGCCTGGCGAAAGCAACCGTTCACGCCAATCCGGACCATTATCGCCGAACTTTGCGCCATTCTGGGAAGCAGCTAATAAGTTAAACGAACTGACTGTCATGGGTGCAGAAGTGCTCTATCCAAAGTCAGCGCACAAGCTCGATATACGCAAGCTTGCAGGACGCAAGGAGACGGAACCGGAACGGCTTGCAGAATTTGCCGAACTTGCCAAAAAAGCCAAATCTCATATCGAAGTTCTGGAATCCAGTGGAATTCCGAAGCAATACTGGCACTCACACGCCATGAACTGGATGCTCTTTCAGTGGACACAGAACCGGGAATTCGCCTATGGCATGCTCTGTGCCATGTACGATAACTATCTGGAGCAGAATAAATCTGCCATAGAAAAGAAAAAAATACAGGGACAGATCAGCCAGTTTCTCCAGATTTTGGACAAGATGACTGCCTGTCAGTAGATTTCAGTCAAAATATTGACAGCAATACCGAGACACAGGAACGGTCCGAGCGGAAATTCCGCTTTCCGTCCTGTGTTTTTTATTATCAGAAGATACAGTACGTACACTCCTGCTGAAAAAATCCCCGCTGCCGCCGACCACAGGATATGCCTCCATCCAAGCAGTGCCCCGGCTGCACACATAAACTTCACATCTCCCCCTCCAAAACTGCCTGGCGCAAGCACCGTAATTCCAAGCATTGGCACACTAACACACAAAGCTCCCAGCATCCGTTCCGTCAGACTCACTGCAAATATTTCTGAAAAAGCCAGCTTCTGACATATCTCGAAGTCAAATATCTCCGCACTAAAAAAGACGGCATCCGAAATGACTGCCAGTGCTGCGATACACACGCAGCACCAGTTCGGAATCTGCCGTCTTCTAATATCTGTATAACTTATCACCGCAAGGATAACCAGAAAAAGTACACCCATAACGTCACCCATAAACCGTTCTCTTTTCGTATCGTATTTGAAGTGCATTTATCTTATCACAACATATACGACACGTCAACTGAATCCACTTCTCTGATCAACAATTATTTGCGCCTCAACCCTGCTATTATTTATGCCGCTATTCTGCGGTTATTGTAAAAAAACATACCTACTGCCATTGCACAGATGACTGCGTAGCCAATCCAGCTTAACAGATCCGGAATCTGACCGAATACAAAGAATCCGAGTCCTGCTGCGAATATGATCTGCGAATAATCGTAAACTGAGATTTCTTTTGCCGGAGCACAGCTGTATGCTGCCGTAATGGTAAACTGACCACCTGCTGCCGCAAGTCCTGCTGCCAGCAGAGTCCCGATCTGTGTCAGACTCATATAGTGGTAATCAAAGATTAGAAACGGCAAGGTCACCAGACAGGAAAATGCTGAGAAGAAGCACACGATAAACGGTCCTTTCTCGCCATGCAACGTTGCTTTTCTTACGTAAGTATAGGCAATACCGGCCCCCAGACCTCCCAGCAGACCGATCACCGATGGGAACAGATCCATATTGGAAAATGTCGGCTTAATTACCAGCAAGCTCCCTAAAAATGCTCCGATCACGAACAGCGCCTGCGGCACATTTACCTTTTCTTTTAGTACCAGGCAGCTGAAGATCACTGCGAAAAACGGCGACATCTTATTCAGCATGGATGCATCCGAAAGCACCAGATGATCGACTGCATAATAATTACACAAGATTCCCAGTGTACCACAGATCGACCGGATTAAGAGATACTTCAGATTCTCTCTTTTACACCGGAACGGTATATCGTTCTTCTTTAATATGATCATTGCAAATACAAATGCGACCAGATTACGAAAAAAGCTTTTCTGTATAGACGGCAGGTCGCCTGCTGCCCGGACGAACATGTTCATCAGGCAAAGCAAAATGCCGAGCATATAATATACAGAATGCCTTTATAACGTTGTTTCTCCATGTTTAAACACCTCTTATATTTACCATTATAAATCGAACAGGCTCAACTGATTACTCTCCGGCAGATCACCGAAAATTCCCAGATCATTCATCAGATCGATGACCGTTTTGCTGACCTTCGTCCGCTGACGGAAATCATCCCTCGACAGATACGGTCCGTCTACCGCTGCTGCTTCTACCGCTTCTGCCGCAATCTCACCCATACCGTCAATACTTGAAAAAGGCGGAAGCAGTTTACCATCTACAATCTCAAAACGTGATGCCTTCGACTTATACAAGTCAATCGGCAGAAATTCAAATCCACGTGCATACATTTCCTGCACGATCTTCATATCCTTCAGCGTATCCTGTTCCTTTTTCGACAGGGAATCGGACCGTTTCTGGTAATCACTCATATAGAAATTCAGCCGTTCTTTACCCTGACACATCAGTCATAGGAAAATGCATCTGCTCGGATACCAAAGTATGCCGCATAATACGCCAGCGGATAATTGATCTTGCAATATGCAATACGGTACGCCATCATAACATACGCCGCTGCATGCGCTTTCGGAAACATGTACTTGATCTTTTCACAGGACCAGATGTACCATTCCGGAATGCCATGTTCAATCATATCTTCTTTAAACTGTGGCCACTCCTTGCATTTGCCCTTGGCAACAGTACCCTTACGGACGCGCTCCATAATGGTAAATGATTCCTCACTGTCCATTCCTTTATTAATCAGATATGTCATAATATCATCACGGGTACAGATTGCGGTAGAAATCGTCGCCTTTCCGCTTCGGATCAGTTCCTGCGCATTATTCAGCCATACATCCGTACCATGTGACAGACCGGAAATACGGATCAGGTCAGACAGCGTCTTTGGCTTGGTATCCACTACCATCTGAATAACGAAATCTGTACCGAACTCAGGAATACCAAGGCATCCAACCGGGCATCCTCCAATATCTGACGGCTTAATACCAAGTGCCTCCGTACTCAGGAACAAGGACATTACCCCCTGATCATCCAGTGGAATATCTGTTGCATTAAAACGGTTATCTGTTTCATTATATTCATTATCCATTGCCGGAGAACTGATATATTCTTCCAGAGTCTTGATCATGGTCGGATCATCGTGTCCAAGGATATCCAGTTTCAGCAGGTTATGGTCAATGGAATGGTAATCGAAATGAGTGGTTACGATATCCGTTGTCATATCATTAGCTGGATGCTGTACCGGCGTGAAAGAATTAATATCCTCACCCAGCGGAAGGACGATAATACCTCCCGGATGCTGACCGGTACTTCGTCGGATTCCGGTACACCCCTGTACGATACGGTCAATCTCGCATACTCGTTTTCTGGAATTTCGCTCTTCGTAATAATTCTTTACGAATCCATAGGCTGTTTTCTCTGCCAGGGTACCGATCGTTCCGGCACGATAGGTCTGCCCATCACCGAAAATAACCTCTGTATACTTATGTGCATTACTCTGGTAGTCACCGGAAAAGTTCAAGTCGATATCAGGCTCTTTATTACCTTTAAATCCAAGGAATGTCTCAAACGGAATATCAAATCCGGCTTTCACCAGCTTCTTACCGCACACCGGACAATTCCGGTCCGGCATATCCATGCCGCATCCTCCGGCGTACTTCTTCACTTCTTCGGAAGCAAAATCACTAAAGTGGCAGTGATCACAATAATAATGCGGACTCAGCGGATTAACCTCCGTGATACCTGCCATAGTCGCTACGAATGAAGATCCTACCGATCCTCGCGATCCTACCAGATAGCCGTCTTCATTAGACTTCCATACCAGTTTCTGTGCAATGATATACATTACGGCGAATCCGTTGGAAATAATCGAATTCAACTCTCGTTCCAATCGTTCCGTTACCACTTCCGGCAAATCTTCTCCGTACATCTCATGGGCTCGGTTATAGCAGATCTCCCGCAGCATTCTGTCCGAATCCGGGATAACTGGCGGACACTTATCCGGGCGAACCGGCGCAATCTTCTCTACCCAGTCAGCAATCATATTAGGGTTATCAATGACAATCTCATGTGCTTTATCCGAACCAAGATATTCAAATTCTTCCAGCATCTCTTCCGTCGTATGCAGATACAGTGGTGCCTGATCATCTGCATCTGAGAATCCTTTACCTGTCATGATAATCCGACGGTAGACCTCATCCTCCGGATCCAGAAAATGCACATCACAGGTAGCAACAACCGGCTTATTAAATTTTTCACCAAGCTTAATGATTTTACGGTTGATCTCCCGCAGATCTTCCTCACTGTTGACCTTGGTAATACGGTCACTGCCAATCATAAATTTATTATTGCCCAGAGGCTGTACTTCCAGGTAATCATAGTAATCTACAATCCTTGCAATCCGTTCTTCAGACTTGTCATTCAAAATTGCCTGATACAATTCACCCGCCTCGCAGGCACTTCCTAAAATCAGCCCTTCCCGATATTTTGAAAATTCACTCTTCGGAATACGGGGCTGCCTTCCGAAATACTCCAGATGCGACTTGGACACCAATGTATACAGATTCGTCCGTCCGATATCATTTCTTGCCAGAATGATCGCATGATAAGACGGTAACTTACGGATAGAATCTGCATTATGCTCTCCGAAATGATTTAGTCCTTTCAGATCATAGATTTCTCGTTCTTTCAGCATATCAATAAACTTTACAAAAATCTCTGCTGTCGCTCCCGCATCATCCACCGCGCGGTGATGATTCTCCAACGAAATATTCAACGCTTTCGCCACAATATTTAACTTAAACTTCGACAATGTCGGCATCAAGATACGCGCCATCGCTACCGTATCCACAGATGTCAGATCTGGTGTCATGTCCTGATAACGCATATTCTGTTCAATGAATCCTACATCAAAGCTGGCGTTGTGTGCTACCAGCACCGCATCTCCTACAAATTCCAGAAACTGCGGTAATATAGTCTCAATATCCGGTGCATCCATAACCATCTGATCGGTAATGCTGGTTAACTGTGTGATCCGGAATGGAATTGGGATTTTAGGATTGACAAATGTACTGAACTTCTCTGTAATCTTACCATTTTGCACTTTTACCGCACCAATCTCGATAATCTTATCTGCGATTGGACTAAATCCAGTGGTCTCCAGGTCAAACACCACAAACACATCATCTAATGTCTGTCCTTTTTCATTGATCGCCACTTCTTTCAGATCATCTACCAGATATGCTTCCACACCGTAAATTATCTTAAACGGATCGTCTTTATCCAGACGTTCTATGTAATGATTAGCGTCTGTAAATCCCTGTACCACACCATGATCCGTGATTGCAATCGCTTTGTGTCCCCATCGGTGCGCCCGATCTACAATGTCCGTCACATCCGACACACCATCCATATCACTCATCTTCGTATGGCAGTGCAGTTCTACCCGCTTCTCCGGATAGGTATCTTCCCTGCTGGTTGTAAAATCCGGAATCTTACGAATGCCCATTACCGAACCGATAGTCAGCTCGCCGTCGTATTTATCAATAGTCGTCACACCTTTGATTTTCAGGAATGCGCCTTTCTTAATATCTCCCAGAAGATCTGGAAGCTGTTCATTCCGCACAAACATCTTTACCATAATGGTATCTGTAAAATCCGTTACTGCAAAGATCAGTATCGTCTTCTCATTACGGATTTCCCTGGCTTCGAAACTGATCACCTTTCCACGGATGGTAATCTCACCCATTTCTCCAACGACCGTGCTGAGTTCAAGCGCCGCATCATCAAAATCACGTCCAAAAATCATATTCGGATCATCCGACTTACGATAAGAAAAACTACCACTTCTGCCGCCACCACGCCATTTTTGACTATTGCCGCCACTACTGTTATTACCAGTTCCTGCAAATTGCTTCTGCTGTTTTGCTTCTTTCTCTTTTGGCTTGTCGATCGTCGCTTTTTCTTTCTTCTCTGCCTTCTCTTCTTTTTCCTTTTCCTGCTCTGCTCTCTCCTCATGCAGTGCATGATTCCGCTCCATAATGGCATTCACTTCCTGCTGCAGTCTGGATTCATTGAACTTCAGCTTGCTATCCTTCACTTCCTCATATTCTACCTGAATCTCCACCGGAACATGAAAGCGCTCTTCAAAGACATTACGTATCAATGAGACGATACTTTCCTGTTTGCCATGGGCAATTACCGTATCCTTTAGCTTCAGACAGATGGTCTTATCATTTTTCACCGTATACTCTGCCGTCTTCAGCATATTGCTCTCCACCACGCTGCGTTGCGCAGCTTCCAACATCAGGCTGTCATAGTATTCTCGCATCAGATTCTCTGGCGTATACTGTTCTGACAGCTGAAAATGCTCAAAAATCGTCACTCTCACAGGCACTCTGGCAAATAACTGGTCTTTGATCATACCTTCCATCGAATAAATATGTCTTTTCTGGATCAGATGATCTGAAAACAAAAATACATTAATAAAATCTCGCTGTCTGTTGGTTGAAACCTTCTCCACCTGTACGCTCTCAAACAACATTCTGATCTCTTCATTTACTTTTAATGTTGGAAATACATCAAAAAATATCTTACTCATCTGGCCAACCTCTTACATAAAGACCCCTCTACTGGCATTGGTTCTCCACCTGCTCCTGTAGAGGGGTACATTCTCTTTATTTTCTTACAAATGTCAACTGATCACCATATTCCCGCTCTGTCAGTGTCATCTCATCCTGCTCTACACTGTAATCATAGCTGGATGTAATCTGATCTGCTTCATTCTTCACAGTTTCCTCTGTGAGGGTACCGTCTGAATTATCTAAAGCCTTCTGAATCTCCGCATCATCTACTTCAATCGTAATCGTCTTCTCACTGCGATCAATGGTGTACTTCAACTGAAGTTCCATATAATTACCATCCAACGCTCCCGGCACTTCCATAACCATAGTAGTACCACCTTTAATCTTCAATGTCATATCGTTCTCTTCATTCACCCAGGTTCCTTCTAATGGGTTCGAGTGAAACATCCGAAACAGGAAAAATACTGCAATTACAATAATCAATATAGAAGAAATTGCCATCACAACTTTCCATTCTTTGCTTCTTTTTACTTCTTGTTCTTGTGTAAACATATATATATCCATCCTCTCGGTATCTTTTCCTTATATTCTATCCATATTCGGACAGAATCTGTATATAAATTATAATTTTTTTTGTATCTTGTGTCAACGGCGTTTCCGATTACTTTGCTTACAGTACATTTCTACCACCTCAAAATGTGCCGTTCCGCAACTTTGTTGCGCAACACAGTTGCTATTCGACACATTTCAACTTTCTTCTCATAGTAACTGGTAAAATATGTAAAAATTATTTACTTGATGATCAAGACTCACTATTCCAGGAGGTAATCGCATGTCTCTCCCACAGAAACTTAAGACTCTTCGCGCAGAACACAATATGACACAGGCAGAACTTGGCAGACAGATTAATGTTGCAAGAGCCACGATCGCCGGATATGAAACAAGAAACCGTCAGCCTTCTTATGAAAAGCTGACAGCCATTGCCGAAACATTCCAGGTATCCGTTGATTATCTATTAGACAGCACCGATGAACCAATTGTGCTCCATTCCATGCCTGAAGCCGAAAGAATGCTTGACAGGCAGATTTTTCAAGTGTACCGCACGCTTTCTCTTGCTGAGAAAGAAGATGCTTACGAGTATCTGTGTTTCTTAAAGCAACGTGAGCAGAAACATTAAACAACCCTTCACAGTTATATATTCATAAGCTTGTCGGTGCTTCTACTTACCCAAAAAGCGCTCATATACATAAGCATTTGCTTCTTTTTCCTGACTGTCATCTAATGGTGACAGATCAGCACTTCCATATTTCCGTTCCAGAGCTCTTGCGAGCAACCAATCGCAGACTTCTGGATTCTTCGGAAGCAGTGGTCCGTGCAGATAGGTACCAATCACATTCTTATAAACCACTCCTTCATAACCACTCTCACCATCATTACCAGATCCATATAGCACCTTACCAAATGGCTTATTACCATTAATATAAGTACGTCCGCCATGATTCTCAAATCCGACCACCGGCATCGATACCAGATCGCTCTGCAGTACGATATTGTCAATCAGACGTCCTTCGCCCTGCTCTGTGTACAGATCTACCAGATCCAGCCCCTGGATCACTCCCTCTTCTGTCTTATAATACTTGCCAAGGAGCTGATAGCCGCCACATACTGCGATGACCACACCCCCATCTTCCACATATTCTTTAAAATCAGACTGAATCTCCTGCAGCTTCTGACACACGATCATCTGCTCTCTGTCAGATCCGCCTCCAAGAAGCACAATATCCACTTCAGAAAAATCAATTTTATCTCCCAGATTAAATTCCTTCGTCTCTGCTTCAATCCCTCTCCAGATACATCTCTGCATCATGCATGCAATATTGCCGCGGTCTCCATATAGATTCAGAAGATCCGGATATAAATGTCCAATCGTAATCTTTCTCTGTTCCATTATTTCCGTTCCTCCAATTTCTTCAATACTACTCTGGTGCTGAAAAGCGCTGTGTAATTCACCAATACATACAGATTGCCACATCCATTTTCCACACGTTCACAGATTGCGTTCTCTACATCTGCACTCAGCATTGCCGGAATATCTACATATTTCAAACGCAAGCGCATATCCTGACAACGAATTCCACTGACAGTAATAGAATTGATGTTCTCATCCTTAAATCGGTCAAAATCCACATCCCACAACCATGAAATGTCTGTACCATCCTGTGCATTGTCATTGATCACAATAATAATATCCTTCTGAGTCTTGTCCTGCATAACCGCAGAAATATTCTGATTAAATCCCGCCGGATTCTTCGCCAGGTTCAGGATAATCTTCGTTCCTTTCATATGGAACTCTTCCATACGTCCATTTTCCGGGTTAAACTTTGCAAGCATATCATTAAAATGCTCTGCGTCAAGTCCCGAACTGCGCACTGCAGTGTAAGCTGCCAGAATATTATATACATTATAGAAGCCCTTGTAATTCGCTGTAATCTTACGTCCTTCTACAACAAACGACAGCTGATCCCCCACCTGCACATCCGTTGCATTGTACCGTAACGGCGGGCGTTTAAAATCACATCCTGTACATGCGTAGTCCCCTAGCTGACTGTAATGGTAGAAATTATAATGAAGCAGAGAACCGCATTTTTTACAGAAACGTCCCTCTCGGATCTCATGAGAATCCTTATCCTCCACTACTTTTTCACTGATACCATAAGTAATGTATGGATTGCCGGCATCCATAGCAAGAAATGCTGACAATGCATCATCACCATTTACAATCACTTTCATATCAGGAGCCGTCTGCATCACTTCGCGAAGCAGATTCATGGTAATATCAATCTCTCCGTACCGGTCAAGCTGATCTCTGAACAGATTCGTCAGCACCATGTAATCCGGCTTGAAATGTGGAAACACTCTTCTGGTAGATGCCTCGTCAATCTCAATACTTGCACAGTCTGCATCCAGCTTACCATTCCATCCGGCAGCCAACACAAACGCCGCCACTACACCATTCAGCATATTCGAACCGGTGTGGTTACAGACCACCTTCTTACCTTCTGCTTCCAATGCTGCACACAGCATATTATTCGTCGTAGTCTTGCCATTGGTTCCGCATACTACAAAAATATCTTCTCTTACCTGAGCAGCCAGATCCGACAAAATACTCGGGCAGATCTTCAGAGCAATCTTGCCAGCCCATGTCACACCCTGTCGGTGAAAAATCTTTACACTTGCCTTCTCTGCACATTTCGCAGCCCATATTGCTATCATTCTTCTTAATTTCATCTTAGTTTCCTCAATCTTTTATTGATAGAGTTAATTGTACTGTATTGGGTGTTTCAAGTCAACCAATCCCATTTGTTATAACATTCACAAAAAATGCTCAGAAATCGCAAAATGTTTGTATTAATTTGACATTTACAACAAAGAACCCTCATGATAAGATATAACCATAAAAGCGATGGACAAATAATTAACAAGAAAACACGAAAGATATCGCAAGCCAACAACGGCGTCCAAGGACGCATGATTCTGGCAGTCAACCATACTACCTGTTAGAATCATTATCCTTTTATTCATACAATAGAATCCTTTTAAACAAGTGCTCTGGCCTCTCCTCTCGGCCGGAGTATTTGCGTTATATAGACAATTTTTCCTATTATCTTTGTAGTTTTTTAAACAAAGCTTCGCATCCTTCTACCACATCGCGGTAGGTTTCGTCAAAATTACCTGTATACCATGGATCTGCAATGTCTCTATCTGATCCTGCAAATTCCAACAGCTTGTGTACTTTGCCCTCCGGATCACCACCTGCTATACGCTTAATATTACGAATATTAGCAGAATCCATACCGATCAGATAATCATAATTATCATAATCTTTCCTGGTCATCTGCACCGCACGATGCTCCAACACAGGGATGCTCTCCCGCTGCAACTTACGGATCGTACCATAATGCGGACCATTGCCAATCTCCTCTCGGCTGGTCGCTGCCGAATTGATATAAAAATCATTCTGTAAATCGTGTCGGTTGACCATGTCCTGAAACACAAATTGAGACATGGTTGAGCGGCAAATATTGCCGTGGCAGATGAAAAGTACTTTTATCATTGTTGCATAACCTCGCATTTCTTAGTTTTTCTTGGTATTTCGGACTTTTTGAACCCTTGTAATTTTTTGCTTTTTAGCATAACCTGGTTTATTTTTGCATAATATTGTCCGCAAAAGGTGTAAAATAAGGTGTATGTTTTTCCATTTTACACCTTGCTATTTTCAATTAAAAATCGTAATTACACAATCCGAAGTCTGGCGATTTCTTCTCTGGCATCCTCAAGATTTATATGCGTATATGTATTCAACGTTACGCTGATATCTGAGTGGCCCATCAAATATTGCAATGCTTTTGGATTCATTCCGGATTTTGCCATGTTTGAGCAATAGGTGTGCCGACATACATGCGGTGTGATAACATTCATCTGCGCTTTGTAAGTATTATTATATTTCTGAATGATGTGTTGAAAGTAATGCTCCCAGTGCAGAGAATAACAAATACTTCCGTTTTTATCAAAGTATAAGAATCCACTTTTTCCATCTACCATAGGTTCTGCTTTGGGCGGGTTTCGTTTTTCTATTATTTTCTGAAAGCATTCCTCTACATCCGCAGTCATAGGTATCTTTCTCGTTCCACTGGTTGTTTTAGTCTCTTGAATATAATATCCGATTTTTGATTTCTTCTGCAATTGATGATCGATGTTAATCGTATGCTCCTTGAAATCAATATCAGAAATCGTTAAACCACAAAATTCCGAGATGCGAAGACCGGTTTTAAATAAAATGTAGATTCCCTCATAATACCTGCAAAAATGAGGATCTTCCTTCACAAATCGTAGAAACTTACGTTCCTCTGCCCTGCTGATTGCCTCTCTTGTTACACTGTCATTTACAACCACTTCCATTAGCTGAAACTGAAATGGATTTTTCCTGATCAGGTCATCATCCACTGCCAGCTGAAATGCCGGACGAAGAACTCCTCGGATTGAATGGATGGAACTATAGCTTTTCTTTTCTACCTGCTGAAGATGTATCAGCCAACATTTTGCATCCGAAATCCGAACCGTATCAATCCTTCTTTTTCCAAATGGATCTTTCTTCAATAAATTGATAACTGTTCCGTATCCTGCAACTGTAGTAGGTCTGACACCGGTTTTTGTTGATGTATATTTTTCAACCAGTTCCAGCACCGTCATGTTTCCGCCATTTGTTGCAATCTGCTCAAAATGGTCCGCCTGGATTTTCTTCTCCATCTCCCGAAGCGACAAAGTACGGCGCTTTCCTTTCGAAGTTGCATCGTTATGGTCTAAGCGCCAGCTATATACGCAGCGCTCCTTTCCCAGCTCATCGACATACTTAAATCGATATCTGCCATCAGATAACTGTATTTCTCCATTGTGTAATATACGTCCTCTATGATCTCTCCTTTTTTCACTCATAATTTTTTAGTCTCCTTCATCAAATGTTCATTTAACTTGGAAGACCGTCTCGGTTTATTCATTATACCACAAGACCTTCTCTTCGCTAAGATAAAATGAACATTATTTTCATTACTATTTCTTCTATTCTGTCACTTAAACTGTACTGGCTGTATCCAGATAATCTTCAAATAATTTCCTTTTAAATCGGATATGAGAACCCACTTCCAAAATAAAATCTGCTCCTTCATTTTCACCTGCGATCTGTCTTAATCTCTTTTCTCCGATTCCATAATATTCTGCTGCTTCGGAAACATTTAAAGAATATTTCTTCCAAACAGGTATTGTTTTTTCTGTATGATTCATTCGCATTCCTCCTCCCCTCTGTTTGTATTCAACAACGTTTTCGCTTTCTCCATTTTCATACTTGCAATCGCTTCTCGTTTGCTTGCGCCTCCAACATACATTGGTGTACACATTTCCAAAATACGATCATAGATACGTCTTTTATCTAACATGGTCTCGCTTTTTATTTCTTTCAGTGGAAGATTGGTCGTGATGATCAAAGGTCGTCCCGAACGGATCCTGCGGTCTATGACGCTAAAAATAATTCCTAACGCATATTCTGAATTTCGTTCTACTCCAAGATCATCAATAATTAGAAGCTGATAAGAAGCCAATGCATTGATATATTCCGTTTTGTCTGCCAGTGGAAATATATCATCAATAATGGTATTGAAATTTGTCATTTTTACCGTTACTTCCTGCTTTAGAAGTTCATTGGCAATACAACCAGCAATAAAACTTTTCCCAGTTCCAACCGGTCCCCAGAACAAACAGCCTATATGATTTCTTTTCATTTCCTCCCAGTTATCAACATATTTTTTTGCTCTATGCATTACCGTATCTGACATATCTGCATTCTCAAATGTCCACTCTTTCATTCTGCTCTCGTCAAAACAGATGCTCGTATTTCTGCTGACTAATTCCCGGTGCTCTTTGTCTTTAAAATATTTTTGTTCTTCTTCATACGCTTTTCTGTCACAGGCACATTGCCTGGAATGTTTCTTCATCCCCATAAATCCACCCTCAGGAAAAAATGCTTCTTTCGCTTCCCCACAGACTTTACAGTATTGCAAACCATCACTGCCTACACATACAGTATCTTCTTCTCTCATCACAAACTCTCTCCTTCCCCATAGCAATAATTTACTTCATGATATTTATTTCTTTTATATTTCTCAGTTACTTTACTAGGTGCCACATTTCCGACTCCTGCACAGCCATTTTTACGACCAGATGAGGTTGCTTTTCCGACTCTGTTGCAACCATCTTTTCAACCGCCTTATTCTCAACCAGCTGTAAACCAATCTCATCAGATGGAATTTTTACATATAAATGATTGGGTTTTGAAAAACCACCAGATCTGCGAACCAATAGTCCCACATCATCTAATTCCTTCAATGCTGTTTTTACAGAAGATTTACATTTGCCGATTTGAGCAGACAATTCCTCTATCGGAAAAATCAGATAAACATTTCCATACTTGTCTATCCAGCTATTCTTTCTCGATATCCGTGCCCGGTCATACAAAATCATATAAAGAAATTTTGCAGTTTGGGAAATGCGCAGTTTGAGCAAAAACTTCGGAAACTGGAAGTACTGAAGCATCTGCTCTGACTCCTTCATGTATTCATATTTCATTCTTTTCTCGCCTCGTTTCTGTTTCTAATTGTTGTAAAAATCATTTTTATACCGGCTCAAAAATGTCCTTACACATATTCAAAAGATGAAGGGCATAAATACAGGTTCTTGATAAAAATTTTTTAAATTTTTCCTGTCCAAAATACCCTTACATAAAACGAAACGCTGAGAGGCATTTTTACAGCCCCCTAATGAAATTTTTTTAATTTTTTTGATTAATTGAATATTTGAAAACAAAAAAACACTCACCTATTCCAGGTGAATGCCTTATCAAAATTTCCTTATTTTGTTGTCTATGACGCTTATTCAGATATGCCTGCATATCTGCTAAAATGTAATTGCCAGCAATTATATTTTCACGTGGGTATGGGGACGTAATCCCCATCAAGTCTGCCACTCGTAAGTAATACAATATTGTCAAAATGACAATACTGTAATACACGGGTGGATCTTGCTCTGGTTGTAACGTATGAATTCATACAATAATAGGCCCAAATGGGCACTTTCACCATTTGAGCCTATATATTATATATGTCTTTCAAATGATAGCTTAAAAAATAGCTGTCTAGACGGTATGTTTTTAACGTAGAATTGATTTTATGGAAGACAAGGCATGGAATGCTTTGTACCTTTAATGGAAAAATTTAATGATATTTACCATGTACAAAAAAGAAACGACAGATAAAAAACATCACACGAATCCTTATCGTGCTGTAAACTATATAAGAGATGAGAACGGAAATCCTATATGCCCTAATGGACGTAAATTTCTTTTCAAACGAAAACAACATGTAAGATATAAAAAATATGGACGTACAGAAGAAATCTATCCAAGCTTATTAAGTGTACCCTTTTTACATAAAACAGTGACGATTTTCAAAAAACATATATTAATGTAAAGAAACGCCAGAACCAGCATTTGTCGGAACTAGCGTTTCTTTAGCAGAGACTTATTTTACAGCCCCGTTTTTTGCTTATATTATTTTCCTCCGTTGGATTTCAATTTTGGAAAGAAGATGACTATCTTAAAGCCCTTTTCCCACGGGGAAGCAGCTTCCAGACGAAGGTTTAGATCGTCAGCCATCTTCTTAACCAGGTAAAGCCCTATACCGGTAGCTTTCTTTCTGCTGTCAGTAGAATCCCCGGTAAAGCCCTTTTGAAAAATATACGGCAGATCATATTTTTTTACACCGATGCCATTATCCTCAACTGAAAGGACATCTGCGATCTCCGAATGTATCATAGAGATTGTTAGCATGGGACTATCGCTGCTATATTTTATGGCATTGCTCACGATCTGTCCCAACATAAACTGAAGTCCTCTACGGTCTGTATAGACTGTTTCAGATTGCAGTTTGTTGAGAATGACAAAATGCTTCTCTTCAAGAAGTGGGGCATAGTCCTCCAGAACTTCACCCAAGCAGTCATTCAAATTGACATCCTCAAATCGGTAATCCTTTGTACTGCTCTTCAACCGGGCATAGTACAGCATCTGCGTGACATCCTCCTGAAGCTGACTGCGGACATAATCCAGCTTTGCTTGCAGGGAAGGAGAGATTTCATCGTTCCGGTTATCCAAGAGCATGGTCAGCAACGATAGGGGCGTTTTCGCTTCATGTGCCCAGCCCTCCACGTATTCTTCATAGTCCCGTAGCATCCGCCATATTGTTACTCTCGTTTTTGTATTCCCGTAAAACCGAAGCCAAAAATCGGACAGATTCTCCTTCTTTCTGACTAATGGCACTGAGCAGCCGTTCTTCATTGCAGATGGTAGGATCACTGAGGAAATCTCGGAACAGTTCCATGTGGGTGTTCTCCCTCTTGTTTAGTACAAACAGAATCGCTGAAAACAAAAGGATGCTCGTCAGAACTACTAACCCGATCAAGGTTTGAAATACCTGAATGTCAGAAATCCAAAGAATGACAGCGCAAAAGCAATCCACGCCCAGCAGCAACAGAAGCCAGGGGTAGTACCGTTCTATCATGTGCCAAAGCTGCTTCATAGAGACACCTCCGCTTCCAAACGGTAGCCCATTCCTCGAACTGCAACGATTCGCTGCTTCATTTCAAGGGCGGACATCGTTTTTTTCAGCCGGGTTAGGTTAACCTGCAAGGCATTTTCATCTATGTATTCCGTGGTTCCCCATAGTGCCATGCAAAGCTGCTCCGTCGTGACCAGAGCATCGCCGCCGGACAAAAGAGCGACCAACAGTTTTCCCTGATTTTTTGGAAGCACCACAGAGGTATTATGAATATAAAGCGTGTAGGTCTGCTGGTCTAACAGGAAATCTGGTCCCTCTATGAGATTGGTACGGCCTTCATACCTTTTGAGAATATTGGATACCCTGGCAAGAAGTCGATCTTTTCTGCACGGCTTCGTCAAATATTCATCGGCACCCAACTGGAACGCTTGCAGTTCATCCTTTACCTGATCTCTGGAAGTCAGCACCAGGACGGGGATAGCAGTTTTATTCTTTAGCTCCTGGCAGATTTGAAAGCCACTGATCTCCGGCAAGTTCAGGTCTAAGATCACAAGGTCAGGGCGGAGGGCTGCCAAGAGCCGAGCGGCATCTTCAAACTCGGTAATTGCCTCCACAAGATAGCCGTCCTTTTGGAGCATATCGCAGAGTTCTTCCCGCATATAGACTTCATCTTCCACAACAGCAATTCTTTTCATGACAGCACCTCCTTCCAAATTATTCTTCTCTCTGCGGCTGCATCAGTGTCAGCAAATACCGATCACTGGAGCGCTTGACCACTCTCATATAAATATATTCTATCACGCAAAGTAGTAAAATCATAGCAGCAGATACAAGCAGCATTTCAGACACTGTCCCACGGGTTCGGGACGAGAGTATCCCTGTAAATAACGCCCTGACTCCAAACAGACTGCTGACAGCCGCAACCAATACAGGAAGTCCCATAAACCAGGTAATTTGCTTTCCAGCAGACTGGCAAAGGGTTTCGTAAGTAGCTCCCAGGCGGATCAGGGTCTGGTATCTGCGCCCGGTTTTCTGCTGACTCATCAGGAACTGAACACCCACGATGGTGTTGGCAACTACCAGGAAAACAATCGCAAGATAGAGGGTAATATAACTGGATGCTATGGTGTAGAAAAGCTGACGACCTATATTCTGAAGATAGCTTTCATATTCAATGCCAGTTTCGTCCAGCTTCTCGTTCAAATCCAAATATGCAGTCATAAGGCTATTTCCATCCAGAGCCTGCTCACTGAGCACCGCATTGACATAGGTATCATACATTCCCTGGCTATAATATAGGAATGCTTCATCCGGAAGAATCAATGCAAAGGACAAGGTTATAGAACGGTCCGTGACCAAATTCACAGACTGAACCTCTCCTGTAAGATGAATCGGACTACCATCCAGTTCCACCTTGGGCTGTCCGGCCAATACTTGGTTCAGCATTGTGGTACGACTTACCGTAGTAAACTCTGTATCAATATAGACAGCGGCCTCCTTTTCGCCTAATTGGAGAGCCGGTTTGCCGGACAATTCCAACAAACGATTATAGTCCGATAAACAAATCAAATATGGGTATGTGGCATAACCAAGATTGTTCAGAAGGACATCCCGGTCTTCCGACTGGGGCAGGCTCCGAAGAGAGTCCATAACAGCGTCCATGCTGTAGGCATTATCATAATCTTCTGTGGTGCGAATACGCCCAACCCTCATTTCAAAAAGCTCTGAAAATTGATTTTCCAAACCGTTTTCTTTCAGGGCTGCCTTTATATTCGGAAGAACCTGCGATGAATCTTCTGCAGTATGATCTTCAAAAGTATAGTCGATTACATGGCCAGAAGACAGGCTATTCGTTCCTGCAATTCCTACGCCCGCACCAAAACAACACAGCGCCGCCAGAATCAGCAGGGAGCTGATGGCCATGGAGGTTGACTGATGAATAACATTCTCCTGAATCTGCCGGAAGGTAAATACATGAAGCTGCTTATTTCCTTTTCCTTTCTTAACAATCAAAGCAATCAGCGCACGCATCCCATAGAAAAGCAGCATCGTACCAACTATGCCCAACAGCAAAGTCAGTCCCATCATACTTACCTTTGTCCATGCAATTCCCTGAATCGCCATGTAGTAAGCCACTGCCAACATCACACTTCCGCATATAGCAGCCAGTCCATAGATAACAGATGGCATTTGCTTTTTGGGGCGGTTCGTTGGCTGGGATAGCAAAGTACCGATCTCCTGGCGGCTGATTCGTCCACTCAAAATCAGAAGTGCCGTCAGCTTAATTGCCAGAAATCCTGCCAGCGTCCATTCAATTGCAGACCAGGATAAAGAAAACTGATGACCGATGATCCCCATGCCTACCAGCTTGGCGGTGACAAGACTGACAATTTCTGAAAGCACCACAGCCACAGGTAAGCCTATGAGCATGGCAAGAATACTGGTCAGGAAATCTTCCGCCAGAAGCATACCAAACAGTTTACTTCTACGCATCCCCAACATTAGATAAACACCAAACTCATGCCGTCTGCGCTCGAACTGATACTTGCAGGCAAAATAGATCAAAAAGAACAGAATACCGAGGGTCATCCCATAAAACGCAGGAATCAGAAGCAGGAGTTCGTCAACTGCGTCACTCTCCATTTTCTGCAAAAAGAGCATCACATCTTGAGTGGAGATGGAAAGAATCATGTAAAAGGCAACAATAGAAATCACCAGGGAGCTGAAAAACAGACCGTTTTCCTTTCGGCTGCGGTGGCTGTTCCGAAGAATGAGATTAGAGAACATTTGCGCTGCCCCCTCCCAGTTGCGCCATCACCTTCAGGATGCGCCCGTAGAACTCCTGCTGGCTTTCGTCTCCACGCCGAAGCTCATGAAAGATCACGCCGTCCTGGATGAACAGAATGCGCTTGCAAAAGCTGGCGGCATTGGAATCATGGGTTACCATCAGGATCGTAGCTTGTTCGTCACGATTCAGGCCGGACAGCTTCTCCATAAGACTTCTTGCGTTCTTAGAATCCAGCGCACCCGTCGGTTCATCGGCAAGGATCATTTGGGGATGTAAGATCAGAGCCCTTGCTGCCGCAACACGCTGACGCTGGCCGCCGGACATCTTGGACGGAAACTTATCCAGAACATCAGTGATTTCCAGATAGTCAGCCAACTGCTTCAGCCGCTGGCTGCTTTCTGCTTCGGATACCCCATGCAAGGAAGTCGGGAGCAGGATGTTTTCCCTGCCAGTCAGGTTGTCCAGCAATTCAAAGTTCTGGAATAGATAACCAACTTTTTTGCCACGGTACTCTGCAAGAGCCTTTCCCTTGAGGGATTGCAGAGTATCTCCCTCCACCTGAATGCTTCCACCTGTAGGCTGAATCACAGTTGCAATACAGTTGAGAAGCGTGGATTTGCCGGAACCACTGCTTCCCATAATACCGAGAAACTCTCCCGGCATGACCTGAAAAGTGATTCCGTTCAGTGCTCTCGTCTGGTTTGGCAACGTCCCATAGACTTTGGTAAGATTTTCAATATTCAAAATTGGTTTCATGTGAATGCCTCCTATCCATTTCTGGGTAAATGATAGCACAGAAGCACAATAAATAACACTTACAGTCGCTGTAAGGATTCTGTTCCTGTTTTCAGAACAAGAATGACGCATCAAGCGGAATAAGTATATGTTTTGTAAAAACGTCGGGTGACAATGAAAAAATATGCTGGACTACCGGATTGGCTAACTTGCATTTCTTTGTCAATTCTGGTAACCGCTTCAAACATGGAAGTTTCTGTTCTTACTTTTATTATACTCAATCAATAAAATCAACACGGTTCAGCAAATTTTAATTATTTCCAATATGACAAAATTGCTTCCTGTTATATTTATCTATTTCTTTATTTCTCTATTATTCCGATCCGTTCTTCCAAAGGTATAAATAAGGTGTAAATTATTCGTCAATCATCAAAAAATCCTTTAAAGCCTAGGCTTTCACAGCATCCATTAAACACTGCCGTGGCAAATAAAAAGCACTTTAATCATTATCAAAACTCCTTCAAAAATGAAATATTAGACGCGTTTTGTCACCGATTTTACGGGCCTCTGTACTACCGCTGACTGGTACAGAAATGGTCAAATACGGCAAAATGCTTCAAAGCGTAGACGTCAAAAGTAGTAAAAAGGTAATAAAATAGTCAGTGTTTTACTACCACCCGTTTGGAACAACCAGGCCTTCCTTCAATCCCAGATAGTTACCTATTTGTATTGCCAACTTTTCAAGTTGCGCATAAATTGATTCTTTTACAACCATATATTCTGCTCCAAGGATATGTTCTGTTAGTCCGAACATGATGTCGTCATGTAGCAAGTCCTTATTTTTCAGCGCAACTCCCAGTTTGTAATGCGCCATTGCATTTCTAAACTTATCATTCTTCCATTGGACATCTAGAATAAAGCAGGTACCTAACTTATCATTAATTTGAGGAATAACGTTAAGTAATGAATAATACAGCAAGTATGCGAATCGCAATTTAGCAGGCATCTCTTCTTTTATCCATCGATCAATGCAAAATATCAAAAAATTGATTTGGCATAGTATCGAGAAAAGCACAAATCTATCACTAAAATCATTGCCCACTGGAGATTTAACAAATCCTCCGTAATCACGCACATCAAAGTTTAATGTGTCATCTACCTGATATTCTCTTAATGCATTAAACAAAGCAATGTATCCACCGCCAATTTTAGCCATAGATTTTACATATTCACCGTTGTTACCATCATATTGAAAGAACAGTGAATAATATCTGCATAATATCGTATTTCCACACAGAGCCCCATTCACAGTATCAACACCATAAATATCATATAAATGTAGATTTTGGGCTATCGGTTTGCATATGCTTCCAAAATAGTGATCGCTTTCGGGACCGTTTTAAGTTTTGTGTAAACGCTAAAAACTGATATAAGATTTGTGAATAGTTACGAATGGGCAGAGCCGATTTTCCGGGTTTCTGCCCATATCTGCATTATACAGAAGTTTTTGGGCATGTCAATAAGACCTGCCCAAAACAAGCCATGTCGGAATTGATTGATCGAATCCTAAAATCTTCTAAGCACGAAGAGCAAGCATTCAATGCATGTGCCGGGATACTACATCGAGTAAAAGCAATCCCTAAAGGCATTGCAGAAGAAGCCGCTCGTAAATGCATTGAAATGAACTCCTGTCGCTACTCGACGTACAGGCAGGTGCTTAAAAAGATAGAGTGCGATGAGCATCCAGAATCATCACCGGAATCACTTCCATCTCATGAAAACATCAGAGGAAAGGATTACTACAAGTAAAGGTGAATGATTATGGCATACAGACAGAAAGAATACAATTATAACGACAAACTTACAAAGGATCAAAATCTTCTTATGGACAAACTCTATAAGATGCGTATGTCCGGCATGGCAGAAGCCTTTGAAAATCAACTTATGAATCCGAATTCGGGATTAGAGAGCTTTGAAACAAGGTTCTCTGAAATCATCAACCATGAGTGGTCAGGGAGAGAAAACAAGAAGTTCAATCGGCTTTTAAAACAAGCAACACTAAAATATCCGGCAGCTGACCTTGATAGTTCTCTTTATGATCCAGAGAGGCAGTTAAACACACATGTCATTGAATTACTGGCCCAAGGTGATTGGATTGATGAACCGAACAATCTTTTGATTACAGGTGGAGCAGGAGCTGGCAAAACGCATGTTGCATATGCACTTTGCGTCACGGCACTACATCAAATGAGGACTGTTAAACATATCCGTGCGAATTATCTGCTTCAAGAATCCGCCCATGCGCATAGTGAAGATAATTACTATGAGTATTCAAACAAGATGGCCGGTTATGATCTTCTTGTTATAGATGATTTTGGATTGATGGACTTAAATCTCGACAAGTGCCGTGATCTCTTTGAAATCATCGAAGCTAGAGATTGCCGAAAATCAACAGTCATCATCTCGCAGATGCCAGTAGTGAACTGGTACCAATTGTTTGGTGATAACACATATGCAGATGCATGCCTCAGCCGCATGACCTCTAAAGCATATCGATTAGACTTTCCAGGTCGCGATAGACGTGTAGAAAGCAAGTAACTTTATTAACCAACAGGGCAATGATCCGTTCCTAGCGGAACAGCGCTCCGCTCATGCGGAGCGAGTGCTCTGTTTTTGCGGAATATGCATCAGCGTACATACAAAGCAAAAAATATAACTATTACAAAGAAATGTCTCCCAGAAGAACTCCTTAATGAAATTGATTCTTCCCTTTTTGAAAACTAAAGTGATAGATTTGCTCTTTAATGAATAATTTTTGTGAATTGACGACTCCGTTGCCATCATACATAACACAGCAAAATGCATTTCAAATTCATTTTCTCATATAATAATAAGACGTGAGATTTCTCCCACGCCTTTACATTATTTCAGCTATTCCGATTCAATCTCCCAAAGGTATAAATTATTCAATAATTCTCAAAAAAGCCCATAAAATCAAGATTTTCGCAACGTTCTTTAAACATTGCCGTAGCACAATAAGAGTTCTCCACATACACTAAACAATACCTACATAAAAAGTTTCAAAAATCTACTCTTCATTTACACCTTTTTCAACTTCATCACAAACCATTCTAACAACGAAATTGGCATCATGTTTACATTTTGACATAACATACTCTTTTGTTCCATCAGTAATCCCTTTTATTTTGTGAAGATGTCGCATAATCAAATTTTTGATATATACACTATTAGAATCAATAAGATTCACCAACTGGTGGTTTACGATACCGCAATTCTCTGGATTCCGAGACATGGTAAGAAGAATGCGTGTGGCATTCCATCTGATATCTGTGTATTCAGAACGTAGC
This sequence comes from Dorea sp. AM58-8, assembly GCF_003464045.1. Taxonomy (NCBI): domain Bacteria; kingdom Bacillati; phylum Bacillota; class Clostridia; order Lachnospirales; family Lachnospiraceae; genus Dorea; species Dorea sp. AM58-8. The sequence goes on along the minus strand of NZ_QSDM01000001.1, from coordinate 48,220 downwards.
CACTGTAAAACATTCTGAAGGATAATCGCCTCCACTCTGGCTGGTAACATAACATCGTCTGAATTCTCCAAATATTTAATGATCAGTTGAGTTACTGCGATTGTTGTTGCAACATCGTCTTGAATATACGGCATCAACTCGAGGATATCAGTATATACATCTTTCCCCATAGAAATATATAATAATTGCAATCCAATCTTCAAGGAAATGCTATCGATATTAGATGAAATAATCGAATTTTCAGCAACTTCAATGGCCTTCTGCTGCTCAAACAGTTTCTCATATACATCTTTATTTCTTGTATAATCTTCGGGATATTTTATTGCAATGTAAATAAGCAGTGCTATCGCATCAAGTTTTGTGGAAATATCTTCCTTGGAAATCAAAAGGGTATCTGTAACTACGGATACAAGCGTGTCCATAATATCTGCATCACATATATATTCTTTTCCCAACAAAATAGCTCTAACGGTTGCAATTTCACATGTACCATGCCCGAAATACACGCCATCTTTCCCCTGCACTTCATTATTTTTTCTAATACGATCTACATATTCTCGCACAAATACAGGCATATCTTGTTTTTCATCTTCTGTAGTTTCTAATTTATAGATATCTCCATAATAGTTTGGTAAATATTCAGCTATCTTTTTATCCATTTCCTCTGTAAAAGTACGATTTTGCTTTCTAAGAACACATAAAAAGAAAGGAGAATAATTTATCTGCTTTCGTTCCTCTTCACTATCAAGCACACGATTAATATGCTCAATTAATGCTTTTGCGGAATCATTACTCATTTTTCGAAGATCTATGCAATTAGCGATGAACTCAAACATATCCATATACCAGCGACTATAATGCCTTTCAATGAATTGACAACATATTTCGCTCAGCGTATCTTGCGACATACGATAGGCCACACCTGAAAGACACTTGAATATGTTTTGACCTACAGACACAACAGAAGTATCGCTACTCAACCAAGATTTAATTTCGGCAACAATGGATTTTTCATAATAATCATAACGCTTATCATCCAGAAAATAGCCTACTGAACCAAATGACAGCAGTTGGCTGCTTAATCTTTGATGTTTTATTGGATAATTTAGACAAAAATCCATAATTGATGCTGCTTCATCAGCATTCAAGTTATTAAGAACCTCCGGATAGGAGTCCTGAATACCCTTAATTTCCTTTTCTTTTCCCGCAAAAATTGCAAGTTTGTACAAATTAAGTCTGAGATTCCAATCATCATATTTACAACTCAAATAAAATACAAAGTCCCTGATTTTCTCATAAATAAGCAAGATATGCGTCAATGAGCCATTATACATAGATACAATAAGCGAACTTGCAAGCATTTCACCATATTGATCTAAGTTATTGCCTATGGTGACTGCATAAGGTGATCCTGTTTTCTTTTTATACAAACCCTCTATGTATTTTTCATGTAGCGATTCATGGATGCGATCAAGAATCGGATAATAGAGTTCTTCACTACTTTCTGTTAATTCCTTTTGTGCCGGTGGATCAGAACACTCATTTCTTACAATGCAACGAGTCCAATGCTGATTGCGCAGATCCACCAGAATATCTTTTATGACCCAAGTAGGTTGATTTGTTTCTTTTGCACAATTTAAAGCCGTTTCAAGATACTCGATACATTTTTCGATATCTCCAGCAAAATATGCTTGAATTGCTTGCCAACGAATTTGAACCACTCGATAATGGTCTTCATCTTGTTGCGTTTTTAACGCATCCAGATACATTGCAATATTGAAGTGTTTAATAGATCTACCTTCAAATAATATTGGAAGAAACTGGATTCCCCATTCATCAAATTCGCTAGTTTTTTCCGTTTCACCTGTGTATCTACCTCGGGAATATCCAAGCACAAACTTCAACAAATAATCTCTGCATTTATCCACATTTTTTAATGTAGATTTAGGAATTGTAGGAAGCTGGTATTTTTCAGTACCAACAACATCTACCGCTTGAACTTCATCATTCTCGCCAGAGTTCAAAACTATTCTGCCAGTACAATAATAATGATATATAGCAATGATATCATCTATCAATGCTTGAGCTCCATCTTGGACTAATTCTTCAAAACGGTGAACGACTTTACTTTTGGCAAAATGTGCTCCCATTAAGCTTTGTTCAAGTGCCGTTTTTTCTTTTTGTATTTCATCACAGAAATAATACAAAGCCTTAATATTATGTTTTTTAACAGTGTCGATTTCTTTCTGTACTCCTGGCGTAATTCCGTCTTCATTATCTATTAAGAAAATGCAGATATCGCTATCTTCCAATGCCAATATATAGTGATCACCAGCTGGCAACGTGGACGCACCGTTACTCTCAAAAGTGTATACATCAGCTAACTGCGTACTTTCAATAGCACTTTTTAAGTCAGCTCGTACTTTATCATATTTCTCCACACCACATATTGAGCTGATAAAAACCTTTATTTTTTGCCCTGGTGAAATCATCAACGGAATATTTTGCTTCTCAGACTTAGTATATTCCCATGAAAGTCCACCGACAGGCGTGCTTATTCCTGTAACCCTAATCCCCATGACGTTTCTCCTTATCTTCGCTTACGCAACCTCTTTTAATTTCTTGATATCATTTTTACCAAACTCTTCACAGAACAGCATATCACATCATTCATTGCAAGTTCACTTGCAATAATAGAGATATAACACCTCATACGTAAAAAGGAGTGTGATACTTAACCACACTCCTCTAAGAATTTCTTTTAAAAAGAGTTTTCTGCTGGTTGTCAGCCTCGATATCCAGTTAAGATATCAATAACGACGTGGAAATCATTAAGTCCCCCACGTGGACTACAACTTCATCCAAGTTGCCAGGCTCGATATCCAGTTAAGACATCTAATGAGATGGAAGTTTATCCTGCTCCATCTGCAGCTCAACTTTTAACGATGCTCTTACATCGAGAACATTTCTATTCTTGCTTTTATTATACTCAATCATTAAAAAAATTCAACACAAACCAGCATATTCTAAATATTTCCAATGCCAAAATCGTTTCCTGTTAATTTGATCTATCTCTTTATTTTTTATGTTATTCCGATCCGGTCTTCCAAAGGTATAAATAAGGTGTAAATTATTCAATAATCCACAAAAGTCCAATAAAATCAAGGCTTTCACGGCATCCATTAAACATTGCCGTGGCAGATGAATAATACTTTTATCATTGTTGCATAACCTCGCATTTCTTAGTTTTTCTTGGTATTTCGGACTTTGTGAGCCTTTGTGAATGTTTACTTTTTGGCATAACCTGGTTTATTTTCGCATAATATTGTCCGCAAAAGGTGTAAAATAAGGTGTATGTTTTTATCGGAAAATTGGTTTTATAGAAGACTGTGTAGATTCTGATTTGCTAATACTTGGACACTTTATCTCTGTTCTAACACATACAAAAGCACTATCTTACAGCCACATTATTTATTCTAACTTAATCCACCATCCGTCTCCATCTTTATAGCCATACTTCTTCATAAAGCTTTCAAGCTGTTTGACAGTTCCGGAATTGAGCTGACGTTCTGCAAGAAGTCCTTCTTTCTTTGCTGCAACCATAATCTTTTTGTCGAGCAAATCCATTATTTCACCCCAAGCTTCCACAATTTCTTTTACTCTGATATACTCTTCGGATTCTTCTTCATAATCATACAAATCATCTTCAATATACCAGAACTTATTGTGTACCTGTACATAAACATCAACCAGTTCTTGAGTACTACTGATGCTTGCAATATCTAATTGCATTTGCTCAACTGACTTATCCGGCATTGGATCTCCAACCAATATTGCAGTTCCGTCTGTAAAAAGCTCTTTAGCCGAAATGCGTTCTTCTTGTTCAAATGATTGATAAAAATCCTTTGCTTCGATTTGCTGTAATCCAGAAACTTGACCATCACCAAATTCCATGATCATTAGCTCTCCGTCATCTTTCCGTGCTATATCAATTGTTACAAAGTTGCTTCTAACTTTTTTTGCAATGCATTCTATCCAACTAATTTCAGCGTCGGATAATCTTACATCCTCTTTTTCCGTCCAGTAGTTATCCATTATCAGAATTTTTCCAGCGTAAACGAATATTCTATATTCTTCTGATATAGGCATTCCACTTCTTTCATGAAATCCAATTTGATGTAAGTCCATAAATTTTCGTAGAACGATTCCGCCTACCAATGAATCACCTTGACGTTCTACAAAATTTCTGATTACTCTTGTTGTATTCGCAATATCCGAAATATTTTTTTTAAAACATGCATCATACCATTCATGTTTTCTGCTCTTAACATAGTCTTTTACAATATAAGGACCATTTAATTGTTTAGCCTTCAACAATATATTTTCAACATTTCCCTCAGCCTCCCATACTGACTGCGCAGTTTCTTCTGCAAAGTCATCATACCATCCAGGTAACGTGTGATACCTCTCATATTCCTCTGGAGTATTAATCAGATAAATTCCTTTCTGTTCCAGTAACTTATAGAAATCCGAATACATTTCCGGCTTCATCATCCAACCACGATAAATTGTAAGACCAGATATCTCTTCTCCAAACAATGAAAGCTTACCTCTTTCCATGTCTTCATAGCTGAATAATGCACAAGAGTGATGTAACCCAGCCTCTTGATACTCATCTTCATAGTCTTCATCAACTTTTCTTTGATACAGCGGATGATTACAAAAAATGAATTTAATCTCCTTCAGATTTTTAACAAGTATATTTCCAAAGGGATCCTCGCCGTTTATTTGCTTAAGCATTAATCCAAGAGGCATATCTTCAAAAGTCTTTCCTTCCGGTATCTTTCTTCTAAACATTTCGATTCCACTAACTTCAAATCTATTTCCCCTAAGATCAGACAGAAGATCTCCCATGTGAACATTTGCACCTTTACTGATTTTTACTGTATAAATAACGCCATGGCCTGTTATTTTAAATCGATCTACTATTCTTAATACATCACCCATAATATATAAAATGTCCTCTTCATTCAATCTATTATAATTAACTTCTGAAAGAATGCTATTAATAGCGTTACGATACTCTTCGTTCTTACGTAAAATAGCTAAATTCTTCCATATGCGGGTTCGTATATCAGCTAATTCATCAGTGTACCCAAGTGTCATCCTTACAAAATTGACAGATCTGCTATTTCTAATTTCTTGTGTAAAAGAAATTTCTATTTTTAATGCACATTCAGCAATCTGTAAATACAGTATGCTACCTTTATTTCATCAACACAGATAATCTATCCTTGAAATATTCCGGATACGAATCAAGACAACTAAAGATTTCTTCACTATGAGCTTTCAACATATTAAGTATCTTGTCCGTTCCAATATTCGCATCAGATAAAATTTGAGCTAATTCTATAGCTAATAGACGATCATTAAAAATACTCTCACAAATAGAAATTGCTGTCATATTTGGAACGCCATATTTTACTTTCTTTTGTAACAATGTCAAGATGTTCCTTTGATCAACTTGCTCCTCATTTTCTTCGTCAACTTCTATCAGATCACAGATATTGCCGATAAGAAAATTCATTTCATATGAAATTCTTTTATTACATAATGATTCTACTTCTGCAATTCCAATAGTTTCTTTGTTGTTAATTTCCGTTGGAGTCTGGCCATCAATCCATTTTTTACAAATGCTTTGTATATGCTCTTGGTATCTAAAGTCTCCACAGATTTGCAGATACAATTCTGCAATAACAGATAACAGTTCTGTTTCTGTATATATCTTCTCTGTAAGTTCATTCTGAACAATCCATTCCTCTATTAGAGAAGACAAACCTATTCCTGACATTGCATTAGAATATCTGCTCAATTTTTCAACAGAATATTGTTGAATATTCTCTTCTATCTTCTGAAAAACTTTAATCAGTAATTCTTTCTCTTTTTCTGTTGCCATAGCATACGCCAATGTATTTGTACAAATATCCACAGCACTTTTCTTACTATCATTGACCAATGTTTCTGCGGAACGTACTAAACACAAATAATTTTCTATATTTGATATAATATCCTGACGCAATAATATTTCCTGCACAATCAGATTTTGTGTTCTTTTGGGATTGGTTTTTAAGTATGCTTTTTCTAACTTCTTTGCGTAATCAAGCAAGAAATCTCTTTCGTCAAGGTGATCTATCACTCTATCAATAAATTTCTCACCACTTACGGTCACATCATAATCTATGTTAAAATTCTGGACTAACGAAAGAATAGAACTGCCACAAGGTTCTGTCAATTTTGCATCAAATAGCTTCACACAATCATTCCATAAATATCCTCCACCATTTTTCCAGTTGGTACGGTTGTCGTATATTTTGCAATCCGTAATAATAATACTTCCTTCTGTGTATATACCTGCTCGTGCTGTTCTACCCATCAAGTTTTGAAAATCTCGAGCTTTTACTAATTGCAATCCATTTCGAATGCTGGTAACCAATAAATATTTTATCGGAATATTCACACCCTGTGCAAGCGTCGATGTACACACTACGCAAGAAACATATTTATTCTTCAACGCATGTTCAACAACAAGCTTAACTCCATTTTGAAGATTAGATGAATGAGGCAAAACACCCAATTCCGCTGCTTTCGTATAATAGTGCTCTGAACCATAATAGCTTTCTATAAATCCCTTGATTTTGGAAAGTTCTGCTTGATTTGTATTATCTTTTAATGCTTTCAAATCATAGTTTCTCTTATCCAAATTTATAATTCTTTCAAATACCGTTTTCATTGAACGCTGCTGCCCGAGATAGATAGCAACACCGCCGTTATGACACAACTTTATTGCATTATAAATGGCCACATCTGTAGATGATGATAAATCTGGAAAATATTTATTACTTCTTTCTCGGGGTAACTTCTTCAATTGTTCAACTCGAAGGATTCGGGGAATATAATAATCTTCATTTGATTTATCATCAGAAAAGAAATGAATATCCCTTTGTGTCGATGAAAATCCTATTGATTTAGGTGTAGATACAATACTATCATCTGTCGCCAAACAACCTCTATCCTCAAACAACCACTGTGCAATATCCCCTGAATTTGGCAATACCGCAGATAGCAAAACAAACTGCTGTTCGCTCGTTATGTTCTGACGTATATGTGTTACTAATAACTCATATGTTGCACCTCTACCTCCATCATCAAACATATGACCTTCATCAAACACAAATAAATCTATAGCACTTAAAAAAAACGGATCATGATGTAATACATAACTCAGTTTCTCTGGCGTACATATTAGTATCTGCCGTTTAATATCTTCAGAAAAAAAATTCCAAAAATCATTTTGAAGTACATCAGAAAACTGATTTATCGTGACATCATTTCCAAAAGCTTTGTACATATCCATTGTTATTTCGTTGCACAATGCTCTTAATGGTGCCACTATAATAGCAATATTCGCTCGTTCAGATAAAAAAGCTGCTCTAATAATTAGTTCAATACTTCTTGTCTTGCCTACCCCTGTCGGAAGTTGAACAATAGAGCTTTCTCCACGCAACAATCCCTTTTCGGCTATTAATCTTTGTGCTGGCCATAACATCTTTATTGACATCTTACTTTGTAGATATGGCTCCCATTCTTCATCCGGGATACCTGAACTACTCGGCAAAAGACTCCATGACGAATTTTCGCACGCCACAATAATAACTGCCACTAATATATCTACATAAAATATACTATCCGGATCTCCATTCTCGTATATTTCATTTCTATATACCCATAAGTTTGACTTTAATGCTTCTAAAGACTTACCCTTTCCAAAGTAATCCAAGAAAAAATTATTTATTCGCTCATAAGTATCTATAACTCTCAAATATGGCAAATACACTCCACCCAGAAGATAATTATAGAGATTCGTCAACAATTTCTGCGGAGATCGCTCCTCATCAATTAAATCAACTACTCTTGCTGTCAACACTTTAGCACTACCAAAATCTTTTCTTAGGAAGTAGGCAGATGCTCCAGATAGCAAAAAATCCCAATCATATTCTGGTCTATCTTTGGACTTAAAAGCTGAATCATAATATTCTGCAGTTGTAATCAAAAGTGACTCCAGCTCTTTTAATTCGTCATGATTATTTTCTATAATACATTCTGAGTATCGTGACAGCACATAAGTTGTTGGATACGATAATTCATTAGAATTCAACGGAAAATGTGGATACTCCTGCTTTGAAACATCGTATTCTACCATTTTGGCCTTTGCTTTTTGATATTTTAACATTAAGCCTGCATTTTTCCCAAAAATCATTTACAACACCTCTGGTAAATGTTATGAGCCAATTCCATCAACTTTTTACCATGTACATAAAAAATCAGTTCATTTTTTCTAATTTCAAGTTCTTCACCAGAAAAATCTAATTCTATGGCATCATCTACGTTTTCACGACTACTAACTCCTGCAGCTACATATGTAATACGATAATTATTATCTGGTTTAAATAAGAATCTCTTTACCTCTTCTGCCTCTTCTATTTTGCCCAGTTCTTTTAATCGCTTTCTGCAGTAGTTTACTGATCTTGCTAATCGATGTTCATCTTTTCTGGAATCGATAATTGCATTTTTGATTGGTGCGTACTCCGTATTAGAGAGGGTAGCTTTAACTTCTGCTGCTACCAATTCATCTTTATCATTTGGAGTTTTATCTTCTTTTTTGTACTTATATGCAATGACATCAGTTCCTTGTTGTGAATTGTTTTTCCCGGATCTGTTCTTCAATTTATATCTCGGAACAGAATACTGATGAACAAACTCTAATAAATCGGAAATTAAAATTTCTGTTATGTCTGCAGAACGTACCGTAGCTCCCAATTCTTCTCCTTTTTGTGGAATTACATAATCATGCAAATACTGTTCAACAGTCATTGCATTGTCATCTGCGTCTTCTTTAAGTTCAGTATCTTCTATGTAATTTCTTCGAATGTGCAATGCCCAGTCATCAAGAATACTTTCATCATCTTTATAATCAATTTTATAGCATTTTAGCGGTATGTCATCTTTAATTACAATACCAGTTTCTTCAACTATCCAATCGATGTATTGTGGCTTTTCCATGTAGTATTCCTTTCCTAACTTTTAACCTTTATACAGCCTTCAACAACATCCGGATTATTCTTAGATGTGATTTTATATGGTATCTCATCAATCTCATTTTTCACAAAAAGGATTGTCGGGAAAGCAACAGTTGTATTATGTTTTATATAATCTACTTTAAGCTTTACAATATACTTATCTTCACTTGAATAGAATCCATAACAAAACACATCTTTTATCTCATCAGTGAAATCATCACTATAATCCGGAACATATCCAGGCAAACCATATGAACGTGCTCCATACGAAGTTCTTCCATTTTGCTCTGATTCTGAATATTCAATATATTCAGATGTGCCTTCAATTCCGAACAAAATACTCATATCACAATCTGTAAGCAAATATCCCATCTCTGCATTATTAAACTTAGGGAATTCACCTAATGTAAGCAAGGATTCTTTTGGAACTTCAAACATAATTTCAGCATCTTCGTCAATGGCCTTACCACAATTCTGAATTGCTAATTTAATACAATTCATTCCAGAAAACGCTTTCTCAACCGGAGCCCATTCCAAAGCTTTAGAAATAGTTTCATGCAATCTTTTGATTTTCCAATATTTCTGCTTTTCTTCGGACGTTCCATTCAACTTAGGACCACTGAGTAGATTTGATGTTAAAGTATCTTGGTTTAAATTTCCAAGTTCAAAAAAGGAATCGGACAACTCACACTCCAGCTGTTCAGCCACAGCAGTAATAAACTCTTTCTCATCTTCATCTATGTCAACAGGGCTTGTAAATCCAGCAAAAAAAGTATTAGCTGTAACAGATCTACCACCTACATTCATATCAGAAATCTCCTGATACATATTCTTAATCGAAGTAATGTATTCTTTCATGGTAATCTCTGCATTTAACACGAATGGGCATACCACCGCTTCTTCAGTCAATCTTCCAGTTTCGTCAATACCTAATAACTTTAACTCAGAACGATATTCATTGGCTGTTTCACTTACCCTCTTTTCTGTCAAAAAATGCATGGAAAGATGAGCAAAAAACATCTTTTTAAATTCTTCGTCGGATGAATAAGTGAAATATATTCCTTTGTCTTTATATTTGTCACGGAATGCTTGTATTTTCTCATAGCCGTCACCATTTATTTTTGATGGTGGGATAGGCTTATCCGAAAAATACATAAACACTTGTTTTCCAGATTGAAGCATAATTTCAATTTCTTCTTCTGTTCCAGAACCATACTCATCAGTAGGTGAGCCAAATCTTGTCCAGAAAATCGCAACTGCTGCATCACATTTATTTACAAACTGCTCGTTAAGTAATGCCTGTGGTTTTCCTCCAGACTGAGCATAAGAACTCTTACTCCAATGGCGAGTTTTTATTGTGATTCCTAAAGTTTCAGCATATAATTCATTAAACTCATCTACTGCAGATTCAATCAATGTAACTTCTTCCTTAATATCACCTGGACAAGAAATCAAAAGGTTATATAATGTCACATTTTGAGCCATTAATTACACCTCCCAAACAGTTTCATCCCCACAAATGTTACGAATTTTAAGTCGGAGAGGTTTCTTTGTGCTGCGTATGTAACCATCCCAGAACTCCTTGGTTTTATTGCCGTCTACGATAACATAGCCATTTTTATCAATCTTGATTTCACTATCAGAATGCCACTCACCACCGTTCGCAGTGCAATCCAGGCTAAGGAATTCAATAAGTTCCAAGCCTTTTTCACTGATTTCAATCGATTTATACGGTTTCTTCGCAGAAGAATTAAGGAATGCTTTCTGATTGAATTCTGCAATTTTAGACAACACACGATCACTCATAAATTTATCAATAGCAACAGCATATCCGCCTGCAATTTCTTCTGCATGGAATTCTGCATAATCACCAATGACAACATCATCAAGAATTGATTTAAGATCACGCAATTCAATTTCTACAGTCGTACTGTCATCTTCTTTGATGAAATTCATAATCTCCACTTCATCAGTAATGTCGATATAGTAAACAATAACCTTTTTAATGTCATTATCCAATTCTGGAATCGCCTGATGAATAATACGGTTCATGGTCACTTTATCAAGAAGTTTGGATGCGCTGTCCATTAAATTTGGCACGTAAACAGGAATTGTACCAAGCTTGCTATCAGAGATAGCACCTTCCCAGAAAGAATCCAGAGAATCTTCATTTTTCAAGCCAGGAATCAAAGATTTAATTTTATCCATTGTCTGAACCGGATTACGATAAAGTTGAACTCCATCTTTAATTTCCAGCACATCGAATTCAGCCCCATCTGCGACAAGACGATCACGGGTTGTCTGAACAGAATTCAATCCAATATCACAATGAATAAATTTTCTGCCAAGTTTATTTGCGCAGACTGCAGTTGTTCCGCTACCTCCAAAAAAGTCTGCAACTATTAAATTTATATCCGAAGAAGCTTGAATTGCCCTTTCAATCAATGACTCTGGTTTTTGCGTAGCATATCCAACCGGTTCTTTTTTATCTGCAGGTTGAAGCATAGACATTCTCCAGACATCATCAATAGTCTTTTCTGATGATTCCTGGTAAATTACTCTACCATTTTCATCTTTTGCATTCACAAGCTTTTGAGTTTCAGAATCCCAAACCCTTTTAATTTGTTTAATAGTTTCATCTCTCTTTTCCTTAATGGGCGAGAAAATGTATATATCGCTTTTTGTATACAGAAAAATTACATCATGATTAGATGCAAATCTGTTTACATTCCCCTGCATTTTATTGTAGTAATGCCAAACAATTTCATTCAGAAAATGTGATTCTCCAAATACTTCATCCAATAAGATTTTTACATAATGACCTATATGCCAATCAAGATGAACATAAATAGATGCCGTTTCGCTCATTATAGACTTAATCGCCATAAGATTTTCGTACATCCAGTTCAAATATTTTTCTTTATCCCATACATCACCGTACATCTTTTCTTCAAAAGCTTTCAATTCATCAACATCCAACTCTTGTTCAGCCTGTGCAATAGCTTCTGCTACTTTCGGATTTCGACGAATATATACTTTCTTTGCATAGTCAGCACCACTGGCAAATGGTGGGTCAATGTAAACAAGATCAACCTGAATACCCTGCTCCTTCAGATAAGCGCAAGCAGAAACACATTCTCCACGAATAACCATATTGCCGTCAGCGTTTTCGCCCACGGTTTCCTGTTTTTCCATTTCATACAAAGGCATACCACGCTGTAATGTCATAGAAACATCGTCAGCGCCTTTATATCTCAATATTCTATTAAAATTTCCAAGCACAGCTTGTCCTTCCACCGGCTCCGGTATAAACGGTACATATTTAATTGGCATTATTTGATTCCTCCATTTTTCATATAACTTACAAATTGTTCAAAAGAAATTGCCATACTATATGATGTTATAAATTCTTGTGCCAATTTTGCTTTTTGTATGTCATCCAACTCGTCTAATGCCTTAATAAAATCAAGCAATTTATTTTTTGCATTAGTATATTTATCATCAAACTCTATGCCTACAGTAGGTCTAATTCCATTCATTACGCTTTCTCCTTAAAAAACTCACAGATTTTTTGATGTGTCTGTGTCAATCTATCTTTCTCTGGCATCGTATCTTCCAAATACAGGTAATCAAAACGTTCATAACCATACGCAGCATTATTCTGTTTTGAAAACTCTGTTTCCATAAAATTCTTCTTATCTTTAAAGACTGGATCTTTGGCATAAATCTGCCCCTTGGTTTCCACTACAATAACCTTATGGATAACGCCATCTTTTCGTTTAATGATAAGGAAGTCCGGTGTGTAAATACCAATGTAATTCCATTTTCCACTGGTTTTCTTATAGCACTTGATCTTAAACTCCGTCATAGCACGGTCGCCATTGTAATACACCTCCAGACCTAATTCTTCGATAATATCGAAGGACAGTACTTCTCTTAAAAATGTTTGTTCAAAACCACTGTCTGTACGATATGGCAAGTAGTGGAACGAACGATTCTTATTTGGGTGAGATGATACACGCTGTTGCAATTCCAAAACGATTCTATCGTTTCCAGTTTCTATAGCGAGATCAATTAACTGCTGTGTCTTTTTATCAACTTTCAATTTTCCCTTATCGTCAGCCATTATGTTTTCAACAACATTCTGTCTTGGATAGTAGTCATCCAGATTATCTGCATATATCTCAGAAGTAAAATTCGCAATATTCAACAAATTAGCTTCTTCTGGTACCAGTTCTTCTATTGTATTGAAATCCGTTTTGTCACAAAAAGCTTTGCGAATATTGGCTTCTATCAACTTTTTATTGTACTTCGAACTGAAATATCGTGAGCCACCTTTTTCGTATGTGATTTTTTCATATACTACTTTTAACTGCTCTGTATATGCATTTAATTCTGCCATGGAAAGTGTTCCAAATCCACTTCTCATAATGCCATAAATCCAAGAATTAAAGGTTGCATATTCTGTACCATATTCAGCATCATCCACCTGGATACTGATATTATTTACATTCATAGAAAGATCTGTTGTTTTGATAATATTACCTGCAATTTGCGCTGAATCAACAGATTTTTCAATAGAAACTTCAGGATTTGCCTTTTCCACAGTAAGTGTATCATAGCTGATTTTCAGCTGATAAAACTCTACTTTAGGCAACTTTAAATAAGCCGTACGATTATAACGTTTCAAAGTAGTCTTACTGTTGTCTGCAGAAGAAAATTCTTTAAGCGAAATATGGTGCTGCCGCTCAAGCTGCATATTTAATTTTTCGGCATTGCTTTCATTCAAATATATCAGCGCCGTTTCCTGACCGTTTTTAATCACCTGACGCAAGCATCGACAAGATGTCTGTAATACCATATTGGTTGGGCAGTCTCCTTCTTGAGAAAGAATAATACCTGTAAGACTTCGACAGTCCCAACCTTCTTTACCAATCTGCACAAGCAAAACAATACGAATTTTAGAAATAGATTTATCCAAGATATCAAACTGCATCTGACTATCAGCCGACATCTTATACTGTTTATTTCCTTTGTGGAATTTAAGTATAACATCAGTACCAAGGCCATATTCAGCTACAATACGGGATACCTGTGGATATACTGTTTCTTCTAATTTTTCGATAGTACCGCAATAAATACCCAATTTAGCTGTTAAACCATCTGCATAAACAGTGTCTTTATAAGTATCAAGAAATTCTCTGACACCCTTTTCAATAATAAGGCTGCTATCTGCAATATCTGCAATTTTTACAACTGGACGTTTTAGAAATTTCCTACACCGTCTATAAGTGGATAGTAATACACAATATTTGTGATTTCAGCTGTACCAATGGACAATGAATCTACAACTTTTATTTTTTCAACTTTGTCTAAATATGGAGTACCAGAAAAACCAATTACAGAATTGACTGTATGATTCTGCGCCCATCTTGTAACTACAGCACGAAGCTTAATTTCATCACTTACTGCATGATGAACTTCATCAATAAAGATAGACAATGATGGTAACTTACCAATTAAATTACGAAGTTCATTTGCCTGTCGGTCTTTATCGTCCTCGCTTTCTTCAAACATATTTATCTGTCCCTGTTTTTCCTGAATACGGTCAAGAATTACTTTTTCCGCATTAGTAACAGCAACAAGACCAAACAACTCAGAAAGCGGCTGATGATTAGCGATTTTCTGAACATTTGGATTTTTTATCTTATTTGATTTTTTTGCAGTTTTGCTTTGATCCAACACTTCAAAAGAAATCATCCTCTTGATGTCTGTTGCTGCCGGCTCCGGAAGAATCCATGATGGATTAAAGTTTTGTATTGTTTTAAGACTTGGAACCACTGATGATTTCAAACCTGATGGTGCAAATATGATAAAGTTATGTGCAAATGCTGGATTTGTTGGCTCGTTATAAGCAAAATATAAATCCAAGTAAATAAATGCCGCCATCAAATACGTTTTACCAGCACCCATAGGAAGGCTAAACAGATAATCCGTATAGGAAACACCATAAAACGCATTACGAAAGAATTCATTATAATCAATTCCCGCTGGCTCTTTCTTTATCTGTTTTTCCAGTTTTTCAGATACCTGTTCATCTTTATCATTTGTCAAACATGCATATTCAAACAATGCCGCAGCCGCTGGATTCTGAAACAAATATTCACGAGTGGATTTTGACAATTCTATCTCATTCAAATTAATAGAATTAAAGAATCCCTGTCTAAACAGCTGTGTCAACGGCTTACATTCACAGGCAATTTTTAGAAACAGATATACCTTAATAGCCTCAATCTGAGCATCACGCATCTGCCCTGCTTTCTCTATATACTCAATTATGCTTTTAACCGTACACCGTTCTGATTCATACCATTGTGTACACTTATTTTCTATCATTTTATAGAACATGTATTTACTCCTGTCTTTGAAATGTATATCATTATTTTTTCTCAAAGCACAAATTTTTTCACTTTGAATCACGTTTAATATACAATTCTAAAATAATCCAAATACGCTTTATACTTGTCCTGTGCGGTCAAGCAGGTATCTGTCAGATAGCCTTTTTCGTTGTCCCATTCCTTCAATCCACGATAATAGAACATCTTCAAATTGTCCTCAATAATGAACGGAACGATATTATACTTCAGACACTCCTTAAACATGATTAATCTGCCCACACGCCCGTTGCCGTCCTGAAACGGATGAATCCTCTCAAACTTCGCATGGAAGTCCAGAATATCCTCAAAGGTCTTTTCTTCTTTGGCGTTATATTCTGTCAGCAAGGCCTTCATTTTATCGCCAACTTCTTCCGGAAGAGCTGTATCCCTGCCGCCAACTTCATTCGGTATCTTTTTATAATCGCCTACGGCAAACCAATCTTTTCTGGAATCACTGGCACCGCTCTTCAAGATCAGATGAAGTTCTTTGATAAACTTCTCTGTCAGAACTGCCTTTGCATTATCAATAATCATATCAATACAGCGGAAGTGATTTACCGTTTCGATCACATCGTCCACATTCAGCACATCTTTTTCTACACCGATGGTGTTGGTTTCAAAGATATATCTGGTCTGATCATGGGTCAGGCGGCTGCCTTCAATATGATTAGAGTTATATGTTAAATCAATCTGTGTCTTATGATAAATACCACCGGAATACTTACTTACCTTCTGCTCCTGCAGAATATCCAGCAATGTAATTGGCTGCTCTTTCTTTTTATTGGAACGCTCCGGCTTTTCTGCATTTTCGGGAATATTCCAAGTCTTGCCGGTAAGAAACGCACCGTTTACTCGTCCCTGAGCACAGTAATTTCTGACACTGCGTTCCGATACATCCCATTTTTTCGCTATTTCAGTAACCGAAAGGTATCGCATCTGCTCTCCCCCGTTATAAATCGAATCTAAATTTATACTTTACTATGATATAGTATACTTCATTATCGGCAAAATATCAAATATTCGCAAGTAATATTTCTCTTTATTTTTGCCGTTTCCGGTATTTTTATTATCTACAATATCACCAGAAAATATATAATAGTGTGATACGAATCACATTTTTATAAATAATTATGTGTTTCTGATTCTTTTTGCTCAATTCCTTAAAGTAAAATTCTGTTTTTCAATTTTACCGGAAATTTTGCCGATAAAGAAACCAGCCCGTTTCCGAGCTGGTTCTATTTCAAATCATTCATAAATTACTTCTCTGACCACTACTTCCTCCGCCATCTCTTTCAACAGATTCATGTGCCTTACCAAAGCCATAGTGTCTGTTTCCTTATCCGGTTCCGGATTCTTTTCCAGCAATCCAGCCATTATGACTTCCACTCTTTTCTCTGCAATTGCCTGCACTTCATGTGGATACAACTCATCGCAAGTAGGTTTTACCTCTGATTCGCTTTTCTTCTTAAATATCTCAAACAGGCCCACATTCCAGTCTCCTTTGAGCATCAAACCTTGTTCAGTTCTGCTCTTGCAGCGTTCAGTTCCTCCATGCGAATCATCTCCTCCTTGGCATCTTCTAAGCCGAGGTGGATGTAGGTATTCATGGTCACACCGATGTCGGAATGACCCATTCACTCTTTCCGACAGGATCAATGGTTTTTTAATAAGATCTTCTTTTTTATAAACTCTTTTTCTGCCACCGGATATTCTAGCACCATCACAACTGTATACTGGTACCGATAGATTATATTGAAAGCTTCTGTTATTCCTTCTCAAGTGCGGTTTTGCTTCCAGATTACTGGTTGCAGTTATTTGCCCTATCTTTTCTGAAATGGATGCTACATACAACAATACCCATTCGTTATTGTGAATGGCGGCTTGTATTCTCCCATATAAACACCTCGTCTATCTTACGTATTATCTTACGCATTATCTACCTCTATTGTACAGAGTCTGTATTGAAATATCCATAATCATATTATGCCAGTTTTCATTTCAAACTTTTAAGTCTCATAAACTTGTTTTTATACGTGCAGATTTTTCTGCATCTCTTCTTTAAATTCTCTTCCTTTAAACAATATCAGTGCTACAAGAAACAGGAAACATATTAACGCTCCAAACATACTTACTGTTGGATTTTTCACCACTTTGCATAAGAGTAAGATTACCGGAATGATCAATCCGTATCCGGCAGCCATAATTTCGTAAATAAGATACTCTCGCACAGGGCTTTTCTGCACTTTGGCGGTTACAAACATCGCTGCAAGTGTAAATACACTCATGATCGGCAGCACAAAATCTACAGACCAACTGTGCCAACCGGTCTGCGCATCCCAGATAAAGCAGATAATGGTACCGATAAAAAGCTGCCACATCGCATTTTTCAGCAGGTTATAGCGTTTAAAAAATCCAATCGATGAGGCAATCCACATTGTCACAATGCCTCCGGCTGTAAATAAGGTCCAGCGAATTCTAGGATGGAAATCAAACTCCGTAACAAGCATTGCTGCAACAATTGCAATACACAGAAAGCTATAGATCTTATAGACTTTCATTTCCTGTTCGCTTGGCTTACCTGTCTTTGGAAATTCAGGTTTTACTTTTTCAGATGTAATTCCCTGTTCTTTTAACAAGCGATAAAAATTACGTTCAATATTCACTGTATCGTATCTGGATGTAAATGCAAATGATAATTTATCCTGGAAGGAACACAAACACAATTCAAGCTTCGGGGTGTTTGTATATACGCCAAATCGCTCAATATAAGGCACATAACTTGCAGGCATTTTAACCGCACTCATATTAGAAAAGATTGCTGTTGTGTTCTTCTCTGAATATTTTGCCCCAGCCTGAATACATAGATTTTTCAATTCCAAAGGTGCAAGCCTCAGAATCGGGTGTAATTCCAAAGCAAGCAACTCGCTGATATGCGCTGACATCTTTTCTTTTGTCAGTTCTGTCTCAAAAAATTCTTTCGTATATTTCAGTATTGCCTCAAAACTTTGATCTTGTGTGGTAAAATTATATCCTGGTTCAATCCAATTAAAAAAGTTCAACATCGATGAAGACGGAAAAAACTTTCTTAAGTTAACCGGAACCATTAACACGACCGGCTTTTTCTTTTGCATCTTAGACATTTCTTCATTTATTGCCATCATAAATAATGCTGTCAAAAAGATTGTCATAGATACACCGAGTTCCCTGCTCCGCTCCAACACTGCCTGAACTGAAACAACAGATTCATGAACATGCAGATGATTTCCGTCTTTCTTTTTTCTCCGTATCTGGAAAGCATGTAGTTTTCTTTTTTTCGGTCGTTTCTGATCTTTTGAATAATATTTCAAAAAACTATCATCTTCTTGATCTTGTACCGTCATATCTTCTGGTAACAATGAAACTTGTTCTAATCCATCTTCTTTGTGAATAAGATAGAGATAATTTTTTACCAGTTCTTTTAAAAATTCTGTCGCTCCTGTGCCATCTGTCAATACATGGAACACTTCGAAGTTGATTCGTTTTTTATAATAGGTTACTTCAAAAAGCAGGGTCTTCTTATCCTTTATATAGAGTCTGCTACAAGGCTCTTTGTACTCTTCCTTTACAATCGGCCGTAAATTACATGGCTCAAGATAATGCCAGAATAATCCTTTGCGAAGCACCATTAAAAATGTGGGAAATGTTTCTATCGTCTGATTCAATGCTTCCTGCAAAACATCAGGATTTACTTCTTCTTTCAATTCACAGTAAAAACGAAATACCCTCGTATCTTTTTTATTACTGGCAGCAGAATATAATTTTGCTGCATTATCTAATTTTCTCCAACGTGCTTTTTTCTTACTCACAGTGTTTCCCCTTTCAGAAATTCATTGATATAGGTGAAACTTTCCTGTACATGAAGCTGCTTGATCCCCAACGCAAAATATCCGTGTAGTGCATCTTTGATCCGATGTATCTCCACATGATTGCCAGCCTCTTTTAAGCGCTCCCCATACGCTTCCCCTTCATCTCGAAGCGGATCAAATTCACATGTAAGAATCAACGTATCCGGTTGATTCGTTAAATTTTCTGCTATGTATGGTGCAAAATAAGGATTCTTCTTATCCTCTTCATTTCTCGCATAAAGATTAATATAATCTTGCATTTTCCCAGCTGTCAGAAGATAATCTGTTCCATTTTCCTTAACAGATGGAAATGGTGAATTCTCCGTATAATCATTATATGTAGCCGGATAGATCAGTATCTGTCTGTTCGGCCTAAATTCTCCGCGATCTCTAGCCATCAAAGATAATGCTGCACAAAGATTCCCTCCGGCACTATCTCCGATCAATGTAATATTTTCCGGTTTTATGTTGAGCATAAAATCACCGGAATATAAAGCTTTGGCAACCGCATAACAATCTTCCAGACCAGCCGGAAATTTATCTTCCGGTGCCAGTCTGTATTCAACTGCAACTACATACTGTCCGGTTGCATTAGCAAGTCGAGCACAAATTCTTTCATAATTATCAATGCTCTCTGTTACCCAGCCACCGCCATGTATAAACAAAAGTAACTTTTTATCTTGAGTATTATGCTTCTTTTCTTCACTCTCACGAAAGCTCTTTTCAGTTGGAAAGAAAATACGAATCGGAACTGCATGACTCCCGTTATATATTTTCTCATCTATTTTTTATAAAAATCTTCATTGGATCCAATCTTTTTAAATCTGCCATATGACGAAATGCTTCCACTTCTACACCATCAAAGGATAATGCTTTTAAAATTTTCTTTGCAGTCTGATTGATCAATACTATATTCTCCTTATATTCATTCTTATGTCTATAAAAGACTACGAGCCTATTATATCATAAAGTGCTCTATATAGTGAATTTAATATTGAAAAAGCACCAGTCAACTAGATGACTGATGCTTCTTCTAACATCAATGGGTTTTATTTTTTATAAACTGTATTTCCTTTTGCAATTACTTCAACAAGATGAAGCTCTTGATCAAGAATACAAAGATCAGCATCATAGCCTTCTTCAATCTTACCTTTTCCTTTGAGACGAAGAGTCTCTGCAGGATTAGATGTGATCGTAGAAATAGCTATTTCTAATGGGATTTCTGCTTTGAACACGCATTCCCTTACTTCCTTCAGAAGGCAGCTGGACTGTCCAACGCCCATTCCAAGGAATTCGCCATCGCTACTGTACATCGGAAGGCTTCCCTGTCCATCAGAAGAAATGGTCATACGGTCAGGATTTACTCCTGCATCTAACATCCGTTTGATACCATTACATACACGTACCTCATCACAGATAGTTTCCCAATAGTCAATATCTTCATTTCCGGTAAAGTCTACTGCTCCGCCTTTCAACGCATACTCAATCGACTTGCCAAAAAGCATCTCATTTCGATTAATATGTGTTGGCAGTATTTGAGAAGCCGGTATCTCTGTCTCATCTACCACTCGTTCAATAAGATCCAAGCATCTTGGGCTGTTGCCAAGATGAACATTTACAATACCAGCTTTCCCGGAAAGGACACCGCCAAGTCTTGTATCTGCAACAACACGTGTAAATTCCTCAAAGGTTGGCTGTGAAGAACGATGATCAGAGATTGCGATTTCTCCAGTTCCAATGATTTCCTGAATCATCATAATATCTTTCATAATACTATCAGTCAACGTGCGAACCGGAATCTGATAACTGCCTGTATAACAGTATGCAGACATTCCCTGCTCATTCAATCCTTTTGTCTTTGCAACCAGTGCACATATATCACGACCGATTCCATCTGTTCCAAGACAGCCAACAACTGTTGTTACTCCAAACTTCGTAAGTCCTTCCATAGTTGCTTCCGGAGTACGATTGGCGAATCCACCTTCGCCACCGCCTCCGAGCACATGAACGTGACTATCAATGAATCCCGGAGTTAAAAGTAAGCCCTCTCCATTGATCATTTCTGCCTCAGAAAGAAATCCGTCTGCGGATATAGAACCTGCATCTTTGATCTTAACAATCTTATCATTGACTGTAAGTACATCTTTTTTTCCCAGATGCTGTGGGGCATAAACATCAATATTCTGAATTAATTTCATCATAAACCACTCCCAATTATCAAATGCATGTTTTAGAATCCAATTCCAACTGCAACAAGAACTGTAATGATTGCACCAATCATTAAGACGCCAAGGAATTTCCACATGAATTTAATCCAGTTAGACCACTCAATCTTTGCAATTGCAAGAGATCCGATCAGGCATCCGGATGTAGGAACAATCAGGTTTGTAAATGCATCACCGAGCTGGAATGCAACTACAGCTGTCTGACGTGAAACACCCAACAAATCTGACAGCGGGGCCATGATCGGCATTGTGATCGCAGCCTGTCCCGTTCCGGATACAACAAAGAAGTTGAATACGGACTGGAACAGATACATAAGTACTGCTGCAACTGCTCCGGAAACTCCAGACAGTGCATTTGAAATATTATACATAATTGTATTAATAACTGTAGGTGTTGTCGGATCAGATCCACCAAGAACCTGCATGATACCCTGTGCCATAGCAACAACAAGTGCAGCACCGATCAGGTCTTTTGCTCCATCTTTGAATGATGTTGCGATATCATTCAGTTTCATATCATTCAATTTAAAGATAACTCCGATCATACCGGAAACAATTCCCATAATAAAGAACTGTGTCGCAATCTCTGGCATGTAGTATCCCCGAGTCATAACACCCCAGATTACCCAGACTACTGTAACAGCCAGTGTCAGAAGAACTAAAATGTGTCCAAGACCAAATGAATGTCCTTCATCAATTCCTGTTTTTTCATTCTGCTCACGGAAATATGCATCCGTCTTATATGCGATTGAGATTGTCGGAGTCTTTTTGATCTTTGATGCATAGAACATCGTCATTCCACAGCCGAGCGCTGTAAATACTACCCACATTACCATACGGAATCCTGCTCCGGAAAATACATCAACACCTGCAATACCCTGTGCAATACCCACAGAGAATGGATTCATCCAGGATGAACCAAATCCAATCTGTGTTGCAACATAAGTAACAAGAACTGCGATAACAGAATCATATCCAACTGCTACAAACAACGGACAAAGAATCATAGTAAACGGAAGTGCTTCTTCTCCCATTCCGAAAACTGCTCCGCCAAGAGAAAACAGTACGAAAAGTACTGGAATCAGCAGTTTTTCAGCGCCCTTTGCCTTACGGATCAATCCGATCAATCCGGATTCGATCGCACCGGTACGGATCATGATACCAAATGCACCACCTACTACCATAAGGAATGCGATAATCTCGATTGCAGAACTATTTACGATTCCGTTATACATATAGTTAAAGAATCCTGTTCCACCATCTCCGCTAAAGAGTGCTACTCCTTCTGTTACTACATTTCCTGCATCATCTGTCAGATACTGGAAACTTCCGTCTTTGATTACTGTACGGGTTTTCTCAACACCATTAATCATGTACGAAATATCCTGTGTTTCATAAAATCCCTTTGGTACAAGGAAAGTCAGAAGCGCCGCGACAACAACTACTAAAAAGATGATAATGTAGGTGTCAGGCACTTGAAATCCTTTGTTAAAAGACTTTAACCCTTTTCCTTCTTTTTTGCTCATTTTTGAGTCTCCCTCCCATTTTTGATATACCATAATTAGTGTACCATAGAATACTTAAAATCCAACTAAAATTTACATATTTTATGTCATTTTCCTGTATTTTTATATACCCAAAGATAGGATTAGCTCTAGTAATGCAAAAATATAACGCTCCTGTCATAAAAACAAGAGCGTTATACTACAAAATCAAATACTATTTCTATCAAATCCATATTATAATGCTACTCTATCAAATAACCTGTCAGGCTTTCCACAAACCATGAAGATTACAATAAGCATAAACTTCTTCTGCCTTTTCTCCGTCACACAGGAAGAAATCAGCAGCTGGTTTCTGTTCTGGTTTAAGATGTTTTCTGTAAACACCTTCTGTCGTATTCAACGTAATCCATTCAATATAATGAGCTTCAATCATAGGATGCTCTGTCTCTCCAACAGCTACATGAACATGATTACCTGCAACTGTATATACAGGCACATGTTTTTCAACAGCAGCATCTGTTTTACCTGCTATAAGTTCCTTCATAGGTTCTCCACAACACATTACCGGAACACCTTTGTCAGTGATCTTCTCAATAATATTTCCACAATGCATACATTTAAAATATTTAACTGTCATAACAAACCCTCCTTGTCATAAACCCATCCGATTAATAGTTCTCAGCGTGTACTTCAAAATAACTCTGTGGATGATTGCAGACTGGACAGACTTCTGGAGCACTTGTCCCGACTACAAGATGTCCACAATTACGGCATTCCCAAACTTTCACTTCGCTCTTTTCAAATACCTGTGCAGTCTCAAGATTCTTAAGAAGTGTTCGGTATCTTTCTTCATGATGCTTCTCAATCTCAGCTACTGCTCTGAATTTTTCAGCCAGCTCCGGAAATCCTTCCTCCTCTGCTGTCTTTGCAAATCCTGCGTACATATCTGTCCATTCATAATTCTCACCTTCAGCAGCAACTGCAAGATTCTCCTTTGTGTCGCCGATTCCAGCTAATTCTTTGAACCACATCTTTGCATGCTCTTTTTCGTTATCAGCTGTCTTTAAAAATAAAGCTGACATCTGTTCATAGCCTTCCTTCTTCGCTACAGATGCGAAATAAGTATACTTATTTCTTGCTTGTGATTCTCCTGCGAATGCTTCCTGTAAATTCTTCTCCGTCTGTGTTCCTGTGTACTTATTTGTTGCCATTTTAAAACACCTCTCTTTTCTACTAATGCCAACATTCAACAGCTACTTTTATAACACCATCTCTCTTATTCTCAAAGAGATCATAAGCCTTTTCAATCTTACTTAGAGGATAGGTATGCGTAATAAGTGGTTCTGTATTAATCTTTCCTTCGGCAATCAGTTTCAATGTCTCTTCACAATCGCAACCATCGACTCCTCCTGTTTTAAATGTAAGATTCTTGCCATACATATCCGGAAGCGGTAAACTCTGTGCTTTATCATAAAGTGCAACAATTGTTACAATCGCATTCGCTCTTGCACATTCCCAAGCCAGATGAAAAGAAGATTCTGCTCCCGCGACTTCAAGAACCACGTCTGCGCCACCATGATCACTATGCTCACGAACATAATTGACACATTCTTCTGGTAGAACCGTCAGTATCTTCGGATAATGTTCCTGAATAAACCGGATACGTTCTTCATCTTTTTCACATACAATGATACGCTTTGGATGTTTTAGCATAACAGAAAGCAGTGTACAGATACCGGTTGGTCCGGCTCCGATTATAAGTACCGTATCTTCTTTTGTAACTTCTGAAATGCGTGTTACCCAATAACCTGTAGCAAGAACATCTCCAACTAATAGAGCCTGTCTGTCTGTAACCTCTTTCGGAATCTTATTCAGTCCCTGATCTGCGAACGGTACACGCACATACTCGGCCTGACCGCCGTCAATACGGCACCCAAGAGCCCATCCTCCATTCTCGTTTATGCAGTTATTCACATAACCGTTCTTACAGAAAAAGCATTCTCCACAAAAAGTCTCTACATTAACCGTTACCCTGTCCCCAGGCTTGACATGAGTTATGGCACTGCCAACCTCTTCCACTATCCCAACCATTTCATGGCCGACCGTTATGCCTGGAACTGCACGAGGAACACTGCCATGTTTGATATGCAGATCACTTGAGCAGATACTTGCAAGCGTTACCTTTACTATAGCATCTCTTTCCTGCATGATTACCGGTTTCGGTTTTTCTCTTAATTCAAATTTTCCTTTTGATACATATGTATAAGTCTGCATTGTTTCCCCACCATTTCAAATAATATAAAGCGATTTACTCTTTCGGATTATCTCCATCCTGATAAGGAACCGTGACCGCCGGAACAACCGCCGAAGCTGGTTCTATATAGAATCATGCATCAATCACATCTTACTTACATTATATGTTTCCATCTTACGAGTTACAAGTGAAATTTTTTTAATTCCACTGTGTGTTTTCTTTTCCACAACGGAAATAACTACGCTGACATACATAATTCTTTCGTTCATCTATCGCAATCGCACGAAAGAATGTCTTCCACATATCCGTATACTTAACATCATTAAACCGCTAATTTCCCACATCCTTTTTATTTCTCAAAAACTATGATACAATCATTAGAAATAGCCACCAAGATCCAAGGAGGAACACAACGTGAAGAAAAAACGGATTCGAGACTTTGGAATTGTACCCGGAAGAGTGAAAACAGGAAAAAGAAATACAATTACGGATGTACCTGGTGTACTGGTAGGACATTGTACTGTGAACATGGAAGAAAATCATACCGGTGTGACCGTGATCGTCCCTGGACCGGACAATGCATTTGCACATCACTATACGGCAGCAGCCTATGTCCACAATGGATTTGGAAAAAGTGCCGGTCTGGTACAGTTAGAAGAACTTGGGATCCTTGAAACACCGATTGCCCTTACAAATACGTTAAATGTTGGAAAGGTTTGGGATGCTCTTATCGATATCGTAATCGAGCAGTGCCAACACGATGGGCTGGAATCTATGAGCATCAATCCTGTCGTTGGCGAGTGCAATGATTGCCGGATCAACCAGATCCAGAAACGTGCAGTTGGTGAAAAAGAAGTGCAACAGGCTTTTGCGGCTGCTGCTGAGGAGTTCGAAGAAGGAGATGTAGGCGCCGGTACCGGTACCATCTGCTACGGCATGAAGGGTGGAATCGGATCTGCATCTCGCGTGATCTGTATTGGTGAAAAGGAATACACCATCGGTGTTCTGGTTCAGTCAAACTTTGGTGCGACCGAAGATTTTATACTGAACGGAGAAGCTGTTGGTCCAAAAATTCTGGAATGGAAGCAAGAAAAGAATGATATGGCTGCCTCCGAAGAAGACAAAGGTTCCATCATGAGCATTCTGGCTACTGATCTCCCCTTGACAAACCGTCAGCTCAAACGGATTTTGAAAAGAACAGGGGTTGGCATTGCACGAACCGGCGGTTATACAGGACATGGAAGCGGAGAAGTCATGATCGGATTTACAACCGCAAACAGGATTCCGTCCGGTTGTGAGGAAGAACTGCTTCAGCTATCAGCAATTCCGGAGCATGTGATCAATCGAGCTTTTCTCGCTGCAGCAGAAGCCGAACAGGAAGCAATCTTAAATTCCATGACGGCTGCAAAACAGACACGTGGAAGAAAGGGTGAGTTGTATTACAGCCTTGCAGAATACCTTAACGATAGGAAGCCAGAATGAATAGTCTGATGATATGCGACATTTTTATGCGCCAATAAGCGGCTGGTCAAACGCAAACAGAACTTCGTTCAGTTCAAACACATTATAATTCCTGTTTACCAGGAAATACTCCACAATCACATCAAACTTACTGCTGTGAGAAAGGGCAAAGCCTGCTCTGCTAATAAAGTCTTTTGTTTCATCAACATCCAGTTCCAGTGCAAAGGCGAATGCCAGTGCAGTTGTCTTAGATGGCCTATAGTCCATATTGTTTCGGATTTTTGAGAACAGCTTTCTATCCACATTTGCCTTTTTGTAAATTTCAGAGTCCTTCTTTCCGGTACGGTCAATCAGTTGTAGGAGTGTTTCAGAAAAGCCTGCATCCAGATCGTTAATCAGCTGCCCCCAATCATCAGAATCCATCGGTATAGCTGCTCCTACAGACATATCAGCGCATTCCTGTTCTCTTATACGCCTTGCTTCAAGACGAGAACCATACATGCTTTCCGTTCCATATTCATCAAGCTTTTTGCTGCGGATATAGTTTTCGTCAATGTAACTGTTAACGGATTTGAACAGTTTTTCCGAAAGGGCAAATGCTTCCTTGCCAAACACAACCAGGTAAACCTGCATTTCATTTTCCAGCAGGAAAGTACTGATCTCACGAACCGCTATTTGCAGAGCGAGAGGTTTCGGAAATCCATAATTGCCTGTAGCTATCAAAGGAAATGCAATAGATTCGCACTCATGCTCCTTAGCCAATGTCAGAGAGTTCCTATAGCACGAAGATAAAATCTGCTCCTCTCTGTGGCTGCCATCCTTCCAAACAGGTCCTACGGTATGGATAACATACCTGGCATCCAAATCAAATCCTGGGGTAATAGCTGCATCACCAAAATCAATACAGCCGATTTTCTGTCTTGCCACCAACAACTCGTGTCCGGCTTTTTTATGTATTCCGCTGTCGACGCCAGAGCCGATGACAGGATTGGGATTTGCAGTGTTTACCACCGCATCTACTTGCATATTTACAATATCATTTCGTACTATTTCAAAAGGCATAGATGACCTCCCTGTTCAGAAGCCTGTTTTACTGTCATAAACATAGATTATCGCTCCAATCTAAGATAGAGTATACTTCTTTAACGGAACAATATCAATGATAACGGAATAATACAGCGTGAACAATGAATTCTGATTCTGCATTTTTGGACAGATTCTCCAGATTGTCTGTTTTAGGACAATTCAGACAATCTGGATATATGATAAATACCACCTAAGTCTTATTATAATAATAACGAATAGAGATTCTCGAGAGGAGGAAAAAGATATGTCAGATTATAGTGAAATCGAGAAAAAAGTAGGTACGAAAGTAGTAGAGGTTCATCCAAAAGCTGATACAGAAGGTGTTTATACTGTACTGTTTGAAAACAACCTTGAAGAAGAGTGGACATTTAAGGATGGTCACTGGGAGTTCATTGCATAATGTTTAGCTTAATAGAAAAATTCCTGCTTACATAGAGAGCAAAGAGCCTCTATGTAAGCAGGAATTTTTTCTATGTCATAAATGTCATATATTGATATGGACAAAATCTTCAAATAGGCATATTCTATAAATGTGTGGTACTAAAGAAGATGCATCAGGAGGAATTGTCTATGTCTATGTTAACGATGAAAACAATCATGCAAACCTTTAGCGAGATGATCGAAGAAATGCCTTTTGACAAGATTACTGTGCTGGCTCTTGTTAAAAGGTGTGAAATCAACCATAACACTTTCTACTATCACTTTCAAGATTTATATGAGTTGCTTGATAAATGGATACAGTATGAAATAGATAAACTGGTCAAAACACTAGAAGATCCAACAGATTTAAAAGCCGAAATGAAAGCGGTATTTCAAGCATGTAAGGAATACCCTAAGATTATAAATCATATTCTCTCTTCGCTATCCAAAGAACAACTAGAATACCACTTCTTTATTAAAACAGAGGATTCAATCAGCAAATATATCAAAAAGCAGTTGGAAGATGCAGGAAAATATCTTTCAGACGAACAAATCCAATCTACGGCCGAATTCTGCAGATTCGCATTAGCCGGATATTTCCTTAAATTTAATTACATGCAGCCTAAACCTGACGTAGATGAATATGTTAATCACTTCGAGTGGATATTCGATGATCTTGTCCACTGGACACTTGAATCGCGAGAATAGTTGTTTTCTTTTTGATAACTATAAGCTACGGAATACACACCGTTTTCTCGGTTCAAATCATATTCTGTTATCTAATAAGAGCTGATAATTTTTTGCCACACAGTACTCCCAATATGCAACTACAACAGCTTAATAATACATACACTCCTCCAGCTGTATATTGATTATCATCAAACAAATTGTATGCTTCTAAAGAAAATGTTGAAAAGGTTGTAAAACCACCACATACCCCTGTTTTCCAAAACAATATCGTGTTTTCCGATACCTCATTCTTACCGCTTGCAATACCCACAACAAATCCTATCAGAAGCGCTCCCATAATATTTGTCGCCAACGTCAGAAACGGAAATCCGCTTTTAACAGGTATAAGGCTTATCGCATATCGGGCCATTGCTCCTACAGCTCCACCCAGGGCTACAACTAAGAATTCCATTTGTTTCACATCCTCCTCATATAATTAAGTCTTTTTGTTAAAATCACAGGCTTTTCAGCCCTTTAAAATTTCGTTTTAGGTAACTATAGCATCTTCTCTCTTCACATGCAAATCCATCAGACCTATGGTATAATAAATGCAATAATTTCACACAAAAGGAGTATCTATATGAGTAACATTGAAATAAACAGAAAAAATATCGCCGATATGCTTTTGGGTCTGTATGAAAAAGAACCCTTCTCTATGAATACAAATGTTGAAGAACTCGAATGCAATGTCTGGGGTGGCTATTATGAAATGGATATGACCACGGCTCAGATATCCTTCAATGACAATAATTCTCTTACTGCCTATGGCAATTTCATCACTGAATTCATCAGCGGCTGGGCAGAACTTCTCTCCAGAAAAGACTCTATATCCGAAGAACTTTTTCAGGAAGAATTCGCTGCCTGGAAAACCGAGATTTTCGAAAAAGCCGAACAACTCGATACCATGGAGCGGATTCGAAATACAAAGAATGCGGAGACTATCTAAAATCTCCGCAAATATTTACCATTTTTCCAAATGCCTTTCTTTTTTCCACCCGTATGAAAATAGTACACGCCTTTCCCTTCAAATGTACCATTCATAAAAGCGCCTTCATAATGATCTCCATTCGTATAGTTCAGCACACCCTGACCTTCCGGCTTGCCATGCCGAAATTCTCCCTGATATTTATCACCGGAAGCATACTGTAACACACCAGAGCTGCATACCATTCTGCTTCCGTGATATGCATTGTTTCCTGAAGAAATGCTTTCGCCATATCTGTCAATTCTTTCTGCCAGCCAATCACGTAAGCTGTCACATCATCCACATACAGCACATTGGAACACATAATACTTCCGCCCAGGTATCGTCTGACTTTTTCCTTTACAAAATCCGTATAATACAAATCACAGGCACCATATAAATGACAGATCTCATGGATAAATGTATTGCATTTTTCTCCATAAAAGACTGTGGCATATTCTTCGCCCTCTCCCAGCGCAACCTGCCTCGAGGCAAAAGACCTCTCCTCATATCGGAATAGAAAAATCACAGCTACATCATCAAATCGTTTTTCATTTTTAAAGTGATTACGCAATTCTGTGATTGATGCATACTTCGTATTCTGCATCACCTGTTTCACCCAGGCATTCGACATACCAAGATCTACATGCACATCGCTCTTACTGCGAAATACAAAATTCCGGATATTCAATGTCACATTTTTCTTGCCCACTTCCTGCATCAGCCAGGATGAGGTCTGGCGAATCGTATTGACCACCGCATTTTCATCCGCAGCACTCCACCGCCCTGCCTGTTCATCCACAAGAATATAGCAAAATGCCACATTACCCCTTAACTCCTTATTAATTCCTTTGTTTTTCCCTTTTAAAAATATACTATTATCCAACTATCTTATACTCCGCTTCGAATATTTCTAGTACCATTTATAATTGTAACACTTTTTAAGTTACATTTATAAAATAGTTCTTTCCCCTATCACTTTTTCATATTCCGCCAGTACATCTGCGCTAAACAACACAAACCTCACAAGTTCTATCTTGCCAGGATGCTCTCTGATAAATTCCTTCACTGTATCGACCGCAACAACTGCTGCCTTATCTATCGGATAACCGTAAACACCTGTTGAAATAGCAGGAAATGCGATTGTCTTAATTCCATGATCTACCGCACATTGCAGCGAATTGCGATACGCATTTGCTAACAGCTCCGGCTCACCATCATTACCTCCATACCAGATCGGTCCAACTGTATGGATTACATATTTACAAGGCAGTTTATATGCTTGGTAATCTTGGCTTCCCCTGTATCACAACCATGTAAGGTACGACATTCTGCCAGAAGATCCGGACCAGCTGCCCGATGAATCGCACCATCCACGCCGCCACCGCCAAGCAAACTGTTATTCGCTGCATTCACGATTGCTTCCACATCATCAACTTTTGTAATATCTCCCTGTACTGTCTGTATACAACAATTCATACACAATACCTCCTTGCATTCATCATAATGCCTTATCCTATTATAGCAAAAGCCGCAGCTTCCGCCACGGCCTTTATTCATCTTATTGCCTGCATTACAGCCATGAGGCTGATCCCCGGTCAATTAGTTTAACACCTTAACCTGTTTCATGGATTTCAGCATATCTTTATACCTGAAGAAAAGTTGTCCATTCACACATAACCATTCAAGAACAAAATCATTAACGATTCACAATTCAAAGTTTAAACAAAATCCAAAACAATTAACAGCTCTTATACTATCCATCCTAATAGAATTTGCATATTCTTCACGTAACTTAACCCTGTTACAGGGAAACTAAGTTCGGAATTTTCGTAATGCAGGCAATATGATTATGCTATCTCGATAAATGTGGTTGCATTGGACACTTTGATCTGCGTATCCAGTTCTGTGAGCAGAATATTCCGCTTCTCTTCCAACATGTCGACCTTCTTCTTTACATCCAAAGGATCCACAAGTTCAGTCGTATTCTCCTTCATATATGCATCAACCACGCCTAACGGCTTGTCATCCTTTGCTTTCGCATCGCGCCCTAAAATGCTCAGACGCATACTCTCGGCTGTGGACTGAAGCTGTCCGTTCTTCATATCACAAAATTGAACCCGTTCAGAATATTCATTATTCAATTTGTTCTTCAGTCTTCCTTCAAAGTCCGCCTCTCCATCATAAGCATCCATTCCACGAAGTCTGCTTCTGAGTGAAATAGCTCCTGCAACCGTGAATGTTCCATAGGAAGTATTAACTTCTGTCTTCGCATTGGACTCCACAATAGCAGCGTCGATCAATTGAAAGCGCCTGATCAGATCGTTGATCTGCTGGTATGCAGCTTCTGCTTCCTTTGCATACTCTGCTTTATCAATTCTCTTTGCATATACCTTATCCTCATTCGGCTTAATCGTATCTACAAAGCTGGCCTTCGCAATCTTATCATTGATCTTCTTCACTAACAGATCTCTCTCATCTAAAGCCTGTGTTACTAACATCTTCTCGCTCATAAAAAATCCTCCCTCACAATCATCTCTACCTGCTTCATAGAAATCATTGTAAGGGAGAATGTCTCACTTGTCATTGAACTTGTAGTATAAAAGCATTTGCCGTACTCTCTCCGACAAATTTATGCTGCTTTATTAAGTCTTTCGTAATAAGCACTAATACGTTCACATTGTGAATCAGACTTATACGCAAAAACATTGTCCCTGTTCCCACACACCAAATCATCTATCGGCATCTGAAACAATTCACTGAGTGCATACAGATTATCAATCGTCGGCATGCTAAGTCCATTCAGCCAATGATAGACACTCTGAACACTTCCGAGTTCCAGATACTGCTGGACATCTTTTACAGATAATCCACGCTCGTCCATAATTCTTCGCAATCTGATTCCGGTTCTTTTTCTGTCAATAATTGGAAACATAGCTCGCCCTCCTATTTTTGATGTATTCTATATGTTTTCTGTATGTCTGCACTTCGGGAATCCTGTACATCCCCAGAATTCACCAAACCTGCCATTTCGCCTCTGCATAGGCAAATGACATTTCGGACAAATCCTGGTATTATTTTGCACCTTCAACTGCTTACCTGCAAGCTCTTTTCCCAAATATTCAAATATTTTCTGATTCATCCTGCAATCGGCAAGCGCTCTGTGTGCACCTTCCGTAGAAATCCCATAATACTCCGCAAGATCGGATAATCTTCGATGCTTCCAATCCGGAAAGACTTTCCTGGCAAGTCGGAGCGTATCTATGTAATCATTGGAAATGGTCTTTCCCAGATAACGTTCACAATCTCGATATATAAACGGCATATCAAAACTGCAAATATTGTGTCCGACCAGAGTATCATTCTCTATGAAATTCACGAAATATTCCAACACACGGTCAAAATGAGGTGCATTTCTCACCATCTGATTCGTAATATTATTCACCATACTTGCCGCATACGGAATCGATTTACCCGGATTAACCAGATGGCTGAATTCATCTACTACCCTGCCATTTCTGACCTTCACCGCCGAAATCTCAATCACCTCATCCGTATTACGCGAAATGCCTGTAGTCTCCAGATCAAACAACACATAATCAGGTGTGTAATTATATAACTGCTTTCCTTTTGTATTTCCTAACATCCGTATTTTCTACCTTACATAATAAACGTAATTATCTTTTCTTGGCGCAGGCGCATTGGCTGGTGCAGCTGCGTATCCAATAGCACAATGTCCGATGCCTTCATAATTGCCTTCAATGCCAAGATCAGCAAGAATCTTCTTACCAAATTCTGACTCAAACTCTTCCTTCGCTCTGTGAACCCAAATGCTGCCAAGTCCGAGACTCGTCGCTGCATTCATAAGATTCCCCATCACGAGTGAGCCGTCATACTTATAAGTCGGAATATCCTTATTCGCAAGAACAACCAGAATCACTGGTGCTCCATAAAACGGATCTGTATCCGCTCCCATAATCTTCGCATTCTCTGCAGATAACTGATCTCTTAATTCCTTATTCGTTACCGCAATAATAATAGAACTCTGTCTTCCCATGCCAGACGCAGCATAGGTTCCGGCTTCGATAATCGCCTGAATGTCCTCTTCGGATACCATTTTATCGCTGTCGAAATTTCTACAACTTCTTCTAGATTCTAAGATTTTTAATGTGTCGTTCATTTGTTGTGCTCCTTTTCTAAATATACATCCCATTTAAAATATCCAAAAGTATTTCATCTTATTTTGTTTGAAACGTCAAAGTATCTATAACAATTTCTCCTTTACTAAGTATTCTATCAACCGACGAACACATTGTATCCGTCATTTGTAAATATTCATTTAATTCAGAGATTAGCGTTGTAATTGCTTTATTTAATCTTCTCTCCATTCCTAAACATACTTGTGATTTATCTATCAACCCCTCAATACTCGCCTTAGATCTATAAATTGCATCTTGCATTCCTTTTAAACTAATCATAGAATCTTTTAAATCATCAATATTCTCCTGATTTTGTGCATACTGAGTATCTAATAATGAAAGATAATTGTTTTCAACTATATCCCAATATTTAGATACATTAGTTACATGACCTTTTAAATTTCCCGCAAACTTATCTATAGGAATAGACAATTTTCTACAAATATTTCTCACAAAATTTGCATCCACATTATTACCTTGAGAATTTGAACGTTCAATTTCTTTTGTTGACGCATTGATAGATATGTTCATATCATTTAACTCATCACACATGGAGCTAATTTCCTCCGTTATTTTTGTTGAATTATCTTCAATTTCCGCAATATAATCAAAAAATCCATTATCATCCAAACTGTCATTTTTGTTATTAATCACATTTTCTTTACTATCATTGTCCAGACAAGTCATTTCTTCTATGCTATTGCTTGAAACGAGTAATATATCATTTTTATAGAAATCAGGAATGTAATCGGAAACAGGATTTCCATATGTGATATTATTATTTATTGCTCCATATAGCAATTTTCTGATCTCATCAACCAATTTTTGTATTTTATTAAACTGTAGACTATATTCATTCGCACGATACGATTTTATATCAAATGGCAACTCACCAAGATCTTGCGTAATAATAATCACCTTTTTATTCATAGCATGAGCTAAACCTAATTCATAAAACACATTAGGATTCAATCCCGTAAGATCAGCAATGACAACATCTGCTTGATAAATACCTTCCACTATATCCTGTAATACATTCTGTTGATTATCTAAATCACCTGCATTTGTAAATACAAATTCTCCTTCAAAATCTTTTTTTAATTTGTCATATAATGCCAAAAAACTATCATTAAATGGCATAATTACAAAAACTCTTGGCTTATTCTCCATTTTCATACTCACCTTTTCTTTCAAAAACTATCTATTGACTTAAATATATCTCTTCACTGTTTATAATCACTGAAAATAATTTAGCATTTCCAAATAACCTACTTTTCCTCTTTTTTCTCTACCTCCTCTAGTGCATTAGAAATCACTTCATTTAACCTATTTGAAACAGGACTTTGTTCCGAAAAAATTCCTCCCAACAAACCTCCAATTACGTTAGCAGTCATTTGACTTCTGGTACATTACCCAGGCAACCGTTCCTGCAGAAGCCATTCCATAAAGCATATGGGCTCTGCCATCTTTTCCTTTTTTGATGACCGGAATATCCTGAAGCCTGCACTGCGGACACTCATAGTTCTTGCTGTAGTATCCATATACTTTCAGTTTTGCCGGTACAAAGACCAGTTCCCGGCGGACAAACTCTTCCCCGATTTCTTTCAGTGGGGTACCACAGACAGGGCAGAATTTCTCTTCCTCAGAAAGTTCCAGATACTTTTTTCAACAGGAACTCCCTTAAAACGTTCCGCATCTGTAGCTCTTGATTTTCGTTTTTTTGCTGTTTTTCCGGAAAGAGTGCTTCAAGATCCTCTGTTTTTGCAGCTTCTGGATCCTGTTCCAGTTCCGCCTCATTCAATGTCTGCAGAAGCGGAGTGATACCACTCATTGTAATAAATGCCACACTAATCTGAAATCCATCACATGACAAAAGCTCATCCTCTATAGATGAGAGTACTTTCTTTCCTTCTTTATGATTATTGGATACAAACTGTGGTCGATATGTACTACTTGAAACAACCGATCCGTCTATATATGCCGTTTCAAATCCTACTCTCATTTCGTTAATTTTACTCATATGTTTCACTCCGTTTTATATAACTGAATAATTATACCGTTTTATCTTCTGCCAGTGCCTTCCGAATCATCTTCTCAAACGATTCTTCAAACCTCTGATCATCCATTTCCGTTCTCTTCGCTGGACCTTTCAGATGATTCTTTCTACTACTTCGTCTCGCCTTTTTCGCCAAATGACGCTCCATCAGCATTTGATCAATATTCTCGTTTGTGTACCATTTCCCACTCTGATGAATCGCATAACATCCTTTTCCAAGTGCCATAGCTGCAACTCCATAGTCTTGAGACACGCAGATATCTCCACGATGTAACAGCGAAATCAATTTAAAATCCACCGCATCCGCTCCAGCTCCCACAACAATCACATCACTGTAGTCTGAACGCAATACATGATTCGTATCACAGAGTAATTTGCAAGGTATCTCATATTTCTTAGCGAGTTTTTCCACAATATGAACTACGGGACACGCATCAGCATCTACAAATATTTTCATCTAACTCAACCCTTATCATAATTAAGATTTTCTCTTTTGTACTTTTATATATAGTATATCATATCTTTTTCCATATATCGCACTTGGTTGCCACTACACATAATATAAATGAACACAAAAATCAGAATTGCCTTTGTAGATATGACTTTTCTCGTAAAAAGCTGAAATACAGTTAACCTCAAACTTCTCATATTCTTAAAAAGACTCGAAATACTGATTTTAAAAATGGTGCTGAGAATAAATCCCACCACCAATTTCTTTTACAGTTTAGACTAGCAAACGTTTTAATACTCACTTACTTTTTAGATTTATTAGCTATTTCAGCAATTTGCATTAAATTTTGAAATGACTCTGGATTCTTAATTAATTCAGGTAACAGCATTTTAATCATAACAGCATCCGTAGATTCCTCTTTTTTTGCACTATTTAAACTTGTTTGCATGATTGTTTGTATAGTTTCTGTATCCTTTTTATTTACTTCTTCTTTCAATTCATTAATAGAATCTAGAATTTGATATAACATAGGAATAATACCTTGTGCAAATAGTGTTTTACTTGCTTCCTCACCTTGTTCTAAACTATCATCTTGCTCACTGAAAGAAAATGCTGCTATTGCTTGCTCTAAACGGTTTTTAGTTGCTGCAACATTATCCAAATCAGTTAAATCATATTCAAAAGTCCTTACCGTATTCACATCAAATGGTATACTTTCACCTTTCTTTTTAAGGTGAATAATAGGTTTATCTGTACATTTTCTATACCCCATTTCGTAAAAGACATTCGGATTATGTCCAGAAATATCAGCTATAACAAGTTCTGACGATAACAATTTATCAATAATTGTTTGTGTAATCGAATCAGAAT
Source organism: Dorea sp. AM58-8 (assembly GCF_003464045.1). NCBI lineage: Bacteria > Bacillati > Bacillota > Clostridia > Lachnospirales > Lachnospiraceae > Dorea > Dorea sp. AM58-8. The sequence goes on along the minus strand of NZ_QSDM01000001.1, from coordinate 10,542 downwards.
CGTTAATTTGATCTACTCGTACAGGTTCAAATCCGCATTTTTCACAAACTGGGCTAATAATATATTTAAATAACTTATCTGCACTATCTCTTATTTCACTTCCCTCATCTCCAATAGGAGATACCACAAAACATGTTTTCATAAAACCTTCACCTCCACAATTTTGATTAATTTTATAAATTCCTCTATCCACTTTTTCGATAGATTTGTTTCTAAGCATTGTATTTATTGAACCTGAAAATTGCCCCTCTGAATAATCAGAAACCCCTACCTGCTGTAAAAATGCTTTTATTTCTTGAACAGTATGAGGATATCCATCTGCAAGAAATCTTGTGATATTTTCTTGTATTCTTGCACTTTTCGTCATTATACCACGTCCTTTCTTATTACATTCTACCACTTTTCTTGTATAATTCAACATCTTTTTTTGCAAGATTATATGATTTTCTTGCAATCATCGCAATTATCGTAGGATAAAAAGTATTTTAATGCTTGAATTTACGATAATATCATCTTATTTATAATTTTGGAAATGCTAAATATCAAGTTTTCAACTTTTATTAAACTATACATTCCCAAATAATTCGTAAGCGATCTCATTATACGAAAAGTAGCTATCCAATAATCTGAACAGCCACTCTGATTGCATTATTATTTTTCATTTTTAATTATTTATTATTTGACACATTTTTTCTCTTATTTTGAAATCCCAACGCCAAGGATGCCTTAAATCTTTAACAGCAGGATAAATACATCTCGAAATAACATCCACAAACTTTAACAATTGTATGTCAGTATAATTACTTGCCTGTTCTTCTACAACACATTCTTCGGCTTGCAATTCATTATAAATATAATTGATTTGCTCTACAGCATGTTCCATTGGACCAATAAAGTTTTCTGCATAAAGTAGACTATTTACATTATCCAGTTCACGTAAATATTGTTTAAAATATATTTTAATTACAACTTCTCTTGGAATTTTCTTGGTAGAATATAACAAGTAATCATCTTCAATAATTTCATTTTGAATTTCCGGAAAACAACATTCCAATTTTTCTTTAATCGTTTCATAAAAATCATCAAATCCTGTATCTGTCCCAAAAAAATCATGATTAATTTCAATCTCGACAATTCTGCATAATGAGCATACAAACCGTTGGGATGCATATTTAAATGATTCATATACCTCATACTGTTTTGTCAAAGATTTGTGCCTTTCACTTTCCGAACTATAAATCTTTAATACAATTGCAATTAAACAGATGTGAGTAAAAAAGTTCTCAAATCCCAAATTCCATCTATCCATGATTTATATTTATTCAGAAACAAACCTATTGGAATAACAATTAGTTCAAAAATAATACCACACATTATAATAGGGATAATATCTTTCATATACCATATAATCCGCTTGCCAAATCTTAGGATGCGTTTGAGCATTAGGTAAACCCTCAATACATTTAATTCTATAGATTTTTTACTTAAAGGATGAAACTCCTTTGATTTATTTCTAATATGTACATTCTTTTTCATATTTGTTTATATTTAATGCAATTCGTTATTCTTCTATTCCCCTACTCATGCTCTTCCAGCTTAAATGTCGGCATTAATTGCAGTTTATGCAGGTTAATCGCATGCATCCGGTCAATCTTCTTCTTTATCTCTTCGTCTTCGCACTCGCCGGTCAGTACATAATGATCCAGTGTGGCGTATGTAAATCCGATCTTATCCTCATCGGTCATTCCGCTGAGTCCGTCAGACGGTGCTTTCTTGGTCAGTCTCTCTGGGATTCCAAGTACTTCACCGATCTGGATAACTTCGTGTACAAGCAAATTTGCAAGGGGGCTGAAGTCCCCGGCAGCATCGCCGTATTTGGTAGAATATCCAATATAATCTTCGGAACGGTTACAGGTATTTACCACACGCCCACCATTTGGAAGTGCCTGAGCAATTGCGTAGAGTGTGCTCATCCTGAGACGTGGCGGCATATTGATCATGGAATCCCGAGAAAGTTCATTCGTATGAACAGTGTCGCTTTCTGCAAGTGCTTTGTTTACTGCACCTGATAATCCATCTGCGCCGTCCTTGATATTAACAGTTACATTTTTTATACCTAATAGAGATACAATCTCCTGTGAATCACTGATGTCACTCTGTACTCCATTTGGCATCATAACGCCGACTACACGGTCTTTTCCAAGTGCCTCTGCCAGAAGCGCTGCAACCACGCTGGAGTCTTTTCCGCCGGACACACCAACAACGGCATCACAGTCTGGACCGTTTTTCTTGAAATAATCTCTTATCCATTCTACAATTTCATTTTTTGTCTGTTCAGGATTTTTAAGCATTTTCGTAGTTCCTTTCTTTAACCTCTCATTATTATCTGAATCAATTATACCAGAATTTCTAATATATTTCCGCATGCATTTCCTATTTTCTATCTGCAGGATACCGTCTGTATATTTACGTATATTTCTTTCTCGACAGCCATTTCTGGTCGATACATTTCACTTCGCCGTCAAACCGGATATGCAGATGTACACCGCCGGATCTCTGGTTGATCTTTTCTACCACACCGTTACCGAATTTTGGATGTGTAACGGTATCCCCAAGCTTATACTGAACAACCTCATCCTTCTGCTTCTGTGCAGTCTGCAGACGCCGATACGTATCACGGATCGGCACGGATTTGTCGTGGATCCGGTTCTTCAATACTTTATCATAATCGTGGTTCATCAGTGCTTCCCCGGCTTTGTAATAAGGCGTCGGCGCAGCACCTACAAGCGAACAGCAATATTTCCATGCGCTTCCGTGCGTTCCCGTCTGCCATTTATACTGTTCGGGTATCTGCATATTGTACTGCATATAGTGTGCATACTCGTGTTTGAACAGATCTATACGGTCTTCTTTGGGCAGTGGATTCTTGACTCCATATGCAATGAAAAGAAGTGAAAAATGAAAATGTTCCTTTTCATGGGCACTCCGTCTGGTATAGGAGCCCAGACTGTCCGTATCAAATCCAAATGTCACCGGCACTTTCGCTCCGTTCAGATGGAACTTTTTATCCAATTCTCCATATAGATTTTTGATCAACGCGGTAAGGATCGGGATCTCTTTCTGCAGACGCTGACGCAGAAACTGGTCTTCTCTGTCATAATATGTCATGTTCTATTTTCCTTCATGTTCGATTCTCTCTATTATTTTCCGGCACATGGATCAACCCACGCTATATGCCCACAATGCCTGTATCTGTGATGCCAGTTCTGCATAATCCCATTCTTTATTACTGTTTGCTTTGCTGTTAGGATCATGTAACAGTATCTTACCGTCCTGCGATACACCTGTCAGCACCATAAAATGTCCATTATCGGTAAATGTCCCAGGCCCGACGACACAAATGATTGGCTTACCTGCTGCAAGTTCCGCTTTTATCGTATTTTCATCCAGCATGATGGATTCTGAGTGAAGTCCCAGTTCGCCGGCAAATGTCTCCATGATCGTCCACAACGAGCCTTCTCCATTCACATAATAGCCTTCTGCATCCGCTCTTTTTGCGACCTCATAGGGATTCATATCTGTCTTTCCTGTCAGGCCACTGTAAACCATAGACAGGCAGGTAGGGCCACAGCCTGTGACTGCCATAAAATTATCGCCATACTGTTCGTATCCCCAACGCTTATCCCATTGCAGGAACAGCGGAATCGTGCCCTGCTGAACCTCTGCGGAAATGTCTCTGTTAACAGAAGCGCTGTCATAATCAAGATAGCCTTTGACAAAATCGATGGTCTCCGGATTGCGCTCTGCAAGATCCAGCAAAGTCTCCGGACAGCCGGCTGCTGCCAGCTTCTCCCGGTCAAATGTATCTTTTTTATCGGACTTATCTTTCTTAGACTTGTCCTTCGCTTCTTCCACTTTCTTTGCCGCTTCCTGTGCCTTGTTCTGTTGATTTTGCCACAAAGCCAGACTGATAACGGAAGCCACAATCACCAGCATCAGAATTGCAACTCGTTTTTTTCTCTCTTTTCTTTTCTGGCGGTTTTTTATCTCCATGAACTACTCACCTCTATCACCTATCCAGGTATGTTACCTCTTTCCCAGCTGCCAGAATGCCACTGCACTGGCTGCTGCCACATTCAAAGAATCCACGCCTTGTGCCATCGGAATCTTAACCGTATAATCACAGAGCTCCATCGTCTCCTGCATCAAGCCGTCACCTTCTGTGCCAAGGATCACCGCAAGTTTCTCTTCCTGCATCAGGTTCGAATCATCAATGCTGACCGAATCATCCGTCAGTGCAAGTGCCGCTGTCTTATATCCCATCTGTTTCAATTCAGTGATTGCCTGCTTAGGCCAGAGTATTTCCCGCTGACATCGGATCTCATTCTCATCCTGAATGGACGTCCACGGAACCTGAAATACCGTTCCCATACTAACTCTGGACGCTCTCCGATAAAGTGGATCACTGCACCCTGGTGTCAACAAAACTGCTTCCATATGAAGGGCTGCCGCTGACCGGAAAATGGCTCCCACATTGGTCGGATTCATGACATTTTCCAGAATGGCAATTCTGCTCTTGCCCGCACACAGTTCCAGGTAATTCTGAAGTGGTCTGCGACGCATTACGCAGAGCATTCCGCGGGTCAGTTTGAATCCCGTGAGCTTCTCAAGCACATCAAAATCTGCTGTATAGATTGGAATATCCGTGTTCTCATATCTTCTGAGGACCTGTCTGGTTTCGTCATTTTCTTCCAGCTGTCTCTGTTCCACCAGCACTGACACAGGTGTATAACCTGCATCCAGTGCCCTGCCGATTACCTTCGGGCTTTCCGCAATGAACATGCCATCTTCCGGATGATCTTTATTCAGAAGCTGTGCTTCCGTAAGTCTTGCGTACACATCGAGCTCCGGCGCGTTAAAATCTTTGATTTCTATTATATTTAGCATAATTTACTCCAAAAGTCTATTCTCCGGCGGTACATTTCTCATAGGCAAATAATGCTGCTCCCAGTGCACCGCAGAGCTGTGCTTCATCGCAGATATAAAGTTTTGCTTCGAGTTTTTCCTCCAGCGCATTGATAATGCCCTGGTTCTTCGCCACACCGCCGGTCATCATATATTCTCCCGGATTCTTCTTTCCAAGACGGGCTGCAAGTGCACCTACCTTGGACGCAACGGATACATTTAACCCATGGATAATATCTGCCACATTTTTATTCTGTGCTACTAATGATACCACTTCTGACTCTGCAAATACAGTGCACATGCTGGAAATTACAATATTTTCTTTCCATTCCAGTCCTTTGGTGCTCATTTCTTCTAATGAAAGTCCCAGCGTTCTTGCCATCATTTCCAGAAAGCGCCCTGTTCCTGCCGCACATTTGTCATTCATCAGGAAATTCGTTACCGCACCATGCTCGTCAATACTGATTGCTTTGATGTCCTGACCGCCGATGTCAATGATCGTCCGCACATTCGGATTCAGATAATGCGCACCCTTTGCGTGGCAAGTGATCTCCGTAATGCTGTCATCTCCACTGTCAATATAAGCGCGTCCGTATCCGGTCGTTACGATCCGCACGATATCTTCTTCCTGTATTCCGGCTTTTTCTACTGCCGCTGCAAGACTCTTCTCTGCACTCATCATTGCCCCGCCACCGGTCGGAATGATCATCGTTGATTTAATCTTACCATTCTGATCAAGAATCACCACATCGGTACTTGTGGAACCGCTGTCGATTCCCGCTACATAATAAACTCCTGATTTCATCTTCTTTCTTGCCTCCTCGCTGATGCCTGTTCCCGGATCCATATCTTCCGATCCTTCAATTGTTTCTGAAAATGCCTGAATTCTGGTCAGTAGCTGTCCTGCGCTCTGACTCGTGAAATCAGTTTCTATCTTAAGAAGCGGAACCTTGATATTTTTCTTGATACTTGCATATTCAAATCCATAATAATCACAGAATTTAATCGTATGGTAAATGATTCCTTTCAGATCCGGATCCAGATACAGCTGATTTCTTCTGGTGCTGTTATTCATTCGGAAACATGGCATCTGTGCCAGAAGTGCATCCGCATATGCAAGAAACATGGCATCTTCGTCCATGGTCTCCATCTCTTCCGGCAGCACGGCCAGTCTACGACCGCCTGTACAGGTCAGGTTGTCAACCTTCATCTGGATGTTGTCCTGTATCATGTCTTCCAGCACACCACTGACACGCACACCCAATACACCGATATATGGTTCTCTCTCTTTCTCTGATTCCGCAAATGATCGGAGAAAGAGCTCTTTATCAAACTGCTGTCCGGAATATGCTTCATATGCATCCTTTAAACGGTGAATCGCTCCGGCGAATTTGACCTTTTCGCATTCGTTATCTTCATGCGGAAGATCCAGCATGTATAAGAATTTGCATTTACCGGTACTTGCTACAATATCATATACCCTGCGCATGGAATCGCAGCAATTGACCAGCACTAACTGATCTGCTTTTCCTTCCAATACCGCCTGTATCACAGATTTACCAAATCCACACAGATTCGCATGTGCGATCTGGTCTGACATTTCAAAATTCTCCGGCATTTCTTCCAGAACTGCACATTCTTCTCCGAATCCCTTAAAAAGTTCGATCGGAGTATATTTACAGACGTAATGTATCATGCTTTTTCTCCTCCTTACCTTCTTCTAACATTTCCACAAAGGCCTGAAGTCTCGTAGATACCTGACCATCACTGGTATTAGCAGGGTTACATCCATCTCCATCCAGGATCATAGTCGGAAGTCCGGCTGACTCCAAAGAGTTTTTAATCAGACTGGATGCACCGATGGTTCCTTTGCATCCCCAGTGTGCAAACAGGATTCCGCCGTCAGCTTCTGTCTCTTTGGCAAGTCGTTCCGCCATCTGAATCCGCTGACTCACATCACCATTGTAAATGCAATAAACCATCTTTTCTGCCATGGCTTCATACGGATCCTCCGCATGCATCTCCCGAAATCCGTCTGCCACAAAATCACAGGCGCTGATGTGCATCTTTTTACTATAATTAAATACATCCTTCACCGGCTGCTGAAGAAACGGCATAATATGCATCCAGAGCACATGAAGTCCCTCGCCTTTTGGTGCTTTCTTCACATCCTCAAGTAACATTTCCGTGTATTTCACAGAGGCCTCTGAGCCAGATAACAAGTGGCACATAAAGATAGCATACAATTCATTTGTCAGGGATGTCACAGGATCATGATCTTTGCGCAGCACCAGCTGTCTCTGATAATTTGCAGCTGCCTTTTTACTGTTAGCAACTGCCTGCTGCACCGCCTCCTCGGAGATCTTTTTTCCGGTTACATTTTCCAGAAATTTCTTCATATCCCGCAGCTGATCTGCTACGTATTTCACAGAAGCCTGATTTTTTTCATAAGGCACATCTATATAAAATCCAGGTAATTCGTTCTTCTGTTTCAGATAAGGAAATGTCATCATATTGCCATCGCAGGCAAGGTTGGTATAAATAGTGCACTTTGGTGTCGGCACAAGACCGGTCAGGGCGGCTCCCAAAAAGACTCTGTGATAAGAGCACATGGTCTCCGGGAAGCCTTCTTCCTCTGTTCTTCGCAAGAATGCCTGCTCACATCTGGTTCCAGCTATGAAGCATGACAACGCCTCTACCGAATACGGCGTCAGTCCTGCTGCCGTCAATAGTTCTCCCGGCACAAAAATGCTTACCATCGCTGCATTTTCAGGCTTTGCAAGCGCCTGGATAATATTACGCATTACAACTCTTGCTACGTACTGACCAGACGATGGTAACCCTTTATCCGGAAAGAAGCGTAATCTTTTTTCCTGCAGACGATATCCTGTCAGGAGAAGTCTGCGTGCCTTCTCCGGATCTGTCAGGGCTTCGCTCCCTACCTTATCTCCAAATTTCTTAATAATATCCATTCTTATTCCTTCTTTTCTGTCTTATATTTCAAGCAAACATAGCTTACCAGATTCCCATCACATGCTGCATGATCAGACTTACAACGGTAATACCTGCCCAGCAGGATGCTCCAAGAATGATCGGCTTACCACCAGTCTTAATCAGCTCAATCACATTACTGTTAAGCCCGATTGCTGCCATTGCCATAATGATCAGGAACTTGGACAGCTCTTTCAGTGGTGCGAATACATCCGCACTCACACCCATATGGATACATATAGTTGTGATGATTGCTGCAATCACAAAGTATAAGATAAACATTGGAAATGCTCTTTTTAGGCTAAATCCGTTTGTCTTCTGATTATCTTTTGCTGCCTGCTTTGCCCTGATCGCGGATAATCCTAAAGTAATCGGAATAATTGCAAGGGTACGGGTAAGCTTTACGGTTACTGCTTTATTCAGTGTCTCACTTCCGAGATTCCACATACTGTCCCATGTCGATGCAGCCGCTGTTACGGAAGATGTATCATTGATCGCTGTTCCGGCAAAGATTCCAAATGCTCCTCCCGAGGTGGTATCGAAGCCGATGACTTTTCCTAATATTGGGAAAAATATCGCTGCAAGTACATTAAAGAAGAAGATAACGGAGATTGCCTGCGCTACTTCATTATCATCCGCATCAATGACCGGTGCTGTTGCCGCAATTGCAGATCCGCCACAGATAGACGATCCCACGCCTACCAGAATTGATGTATTGGACGGCACATGAATGACCTTGCGAAGAATCCACGCAATAATCAGCGACGTACTGATCGTACACACAATAATCGGCAGTGACTGTTTACCAGTCTGGAGAATGACTCCCAGATTCATTCCAAATCCAAGCAGCACAACCGCTGTCTGGAGAATAATTTTAGACGTCCATTTAATACCAGTCTCTGCATTTCCCTTATTTTTCCATACCATCGTAATCAGCATGCCAGCGAGAATCGCAATCACAGGACCGCCGATGATTGGAAATGTCTTACCGAGAAGCCAGGACGGTACTGCTATGATAAAGCAGGTTAATATGCCCGGCAGTTTTTTCTTTATAGATTCCATCATAAATACCTCATTTCATTTTAGATCTCTTTTTTTGCAACATTAGGATTATATCACTGGACACCAACAATTTGAATACTGATAATAAAATATATAGTCACTCATTTTTTCATAGTGACTTGTATTTCTATCATATATAAGTTATACTATTTTCGACATATGACGGAAATATTTTGGAGGACTGATATGGCAAGACCAAGCAAATGTAGAAAAATATGTTCGGAACCTGTATACGATAGTTTTAGACCCGAAGGATTCCCTTCCGATGGTACAATCTGCCTGACACTGGATGAGTTTGAAGCTATACGCTTGATTGACCTGGAACGTTTTACACATGAAAAATGTGCAAAACAAATGGAAATCTCTCGTACAACCGTTACAGAAATCTATGAATCTGCCCGATACAAAATTGCAGACAGTCTGATTCACGGAAAAACTCTGCTGATATCCGGCGGACATTATCGCCTGTGCCAGGGTGATACTTCTTCACATTGCTTTACTCGATGCACATCAGCGTACGATTCCGTCGCAACATCAATCATTGAGAAAAAGGAGAATGGAGCTATGAGAATTGCAGCAACTTATGAAAATGGTATGATTTTCCAACATTTCGGACACACTGAAACCTTCAAATTGTACGATATTGAAAATGGACAGATTACAGGAACACAGGTTGTATCTACCAACGGTCAGGGACATGGTGCATTATCCGGATTTCTGTCACAGGCTCAGGTTGATATCTTGATCTGCGGAGGCATCGGTGGCGGTGCGCAGGCTGCACTCGCTGAGGCAGGGATCAAATTATATGGCGGCGTATCAGGCTCTGCCGACGAAGCAGTCACTGCATACCTTGCTGACGAACTGAACTATAATCCTAATGTTCAATGTTCTCACCACAGCCATGACCATTCCTGCGGTGAGCATCACTGTGGTGAAAATAAACACGGCTGTTCCGGTAACCACTAGACGCCTTGGAGTCGATATCATAGAGAACGGCGTCGCGATGGAGCGTAGCAACCTAAATAATCAAATATAATTTTTTATAAAATTTCAAATACCACGATCCGCTCCCTCGGATCATCCCCTGGGAAAAGATCACGACAATCGATTTCATCTACAAATGACAACTCGTCTACTGTCATCAGATATGCAATATACTCATCTGATGGATAATAGAAAAACAACTGCATGGATCTTGGACATGCATAATATGACTCCAGGATCCGTGCAATGACTTTCTGAAGTATCTCTACTGAAAACGGATTAAAAAAGTAAGCACAGTCTACCGACTCCGGCACCTGATAATATTCCGCATTCGCCAAGTGAACTACCCATTGTCTAAAGCCAATGGGCTTCCTGCTTCGCAGACCTCGTAACCTACTATCTCCACAGGCGTTAATTCGGGCAGTCCCTGCCCTATATTGTTATTTTTATGCTATTTGTCTTAATCCTTCTTCCAGTATATTCTTTGCTGCATTAATATCCCTGTCATGATTTGTTCCACAGACAGGACATATCCATTCC